>CAMLPN010000022.1 GCA_946481965.1 uncultured Neisseriaceae bacterium | reverse complement strand
TTTTATGATCTTGATGTGTTGCTTGTGGATACGCAAAGTGGTGAATTAATTGCTCGTAATTGGGAACCAGATGCATTTTATAGTGACGCTATTGAATTAACTGATTTTGAAATCGATACTGCTCGTTATCAACTTAATAATGAATCCAAAGCTTTTGGTGTTCGTACTAACTTTGCACGTCATTCCTATAGTTTTTCTTTTTCTGAACAACTAATTAATCTCTATGTGCAGCAAAATGAAAAATTGAATCGTGTTGTTAATAAGTTAATATTAAAACAATCTGTTGGTGAATGGAATGATTGTGATGGTGAATACAATCGCCGTAATGCTGTTTTATTATTAGGGAAAAATGCTAACAATAATTATAAAGATCTGATTGTCTCATATAATGAACAAAAAGAAATTATTAAATTAAATAGAAAAAGGGGATGTATAAAAGAGATAACTAAGCAAACAAAAAGCACATACACTTTATATTATAATGGTGTTGAATACCCTTTACCCAAAAATCTAAGAAATGAATATTAATCACCATTATTAATAAAAGTATTTGTTGTTTTAGTTCTCTTATTTAATTACATAATGCTGATTATTAACGGTAATAGATGGAAGACGTTTTTGTGACTGGAAAATATCATAAGCCGGTTTTAATTCTTGCCAGAAAGGTAGGTAAGTTGAGTGCTGATGTTTTTTCATATTTGCTTGAGTCATCATGAATGGAAAAATATGAATAGGTACTTTTTTCTGTCCATTATTTAAAGCCTCGCTGACAAAAGCGTAAATTTGTTCAATATTTTTATCGGTCATCGCATAACAGCCTATCGATACACATTTACCATGAATCATAATGTAACTGCCTGTATAGCCATTAGCACGATCATAAGCGTTCGGGTAGCCGATGTTAAAAGCTAAATGATAATTACTGTTTGGTTTTAACAGATTTTTTTCAGTAGCATAAAATCCTTCTGGACTTTTTCCGTCTCCCTCGGCTTTTTTAGGTCCCAATCCCCCTGAATAGGTACAAATATTCCAGGTTTTGTATAGTTGGTAGGGTTGGTTGTTATGCTGATACCACATTTCTAAAATCCCTTCCTGTTTGAAGAGACGCAGGTAAATTTTGTCGCCATGAGCTGGTGATTTAGTTGGTGCAGAAGGTTGTGCAATGGCGTTATTGTGCTCATTAATTGCTAAGTTAGTGGAATTTAATGTTGGTTTTGGGTTAGCAATAGAATGATTTTGGAAAAAAAATACAGACCCAGCTGTTATCGTTACTAATCCCGCAATAATACAAATAGTCAGTATTTTCACAAACATTGCTGGTTTTGAGGCTTTGTTAGTGCGGGAAAAAGTTGAAACTATTAAGCAGATACTAGCGATAATTAATATTATCGGAATGATTATCAATTGTGGCTTATTAAATAATGTCGACATGGCTTGGTTTAGTTCTAAATTTGTACAGTAGTTTTGTACTACAAATATTTATATGACATGTTAAAATTATCATCTATTCGACATTGCGTCAATTAGGCTGGTAAACATGCAAAAGAATTATTTGCAGAAAATTAATATCGAAAATAATTAACAGTTATTTAAGTTAATTTAACATAACTTATAATTTCATTGCTAGAACAGTTTGTTTCTGATTTTCTCTAAATTGCGCAAGTTTCTCAACCAAATGTGGTTGTTCGTTCGCCAATAAAGAAATGGCAAAAAGAGCAGCATTGGCGGAACCTGCTTCGCCAATTGCAAAAGTTGCTACTGGGATACCTTTGGGCATTTGTACAATGGATAGTAAGGAATCTTGACCTTGTAAATATTTACTAGGGATAGGGACTCCCAGTACGGGCAGAGTGGTTTTAGCTGCTACCATACCCGGCAAATGTGCCGCACCACCTGCTCCAGCAATGATGACTTTTAGTCCACGTTGACGAGCATTTTCTGCATATTCAAACATTAAATCAGGGGTACGATGAGCTGAAACAACATGGGTTTCATAGCTAATGGCGAACTGATCCAGTAGTTTCTCAGCTAGTTGCATAACTGGATAATCACTGTTACTGCCCATAATGATGCCGACCTGAGGAGTATTCATATCTTTGCCTTTTTTATGGAATTTGAAACACTATTTCTTTTTGCTCATTAACTGGCGAGCTTTGCTAGCCGCACTGCTGTTTGGGTAAGCATTAATAATTTGCTGGCAGGTAACACGTGCTATGTCTTGCTGTTGTAAGCGATTCTGACATACTGCCACCAGATACAATGCATTGGCACTTTGTGCATGATGCGGAAATTGTGAGTTAAAACGTTTACCTATGTTGATAACGGATTCACAATTATTAAGGCGTGAATGATTTTGTAATAACAGCCACATCCGTTCTTGCGCCTCGGCACTGCCATTACCTCCGCTATCGGCATTTTTAAGCAGACGAATCGCTTGTGTATACAAGCCAGCATGATACAAACGACGCGCTTCAGCAGTGTTGTCGCTGCTTTTAGTATTGGAGGTGGATTTTACATTGTTGTTATGATTACTAGATAAACGTACGTTGAGATAACGCGATATGGTGGCTTGTTGCTGGCGCATCTCATTAATTTGTTTATTCAGGTTCTCTATCTGTTCCTCTATGTTTGCAAGGTGAACCTGTAATTGATGTAATTCCTCCCCATTGTGATCGATAGTTGCTTGTTCGGGATATTGTTGTTCTGTAGAAGATTGAATATGAGAAGCGGTAGAACTACAGGCACTAATCATTAAAAACGAGATAAAAGCTAAGCTGAAACGACGAGAGGTGAAGAGGAACATGGTTTTCGCACCTTTGAATTTAGGTTATTTTTTTTGTATCAGTGTCAAACCATCACCTACAGGCAAAGTTAACATATTGATACGCTGATCTTGAATCAAACCGGCATTAAACTGACGCATGATTTTGATACTTTCTGACTCGTCTTCGCACCTTTTATGCATGACTCGTCCATGTAAGAAAACATTATCAATTGCTATGATACCGCCTGGTCGTATTAGTTGCAGGCAGCGTTCATAGTAATAAGGTGTTGGCGCCTTATCCGCATCAATTAAAGCCAGATCATAATGATTAGTTTGTTGTTTAGCGATTAAAGCGTCTAGTGTAATGAGGGCTGGTTGCAAAAATAGCTCAATTTTGTGACTGATCCCGGCTTTTTGCCAGTATTTTTTTGCTATATCAGTGTAGGTGACGTTAATATCGCAGGCTGTTATATGGCCATCTTCTGGCAAAGTCATGGCCATGGCTGTACTGCTGTAACCGGTATAGACGCCAATTTCCAGATAGAAACGTGCCTGAATTAATTGAGCAAGCCAGATAAGCAATTGTGCTTGTTCTGGTGCTATAGACATGTTGCCTTTACGGTGCAAGGTGGTTTCTGTGCGTAATTGCGTCAGTATTCCCGGTTCAGAAGGATTGATACTGGTCAGATATTGCTGCTGTAATAGGTTAGATTGGTTGGACTGAATGGTCATAACTGCTGGATCTAATTTTACTCAGTCAGATAAGGATAAGCTTTTTTCAAGATTCTGGCTGAAGCAAAATTTTTTTCATCTTCTGGATTGAGTTCAACATCCCATAAAAGGTTACGATGCTGTAACCGAGATTGTTCTATTTCTGGGTTTTGTGTCAGAAATTCATTTAAAAACTTTGTAGTATCAGATTGATAATTGTACATGTGGCTTTCCCCTCAGCAAGTTGCATATGGAATAGGTAGGAGTATTATATAATAGAATAATAGTTGTTGCGCTATTGTCACTTAGTTGATGGGCAATCTGGTAATAAAGTGAAAAATGCTGGATAAAAGGGATATAGGTTATACTATATTGCTTAATTAGCTCGCAATTATGGTTATTGTGGCATGTGATTATTTTCCAAAAGTATTTACTATTTTATGTTAGCAAAGTGGTTACACAAAGTTTTATCCAGAAAGTCTGTGGTGGCGGTGAAAAAAAGAGAGCTGCCTTTTACACAGCATCGTATTCATGCAGACGAACTAAGCTTTGCTGCGGAAAAGGTAATTAAACGTCTGCATAATGCTGGTTATCAGGCTTTTGTGGTTGGTGGTGCTGTACGAGATTTGCTTCTTGGGATAACGCCCAAGGATTTTGATGTGGCTACAGATGCTACACCAGAACAAGTACGTAAACTATTTCGTCGCAGTAGAATCATTGGGCGCCGTTTTCCGATAGTTCATGTGATGATTGGGCCTGAAACGATTGAAGTAACAACGTTTCGGGGTGGTAAAGTAAGCAGTCATAATGAGCTGGGTCGTATTATGAAAGATACCAGCTTTGGCACATTAGAACAGGATGCTATGCGCCGGGATTTTACGGCCAATGCTCTTTATTATGATCCTCAGCAACAAGTGGTAATTGATTTCCATCATGGTGTGGACGATATACGTAACCGACGACTGGTGATGATTGGTGATCCTCAGGCGCGTTATCAGGAAGATCCGGTAAGAATGTTGCGTGCAGCCAGATTATCCGGCAAGTTGGGCTTTACGGTTGATAAAAATACTGCTCAACCTATTGCTGAATGTGCCAGCTTATTGCAACGTGAACCACCGGCCAGGTTATTTGATGAGGTATTAAAAATTTTGTTCAGTGGGCATGCTCAAGCTTGTTTGCGACAATTGCAAATGCTTCACCTGAACAATGTTCATCCTTTACTGGATGCTTTACTGCCCGGAGCAGAAGGTAATGATAATATCGTTGCTCTGGCTTTGCATAATACCGATCAGCGATTACGCGAAGACAAATCCGTTTCCATGGGTTTTGTATTGGCTGCTATATTGTGGCCGTGGATTGTTAAGAGATGGAATAAAGAAAAAGCAGCCGGTTTGCGTAGTAATGCTGCGATGAATGCTGCTATTGCCGGGGAGCGCATGCAATTAGATAAAAGCTGGGGTGTACCACAACGCTATAGTGTGGTAATGCGCGAGATATGGATGTTGCAGCCTTTATTTGAAATTAGACGGGGTGCAAGACCATTTCGCCTGCTCGGCCAACAACGCTTTCGTGCTGCTTTTGATTTTATGTTTTTGCGCGCTCAAATGGGGGAAATAGATGCTGAAGTAGTATCGTGGTGGCAGAATTTTCAGCACGCTTCTGAAGATGAACGTACCCAAATGATTCGTTCAGCACCTGATCAGGAGAGCAGAACAACACGGTCACGTCCACGTCGTCGTCGCCGTCGAGTTAATACAAGTAGGCAGGAAACTGCATGAGTAAAGAAATAACGGCAATAGTGGCTCTTGGCGCTAATCTGGGTAAACCACGGCAGCAAATAGAAAAAGCTTTCTCTGCAATAAACCAGCTTGAAGGGGTGCGTTTAAAAGCCATATCACCTCTGTTTCAAACTAAAGCGGTTGGTCTGACAGATCAGGCCGATTTTATCAATGCCGTAGTGTTGCTTCATACCATTCTTAATCCGCAACAGTTGTTACAGGCATTGCAAAAACTGGAACTTGATTTTGGTCGTGAGCGCACTATTCGTTTTGGACCGCGTACGCTGGATTTAGATATAGTTGACTATAATGGTTTGGTGGTTAATGATCAAAATCTCATCTTGCCTCATCCTCGGGCACATGAGCGTGCATTTGTGATGGAACCATTAGCACGTATTGTGCCAAATTATCAGGTGGGCAGGCATGGGAAAGCAGCTGAACTAGCTGTTACATTGTTACGGCAAAAACCAGATGAAATGGTTACTATTCTTGCCTGATACTTTTCCAATCAAAAGGGGAAAACTGTATGGATTATCGCTATATTGTTGTTGAAGGTTCTATTGGTAGTGGTAAGTCTGCATTGAGTCGACGTTTGGCACAGCATTTTGATGCTTTGTTATTATCTGAAATTCCTGAAAGTAACCCTTTTCTGGAAAGGTTTTATCTGAATGCGGCCAATCATGGTCTAGCAACAGAAATGCATTTTCTGATACGACGCAGTGAAGCAATTAAGGTAATTTATGCTGAAGATGAGCGTCGCTCACGAGTGGTAGCAGATTTTCTTTTAGAAAAAGATCAGATTTATGTCCCAGTGATTTTACGTGATGATGAGCAGACACTTTACTGGCAGATTAAACAACGGGTCATGCCTAAATTTCCTGTGCCTGATCTGGTTATTTACCTTGAAGCCAGTGATGAAATGCTGGATAGGCGTTTACGACAACGTAATGAAGGTTCGTTAAATCTGTTTCCAGACGGATATTTACAACAAATCCATAATGAATATCGTCATTTTTTTCATTTGTATCAGCATGCACCATTGCTGATTGCTAATACCAATGAATTAGATTTTATGGGTAATGACGATCATTTTGCGTTATTACTCAAGACCATTGCCAATATGCAGGGTAGCCGGATTTATCTGAATTTAAGCGAATAAATTCAGTGCAAAAAAGTATAACAAGATTAAAATGATATTTTTTCAAGATAATCATCAGTTTGAAAGCGATTAATGATAATATTATTAACTTCAGAATAATGTATCTATCATTATGTAGGGTCACTTCGTTAAGCTGAACTGTATTTTTATCGCAAAAATACAGTTTTTTTACGGCTGGAAAATGATGTGCTGTAGTGAACGTAATGGAATGGTAAAACGTTATCGGTAAATAGATTATTTTAAAATGTTTATCCTGTATGATTTGCTAAGTTATTAAGCAAATATTTTTTTGATTAAGTTTTTATTTGGTCAGATCATTACTGGTATTTGAAAAATATTTGTTAATGTGATCTGTGTTTACAGTGGTTTGTGGTATTTTTCGGAAACGCAGTGGCTGAGCTATTTATGATCTGTAGGACATTAACAGATAACTTCTGAAGTTGATTAATACAAGCTGGTCGAGAATAAACAGACACATGGTGTGTCAACTCTTTAATGCATTGATATATTAATAATATTAATTTTTGTTTATGAATACAATCCATACTTTAAAAAATATGAAAGCTGCTGGCGAAAAAATCGCTATGTTGACTTGTTATGAAGCCAGTTTTGCCCGCCTAATGAGTGAGCAGGGGGTTGATATATTGCTGGTCGGAGATTCGCTTGGAATGACAGTGCAGGGACAGAGTTCTACTTTGCCGGTGAGTCTTGATGATATTTGTTATCATACCGTCGCCGTTGCGCGTGGAAATGAGCAGGCATTAATTATGGCTGATTTACCTTTTGGTTCTTATCAGCAAAGTAAAGAACAGGCTTTTGCTGCAGCTGCGCAATTGATGGCAGCAGGTGCGCACATGGTAAAACTAGAGGGTGGTGCATGGATAGCCGAAACAACCGCTTTTTTACAACAGCGAGGAATTCCGGTCTGTGCCCATATTGGTTTGACTCCACAATCTGTCAATACTCTGGGTGGTTATAAAGTACAGGGGCGTGGCGCAGCAGCGGCACAATTAATGGATGATGCTCAGGCACATGCCAATGCCGGTGCAGATGTTGTGTTGATGGAATGTGTGCCAGCTCAATTGGCTGCACAGGTTACTGCTGCATTGTCTTGTCCGACCATTGGTATTGGAGCCGGTGTGGACTGTGATGGTCAGGTGCTGGTGATGCACGATATGCTGGGTATATACCATGGTAAAACGGCCAAATTCGTGAAAAACTTTATGCAGGAACAAAATAGTATTCAGGAAGCAATTGCATCTTATGTAGCTGAGGTTAAGGCAAAAACATTTCCTGCCGAAATACATTGTTTCGGTAATTAGTCAGCTGTATATAGTTTATTTAACTAATTATTCAGCATGGTGATCCGTTATGTCATTGTGCTACTAGGATACAGCTGCCTGGTTTTAACACAATAATCATTAATAGGTAAATCAATCTGTTTTAACATTTATGGAGAAGTATATGGTGTCAGCAAAGCCCAATCCACGAGCATTAACAATTGCAGGATCTGATTCAGGTGGTGGTGCCGGTATTCAGGCCGATTTAAAAACTTTTGCTGCTCTTGGTGCCTATGGAGCGAGCGTAATTACTGCTTTAACCGCCCAGAATACCACCGGTGTACAACGGGTTATGGTGACACCTCCAGAAATGATCGAAGCTCAATGTGAATCGGTTTTGAGTGACATGCGCATAGATGCGGTGAAAATTGGTATGCTGGCTGACGCTGATTCTATTCGAACGGTTGCTCAGGTGTTACAACGTTACCATTTACCATTTGTGGTGTTGGATCCGGTGATGGTGGCTACTTCCGGCTCTGCCTTGGCCTTGGAAAATACAGTAGCGGCTTTAAAAGAGTGGCTGATGCCATTAGCTGATGTCATTACTCCTAATTTGCTGGAGCTATCTGTGCTGACGCAACAACCACTGGCAACAACAGAAGCTGAAATGCTGGTTCAAGGTGAAATGTTGATGCAGGAAGGATTTCATGCTGTTTTATTGAAGGGCGGACATCTGGAAGGATCAGCTGAGGCCGTGGACTGGCTGTTGCAATCTGGTTTCGATCCAGTGTGCTTTCGTTCTTCTCGTATTGATACCAAAAATACTCATGGTACAGGTTGTACTTTGTCCTCAGCGATAGCTGCATTACGTCCACAACATCAGAATCTTCTTAATGCCGTTGCGGCGAGTAAGAGTTATTTACATGGAGCCATAGCAGCGGCACAATACTGGCATCTTGGCCATGGATTTGGTCCGCTATCACATTTCTGGCGTATAAAACGTGATTGATGGTGCAGGCGGTATGTTAAAATTCGGGCTTTGATGTGCAACTTAAGCTTTCAGCAAAAGTTGCCTGTAGTTTCAATAAGGGGAAGAATTATGCAAACTTGGCATCAGGCAATAGGAGCAGAAAAAGAACAACCGTATTTTCAACATATTCTTGATGTTGTGCGCCAAGAGCGTAAAGCTGGTAAAGTCATTTATCCGCCGGCACAGGATGTATTTAACGCTTTTAAGGCTACCGAATTTGCTCAGGTAAAAGTGGTGATTCTCGGGCAAGATCCTTATCATGGTCCACAACAGGCTCATGGATTGTCATTTTCTGTGCGCAAGGGAATTGCTATTCCTCCTTCTTTAATCAATATTTATAAAGAACTAGCTGATGATATCGCTGGATTTAATATCCCGCAGCATGGCTATCTACAGCACTGGGCTGAACAAGGGGTATTATTGCTGAACACGGTATTGACGGTGCGCGCTGGGCAGGCACATTCGCATGCTACGTTAGGGTGGGAAACATTTACTGATCGGGTAATTGCTTCTCTGAATGAAGGTCGTGAAAATGTGGTTTTTATGCTATGGGGCAGCCATGCACAAAAGAAAGGTGCCATGATCGACCGCAATAAACATCTGGTTCTAACCGCAGCACATCCTTCGCCACTTTCTGCTTACCGCGGATTTTTTGGTTGTAAACATTTTTCGCAGGCTAATGCCTATCTGCAAGCTCATGGACTGACACCTATAGACTGGCAGCTTTAAAAGATGAATTATTGCTATAGATAGAGTAATTGTTTATTAATAATGAAAATGACAAAATGATAATTGAAAAAAGCTAAAAGGTGTTTCAATTTATACTATGAGATAGATTAATCCATAAAATAATTCAGTAATATTTTGGCAATAATATTGTTGAAACCAAAATTTTATTTTTTATAAATCAGAAGCTAAAATTC
Organism: uncultured Neisseriaceae bacterium; assembly: GCA_946481965.1. Lineage (GTDB taxonomy): Bacteria > Pseudomonadota > Gammaproteobacteria > Burkholderiales > Neisseriaceae > Snodgrassella. The sequence continues at coordinate 25,150 of CAMLPN010000022.1, read as the reverse complement.
AATAGTGCAAAAAGGGACGGTAAAAACCAATAGGTGATATCTAGGAGAGTTTTAATAACAAATCATTGTGGGATACCGGAATAAAATAAGTAAAGATCGCACATAATAGAAATTTTAACTCATGCTATATATCGATCAGAGCAAGCAGATGGACAGGCTTAAAACACTATCAAATTGCATTAAAACATTAACGATAGAACAGTAACTCAAAAGTAAATAAATAATTTCTATGAAAAAATGATGATTATCTGGCTGATTGGGTTTGATGAAGAAGAAAATTAAAAATTAACCGATTGATTACATTTTGGATGAGTAATCATAAATAAGTATAAAGCTGTAAGTATCCTCTTAAGCATTCCTGCAATCGCATTTTTGTAAAAATCAAGCAAAAGCAATCGCTTTAACCAACAATTATGAATAGGGTAAAAAGAGGAGCTAAGTAGCCTTTATATGTTAACTGCGGGCCACAGGTATTTTTCGGTGCGAAGTTTATGGCAGTGAAAAAATACTAATTTCTAAAAAAAATTCCAAATTCTAAAAATTATCAATGCGATAAAAGGTATTTTTCAGTGACAAAGATATGGTACTTATTATATTTTTGTCATAAATCTACACTTCATCAAAGGCTGTAACTGCAGCAAAATTTACCGGTATATCAAAATTATTGACTGTAAATACTTAATGATTTAACCATATGAGCATAGACAAAATTGATCTCGTTGCAGATATATTATCTTGATAAGTTTCACTTTGGCTTAGATCTTCATTAATTAATTATTACTAAAGTGTGTTTTCCATCGAACCGGTTGAACTTAGACTAGCTATAGGCTTTAGTCACAGTGGTACAATCAGACAAGCATCTGTCAGCATAATAGAATTTCTAAATATAACAATAAGTGATTTTGATTGAGGTGTGATAATTAATAATTATGTTTAGGGTGCTTGAATTTGCTATCATACTCGGCATTATCAAGTTTCTGTTCAGTTATCGATCAAGAGAGAACGTTGACTAATGACTTTTTGGTTTTCTTTTCAATTTTAATAATTAGAATATGTTAAATCTCAATCCTCAACAGCATGCAGCCATTCATTATTTAGATGGTCCGCTGCTTGTCCTTGCCGGAGCCGGAAGTGGTAAAACAAGGGTGATAACGGAAAAAATTGCTTATTTGATTACACGGGCACATTATCCTGCACACCAGATCGCGGCCATTACCTTTACCAATAAAGCGGCACGAGAGATGCAGGAGCGAGTAGGGCATTTACTAACCAAACCACAAACACGAGGATTGACGGTATCTACATTTCATTCTCTAGGCATGCGTTTGCTGCGGGAAGAAGCTGCCGCAGCAGGATATAAAAAGCAGTTTTCAATTTTGGATAGTGCTGATGCAGCAAAAATTATTGGTGAGCTGTTAGGGAGTACTGGCCGAGAAATGGTTTTTAAAGCTCAGCATCAGATTTCATTATGGAAGAATGAGTTATTGACACCGGAAATGGTGGTGGCACAAGCTGAAGACCCATGGACACGACAGATTGGGCAGCTGTATGCTTCTTATCAGGATACGCTGATGAGTTATCAGGCGGTAGATTTTGATGATTTGATTCGTATTCCGGTAATTCTGATGCAACAACAGGCTGATATACGTTACAAATGGCAAATGCGGTTGCGTTATTTACTGGTAGACGAATGTCAGGATACCAATACTTGTCAATATGCCATGATGCGTTTGTTGACTGGTGGTGATGGTAAATTTACAGCAGTGGGGGATGATGATCAGAGTATTTATGCCTGGCGTGGCGCCAATATGGAAAATCTGCGCTTACTACAACAGGATTATCCCAATCTGAATATTATTAAACTGGAGCAGAATTATCGCTCTTCGGCACGGATTTTACGTGTTGCCAATCAAGTGATAGCTAATAATCCAAAATTGTTTCCCAAAACCCTGTGGAGTGAATATGGCTTAGGGGAAATGATTGATGTCATTGCCTGCAATAATGAAGGACATGAAGCAGATATGGTCGTTAGTCGTATTGCTCATCAAAAGTTGGTTGGTGGCGATGCCGTGCATTATCGAGATTTCGCTATTTTATATCGGGGCAACCATCAGGCGCGAGTGTTTGAAGAAGCATTGCGCAGTCGGCGAATACCGTATAAGTTATCCGGCGGACAAAGTTTTTTTGATAAAGCTGAAATCAAAGATGTGCTCGCTTATGTCCGTTTACTGGCTAATCCGGATGATGATCCGGCCTTTTTACGTGCAGTAACAACACCGCGGCGAGGGGTGGGGGAAACGACTCTGGCCAAATTAAATCATTATGCCAAAATTGCTCACTGTAGTTTATTTGTGGCTGCATGCAGTATGGATGCACTGGCTGAACTGTCTGCTAAAAGCCGTGAACCATTACAGCAATTTATCGCTTTACTGAAAGATTATCAGTATCGCGCCCACATTGATGCTGCCGTCGTACTCTTACATGATTTATTAAAAGACATTGCTTACGAAAATCATTTGCTCAATACAGAAGAAGGACGGGCTGGTGAAATAAAATGGCGTAATGTTCAGGATCTGCTCAACTGGATTGGTAAAAAAGGAGAGGAAGATAATAAAAATATTCTGGAAATTGCCCAGACCATAGCGTTAATGACATTGTTGGAGGGTAAAGAAGATGATGAAGCGGATATGGTCAGTATGTCTACTTTGCATGCCTCCAAAGGTTTAGAATATCCACATGTTTTTTTAGTTGGGTGTGAAGAAGGTGTATTTCCGCATGCAGACAGCGTTGAAGAGAATAATGTTGATGAAGAACGTCGCCTGATGTATGTAGGAATTACTCGTGCCCGCCAAACACTGACGGTAACTCACTGTCATAAACGTAAGCGAGCTGGTTCATGGGAGTTTCACGAACCAAGCCGGTTTATTGAAGAAATGCCCGCTGAAGATATTCGTTTACTTGGTGGTAAGAATAACCAGCCAATAGTCAGTCAGGCCGAAGGTAAAATTATTCTGGCTGGAATGATGGCGCGACTGAATGAAAAGCAATCCTGAAACGGTGACATGTGACTATTGTATTTCCATGTTAAACTAGAACATTTGCTGGTTTGTCAGCTTTTGAATAGTAGAAAGAAGTATATGAAAATTGCCAAAAACTCTGTTGTATCTTTAGATTATGAAATGTATGACGCTGATAATCAGCTAATTGATAAAACTGAAGAACCAATTAGTTATCTGCATGGAGGTTATGACGGTATTTTTCCTTTGGTTGAAGAACAGTTACATGATAAAGCAGTAGGAGACGTTGTGGATGTGACACTGGAACCGGATGACGCATTTGGTGAACAGGAGGATGATTTGATCCGTATTGAGCCTTTGGATGTATTCCCGGTTGATGTAAAACTGGGCATGCTGTTCGAAGCAGATGATCCGGAAACCGGTGAGGTATTGGTATATCGCATCACTGATATTGCTGATGGTAAAGCAGTTGTTGATGCTAATCATCCATTGGCTGGTCAGCGTATCCGCTTCAAAGCAACGGTTAAAGATATTCGTCCGGCTACTGCGGAAGAATTGGAACATGGTCATGTACATGGGGCTCATGATCACGAACATTGATGATTACAGGCAGCGTTGTGATTGCCAGTTTAGAAGGAGTATTCGTGTAGATAACGAATATTCCTTTTGTTTTAAAATGCTTTAACAATATATTCTTGAATTTATTTGGCTCAGAATATACGAATTTTTTAATTCACTCGCTGCAACCGAACCGGTATGATAATAATATGAAACGATTTTTCCTTGCCAAATCATGACTCCACAACAAATGCTGACTACAGCACGTCCATATTCCCGCTTTCTAAGTCGACTATTGGATAATCATCAACTCGAAGATGAATTATTTTTGTCATGGCTACAGCGACCATTAGAACCCCAAGACTTTGTCGAATTTTCTGACTGGCAAAATTTGCAGATAAATGAAAATGAAGCAGAAATAGCACGTCAACTTCGTTTATTACGGCGTTATGTAATGGCACATATCATTACCCGCGATCTGGCAAGAATCAGCGATTTAAATGAGGTAACAACTACTATCACCTATTTTGCCGATTTCGCTATTAACACTGCTGAACAATATGCCCACCATTACTATACTGGTTTATATGGTCAGCCAATTGGTCGCTACAGTGGGGCACAACAGCATCTCAGTGTTGTCGGTATGGGGAAAATGGGAGGATATGAACTCAATGTGTCTTCCGATATTGATCTGATTTTTATTTATCCAGAAGCCGGAGATACTGATGGCAAACGACAGAAGAGTAATCAGGAGTTTTTTACTAAAGTCGGACAGAAAATTATTGCTCTGTTAAATAACATCACCGAGGATGGACAAGTATTCAGAGTTGACATGCGTTTGCGACCAGATGGAGATGCCGGTCCTCTGGTGTTGAATGAAACAGCACTCGAGCAATATCTGATTCAACAGGGGCGCGAGTGGGAGCGTTATGCATGGACTAAGGCGCGGGTAGTGACTGCTTACCCTAATGGTATTGCTCAGCTGGTGCGACCATTTGTATTTCGTAAATATCTAGACTTCAATGCTTATGAAGCCATGCGCGGTTTACATCAACAGATACAACAGGAAGTCAGACGTAAAGGCATGGCTGATAACATTAAATTGGGTGCTGGCGGAATCAGAGAAGTAGAGTTTATTGCTCAGATTTTTCAATTAATTCGCGGTGGTCAGATTCGCAGTTTACAACTAAAAGGTACTCAGGAAACCCTGTTTGAGCTGGTTAAACAAGGTATGCTAGAACAACATCACGTTGAAATATTGCAACAAGCATATCTTTTTCTGCGCGATACAGAGCATCGTCTGCAATACTGGGATGATCAGCAAACGCAAATGCTACCTGTCAATCCAGAACAACAGCTGTTGCTGGCTCAAAGCATGGGTTTTAAAAATTTTGCAGCGTATCTGGCAGAATTAAACGACTTACGTCAGCAAGTAAATGATATCTTTAATGCTATTTTTACCAATCCTGATGAAGATGATTGCCTTGAAAATAGCGATCTGTCGCGCATTTGGCAGGATGATGATACCGATGATGAAAAGAAATCTTTACTCAATTCATATGGCTACAATGCTGAAACTATATTGCAACGCTTGCGGCAATTACGTCATAGCAGCCAGTACCGGCAATTATCAGCAGAGGCACAAATCCGCTTTGATCAGATCATTCCATCATTGCTACGGGTAGCTTCCAGTAGCAATCATATCGACCTAACCTTAAAACGTCTGTTGGATTTTATAGAAGCTATTGGTCGACGTAGTTCATATCTGGCTTTCTTACATGAACATCCCGAAGCTTTGAGTAAACTAGCCGAATTGATGAGTCAGAGTAGCTGGGTAGCCAGCTATCTGCAACAACATCCGGTATTGCTAGATGAATTACTCAGTAATCAGCTAATGCAAATAGATTCAGACTGGGAAAAATCAGCACGGGAGCTTAATGGTTTACTGGATGATTGCCACGGTGATGTGGAAGCGCAAATGGATGTACTGCGGCGTTTTCAGCATGCCTATACTTTCCGTTTGGCTGTACAGGATCTGGCTGGTTTATGGACTGTTGAAGCATTGTCTGATCAGCTATCAGCTTTGGCCGATGTCATTATCCAGTCAACCTTACCCAGAGTTTGGCAGGAATTGCCACGCAGACACCGTGAGCAGCCGTCTTTTTCGGTAGTTGCTTATGGTAAGCTAGGGGGCAAAGAGCTTGGCTATACATCTGATCTGGATCTGGTTTACCTGTATGATGACGATCACCCTGATGCGATTGATAACTACACGCGCTTAGCGCGTCGTTTAACAACCTGGCTCACAGTACCTACTGGAGCTGGTAGTCTGTATGACATTGATTTACGCTTACGTCCGAATGGGGATTCTGGATTTACCGTTACCCATATACAGGCGTTTGAGCGTTATGAGCGGGAAAATGCCTGGACCTGGGAGCATCAGGCCTTAACCCGAGCTCGTTTTATTGGTGGCGATGTTGCCTTAGGACAGCGGTTTGAATCAATACGAGAGGAAATTTTAAGTCGACAGCGTGATCTGCACTATTTACGTGCGGAAATCATTAGCATGCGTGAAAAAATGTTTGCAACGCATCCACCGGTTGTTGAAAATGTTAAATATGCGCGTGGTGGTGTAGTAGACGTGGAATTTGTGGTGCAATATTTAATTCTGGCTTTTGCACACCAGTATCCGCAGCTATTACAAAATTATGGCAATATTGCTTTGTTGAGTATAGCAGCTGAACTTGGATTGGTTGATCAGGATATAGCTAAAGACAGTCAGGTTGCCTATCGTTATTATCGTCAGCAACAGCATAATACTCGTTTGCGTGATACCGCGAAAACGATCGTCAATGCCCAATTACTGGCTTATTATCAGATTGGCAAGCAGTTGTGGACACAGGTATTGGCTGCTGAACCAACCTCATAATGCCATCATTGCAATAGTGAAATAAATAGTAAGAGCTGTAAATAATAATAGCTACATTTTTGCATAATCATTATCCATTGCTGTGCCGGTTGATCGACGCTAACCAGACAGCGTACAATCTTACTTCGCACCGCAGTTCTTTTAACTGGTCTACTCTAGTGAATCAATTAATATTTGACTTTGAAGATCGTAATTATCCCGGTTTTGATAAATTCCTTGGCCATACAAATGCCGAACTGATTTATGTTTTACAGTATCAGGCTGATCCTTTTATTTTTGTCTGGGGTGAGGCCGGCAGTGGCAAGAGTCATCTACTTAAAGCTTGGGTAGCTCAGGCGCAGTCACGTGGTCTGAAAGCTGAATATGTAGATGCCAGCAAAGACGGGTTAGGCAACTGGTTGTTTGATCTGGACTGTGTTGCTGTAGATCAAATTGAATTACTCAGTGTTTCTGAGCAACAGCAGCTTTTTGCCTTATTTAATCATTTTCGGAATAGTCGTCATGGTAATTTGCTGCTTAGTTCTGCTATTCCACCACAGCAGCTAATGATCCGCGAAGATTTACGTACCCGTATGGCTTTTTGTCTGGTGTATGAAATTAAACCGTTAAGTGAAGAAGAAAAATTTGATGCTTTGGTAGGTATGGCGCGAGCACGGCAAATTCCGATTGATGATGAAGTTATCCGATATCTGCTTTCACACTGGCGGCGTGATCTGGACAATTTATTGCTGATGCTTAACACTTTAAACGATTATTCACTGGCGCAGGGAAAACGAATTACTTTGACTTTACTGCGTCAGTTACTGAAACAACAGGAAAACGTATGAATCTCGCTATATTCGATTTAGACAGAACCTTGATAAATTGTGATTCAGATAATGAATGGCCAAAATATCTACTTAAAAAAGGATTAATTGAGCAAAGTTTTGTTGATATTGAAAGAAATAAATTTTATCAGGATTATATGAATGGCTGTCTGAATATCGACGAATTTTTAAAATTTCAGCTCGCACCGCTCGGGCGTTTCAATCGGGCTGAGCTGGATAAAATGCACAGTGAATATTTGCAGGAATTTATTTTACCGCATATTACCACTATGGCGAAAATGCTGGTTCAGGGACATCGTGATGCTGGTGATGAATTATTATTACTCTCAGCAACTAACGAATTTATCATTACACCAATAGCACATCTATTCGGCATTGAAAATGTGATTGGCGTTCAGTTAGAAACCGATGATAAAGGTAATTATACCGGCAATTATATCGGTACACCCAGCTTTAAAGAGGGTAAGGTCAGCCGCTTAAAGGAATGGCTGGCGGCCAGAAATCTTTCGATGACAAGTTATGAAAAAATATTTTTTTACAGCGATTCTCATAACGATCTGCCTTTACTGCAAGAAGTATCCGATCCAGTAGCTGTTAATCCGGATGAAAAATTAAATCAATATGCACAGCAGCATGGCTGGCCGATTCTTAATTTTATGTAATGATATTTTATACGATAAACCCTGATACGTTTGTAAAGAGGATGATCGTTAAATAAAAGGAATTGAAGGCCATAAATATAAATCGTTTAGACTGCATAAATGACTGAGGTGATTACCTTTCCAGTGTCAATAAAGTATAAACCCAGTAATGATAATTAATTTATCTGTCTTCCTAAATTATTTATAAATTTCCTGAATTTAATGACATTAAAAAAACAGTACATTAAGAATATGTACTGGTTTTTTTATATCTAGGAAGATTTATAGAAAAATGTCAATTTCATATTATACTTAATGATTACAGTCATCAGCGCTACATGAATAAAAATACTGCTCAAAAAATACTGTTACCATTAATTGATTCTATATTTTCAACATTATGTTCGATAACATCCCAGTGCTCTGCCAGTTTTCCCTGATGCAGACGATAGATATCGCAGACTTTATTAATATGACCATTGGCTAAGGTACATTTAAAGAAAACATATACCATGTCATTTTCACAAGTGATATTAAGAATATCTATCTGAGGCTTAAATTGCAGAAATTTTTGCATAAAATTGAAAAAACCTTGGCGGCCGTTTTCTACAGTGGGATTATGCTGGATATAGTTATCATGCATATAATTGGCCAAGACAGATAAATTTCCTTTAATAAAAATTTGTTGATAAAAATCGGTTACAATCTGCTTATTGTGATCCATGCTAATTACTTTATTCAAATATTCATCATCAGAGCAGTGTAGCTGATAGATTTAAACCGAGTAAGTAAAGTTTGCTTATAGCGGTATCAAATTATGAAAAAATATAAAGCTTAAAAAAGCATATTCTAACTAAACAGATTTATAGTCTATTTTTGTTAATTATATTCTTTTGGATAAACTATTTTTGGTTTGTGGCCATCAAGTGATAATTTTGTTAAATAGATCTAATGCATACTTGGTTAAATTGTCAATAATCAATAATGGATAAAATCTTAATCCCTAAAATCCAAAATATCCAATAACTATGGTAATAAATTCCTGTAACTAATTACCATACTGTGGATATTTCTAAAAGTATGGGTAACTTTATCAATTAGGTTCAGCAAAACTAAGATAATCATCCCTGTTAAAATACCAGAATAGCGCGAAAATCATTAATATTGGTCAGGGTAGGGCCGGTTATTAGTAATTGTTGTATAGCGGCAAAAAAATCGTAGGCATAATGGCTGTTAAGCATACTGTTTGCCGATACTCCTATTTGCTCTGCTTTAGATAATGTATGCGGAGTAATCCATGCACCGGCGTTGTCTTCACTGCCATCAATACCGTCGGTATCCGCCGCTAATGCATATATATTTTCAGCACCATTAAGGGCAATGGCTAATGCAAGTAAAAATTCACTATTTCGTCCGCCTCGACCTTGATGTTTTCCCAGTGTAACTGTGGTTTCTCCGCCACTTAAAATTAACAGAGGCTTTGTTTTATGACGTTGCTGTTGATGATAAAGAGCTATGCCTGCCATTACCTGCGCTACCTCCCGTGCTTCACCTCCAATGCGATCACCCAGATATAATACCTCCATATTCTGCTTTTCTGCCCAATGACATATATTATCAAATACCTGATTAGGAGTAATGACCAGATGGGCACTGCTGTTTGGCAGTACTTTGGGTGTTTCTGCTATAGCTGATTGCAGATAAGCTGTAATATGTTCAGGTAACTGAATATTATAACGAACAATAATATCATGAACTTCGCTTAAAGTTGTTGGATCAGGTACAGCTGCTCCGGAACCTATGGTACTAATGTTATCACCTGCAACATCAGAAATAACTAATGTGGTAATCGATGCGGGTGCGGCAGCTAAGGCCAGCCTGCCACCTTTGATTTGAGATAAATGTTTACGGATGGTATTCATGGCATCGATAGGTACACCATGACTAAGTAGTTGCTTATTTATCGCTTGTTTATCAGCAAGGCTGATTGAATTTACAGGCAGGGTGGTTAACGCAGAGGCGCCGCCTGAAACCAGAAAATAGACCTGATCATTTGCTCTTAATCCTTGTACAGCATTCAATAAAGTTTGTGCAGCCAGTTGACCCGCTGAATCTGGAAGCGGATGACTGGCCTCTAGTACCTTAATGTGTTTTGTGGGGATACTATGTCCGTAACGAGTGACTACCACACCATTCAGTGGTGGATAGCTAGATGGCCAAATTCTTTCCCATTCTGCGGCCATGGCAGCAGCAGCTTTGCCGGCACCAACAACAATTACTTTTCCTGATGGTTTTTGTGGTGGCAGATAAGGTTCCAGTTTGTTAATTGGGCTGGCAGCTATAATGGTTTGTTGGAACAATTGCTGTAAAAAGTGAATAGCAGTTTGTTGTTCAGGCACGGTTCTCACCTTAAGACTACACGGTAAAATTCTTGTTAATAATTGACATATTAAATTTATGCAACCATCACTTTTGCCAACTAAAATTTACACTGTATACTTGATAATGGCAAATTTTTTTCTGCTCTTAAAAGTCAGCTATATTTATCCAGATACTTATTTATCGATGCTGGAATTCATTATTATATGATCTTATAACACTGCTATACTTAGTTATCGGCTGTTTTGTTATCCATTTTATCTCAATACAATTTAAACCTTCTATTCTAGAATTAACTCAGGTGCGATATTTTATCTTTAAGGTTAGGAAGAACATAATAAACCTTTTCCTAGAAACTGCTAATAGTAGTACTTGTAGATTTTTTATATAAAAAAGTATCTAATAATCATCTATTTTATATCAAGTTTATATTTATTATAGTTTTAATAAATATACTACTAACCATTATGACATTTCACTATTCCTTTTCTATTACGATGTTCACATGATATAGATTCTAATAATTTAAAATGTCCCGTATTATTAATTTTATAATGTCTCCACTTTTCAACTCGTTGTGATATGTCACTTTCAACCACATTTAATAACCAAATATTTTTCAATTCTTTATCAATATAGTAATATTGTATAAAAGCAGCTGATTCTAAAACATTTTCCTTATAGATGGGTAAACGGTATATTAATTTATTATTTTTTTCACTATTCAAATATATTTCGTATTCAAATTCTTTTATCTGATTTTTAGTAAAATAGAATTTATCTTTAGTATTCTCAAAACTATATTCTTTTTCGGCGTCTAATTCATTTATTACATTGGAGAAATATATATCTAACTCTGTTAATGGACATTTGTTATAACTGTTATACTCATAAATGCCATCAGCAGGAAAATCACACTCTTTATTTATTTTATTAACAATTTTTTTATCACTTAACATTGGGTGACCTAGCAAATTTAATGGTTGATTTAATCCTCTATACGTGGCTGATGATAATCTATCTTTTTCTAAATTTTTTGAAAAAATAATTATATATCCTGGTTCGGTCATAAATACCATAAAGTTTCCTGTTTTTATTAAGGCGGTAAGATCCTGTTTAGAGCAGGGCGAACCTTTATCATTTAAGTCATTTTTTATTATGTGAATTTGGTTTTCGAGTGGGATTTTCTCTTCTGAAAAAATTTTCTGGTACTTGTCTATTAGCTCTGGCGACTTCCAATACGATAATGGTGTAACGATTTCGTTCATAGCACCCTCTTGAATAGTGCAAGCTTTGTCGATTACTACCTCTTTGTCGATTACTACCTCTTTGTCGATTACTACCTCTTTGTTGATTACTATCTCTTTGTCGATTACTACCTCTTTGTCGGTTATTGTTAGTTTAGTTTGCCAATATCTATATATTAATCGCTCTCTTTCAATAGTTGGCTCTCCTCCCAAAACAGTATTTTTTGAAACTTTATAAAAATACCATTTTTCGAGGGGTTCGGTTGCATAAACAATGTTTAGCGACTGAATAAAAAACAAGACTATATTTAGTAAAAATTTTCTTTTCATGATATTTATTAATTTAATTTATAAATTTTCACATTTATAAAAGGTTATGCTTTTATCAATTCAATAAGTAACTTTTTTATTGAATAAAATTATACATTTTCGATATGTTCATTAAAGACATGTATATATTTATCATTCTTTGTGTTATTGAAGTCTTAAAAAATTTGAATTGTACACTAATTTACCAATTACAAGTATCGTAAAATAAATTTATACAGGGCTTTCACAAATGCTCTGTTTTTTATTTCGGTTTGATAAATTATTAACCTTTTGAGTAATTTAGAATCCGTCCTTTGACCATTAAAATGCAATGCACTTGAAAACAAGAATCTTGCGTTTAAGCAGTACCTGTGACTTGGATATTTCCATAGTCTCATTAAGTGTGCCTATACAACCTGCCATCTGAGCAGGATTTGTATATTTCCCATAGGTTTCTTTACATTTTCTATAGTAGATACGCCTTCCCTGATACAACGTAACTTGACAGTTAATGTGTGAAAACAAATCAAACTCGAATTTTTCTAAAATTTTTTAATAGAACGGCTGATGGCAGCAGGAATGATATTAATTACTCAGCAGTAACTGAAAAGTTCTGATTTTCTGATGCTACAAAAAATTCAGGACTAGCAATATGCATAGTTTTAAGCTTTTTTCATCTATTACCTTTATTTATGTAAATAATTGCTATCAAAATATTTTATAATTTAGTTTAATCTTTTCTCAAAACTTCTTTGTAACCAATACATGCCATTACAAAGATATGAGCTTAGAAGTTTATGCAACAAATTACATCTTTCTTGCACCAAATGACCAATTTACATGGTTATTCTCTATCAAGCAAATAGCGATATCATTTATAAATATATCTAATTGTCGAGAAATTTTTTCCACTCTTGTGTTATATAGTTGTAACTTACTTTGCTGCGTTCACCTCTTATTTAACGTAATTTTGACCCGCATAAAATTGTTTGTATAACTAATATTCCAAGTTATTCAGTAATAATACAATTGCATTAGAATTATTATACCTATAATAAATATCGATTATGGCATATGAAATCCCTTATATTATTATTTAAATGATAAGTAATTGTAGGTCTCGATAAGTTGAGTTCTAAATTTGATGCCCATCTATAAGGTGTATATGCTCCGCTAGATAATATTTTAAATCCAAAGCCAACGTAAATATCAATTTACATTTTTTTTTAAGATGCATTTCAATTAGTTAATATTTAATAATCATATTATGCAAATCTTAATAGCTGATAAGAATTTAATCAAATCGGTGTGTATAACGGAATTCACCACCAAATGATTCTGTACCGAAGTGCAAAATGCTTTGCAGGGCACGACTTATTTGGTAGGTAATACTAACTGTTTGCGTAGCACTTTCAATACCATATAGGTAGCTGATATAAAGGTTATTAGAAAGATGTTTGCCTACTGTAATAGCCTGTTCGGCCGGATTCATTTCTCCAGTTTGGGTGTTACGCGTTTGATGGCTGGTAATGCCAATATCATCTACTAATTTTATTTTATCGTTTAGTCCGCCAGCTAGCCAAGCGCTGGCGGCAGCAGCGATGGCTGCTTCATCACCAGCACTGCCACTGCTAGGTCGATTGAGAACCAGCCATGACAATTTGTCTTTTTCACTCATTGCTTCATTGGCAATGAGAGTAATTCGTGGACTGTCCAGTCGTCCAAGCGCTTCAACACCGGCGCCCACCTGTGAATAGCGACGTTTGGCCCGAATTTTCAAATTAGGATTGTTCATAGGACCAACGAAAGAAATAGTACTGCCGTGTTGGATGATCAAATCTTGCCCATATGCTTTATACTGACCTTTGACCACATTAACGGTACCAACAATCTGAATGGTTTTACCCGGGGCTGCGGTGGCAGTGAGCTGACCACCCAGCAAAACATCAATGCCCACTCCACTAAAGCGAAAAGCATTGTTCATATCCAGATCAATATTAAGGCGTACTGGAGTGGGGCGTTCATGTTCTACAGTTTTTTCTCTACCCAGTACAACTACGTCGTCATCTAGTTGGGGCATGCCAGATTGTTGCATACCAAACAGGCCACTATCTACTTTTAATTTACCGGTTAAGGCAATCCCGTGATTAATGGTGTATTGCAGCTGTGTGTTACCACTAATGGTGAGACGACGGTTAATTTGATCGAATATATTGTATTTATTAAAGCGAGCAGTCACATTAATGTCAGGAGTCAGTTTTGTCATATCGACTACTCCATTCAGATTCACGGAACCATCACGGCGAGTGAAATTAAGACTGTCAATCAACCAGCGTCGTCCCTGAAAATGACTTTTGAGGCTGCCGTTTTCTAGAATAGTACCATTGGTCTGATCGCGATAATAAAGGTTGGTGCCGGATAAGGATCCATTTAATAAAGGTTCGCTAAGCTGGCCATTAATGGCGGCATCGGCATGCATTGTGCCTTTGAGCTGCATACCAATTGGCAATAGATTTTTGGTTGTGCTCAGGTCGGGCAGATCAATTTTAATACGTCCACTTATTGGAGCATTGCTTAGTTTACTCAATGAATTTTTATTGATAATCAGAATTGCATCTGCATTGCCATACCGGGTCAGAGTGCTCAGGTGGTTGTTGATATGCCCACCTTGAAACTGCGTATCTAAGCGTAAATTATGCAGATTTAGGCTCTGCTGATGTTGTGGCAGAATAATATCACCAGCTTGCTGATAAATTTTAAGATAGCCCTGCATATTTTGACCGTAATTAAAATTCCAGTCACCACCCAGAGTTAGATTTTGCCCAAATAGCCAGGATAGAAAGTTGTTAGGTTCACCACTGCTATTTTTGCCAGCTACGGACATGGCCATTTTATTATTTCTTCGCTCAATCAGGTTATGCAACTCGCGTATGGCTAGATTGCTGGCGTTGCCATGAGTGGATAATCCGTTATTTTTTTCCCAGTTTAGTTTATTCAAAATAAGACTGCCACCCAGTGCTGCCCAGCGAGCATTTTGCATGTTAATACGTTGCGGTCCAGCTTCCAGTTGAATAGGATTAAGCAATTTAAGATTAAGGGTGCCGTTAATATCAAGAATATTAACGCGACCATGCCATTGATAATTCTGATCCAGACCACCATTAGCGTTAAGATTTAGGTTATAAGGTTTTCCGTCAAGCAAAAGGTTACCGTTACCTTGAATATGGTGTTGATTACCTCTACCGTTTATTTTGATATCGGTGTTATTGATCACGGTAGAATTGTTTTTGCTATTACCATTGATAGAGATGTGATCGGCATTCAGGTTAAGCAGTAATGGCTGGCTGATATCTGGTGAGCCATTTAACTTGAAATCCAATTGGTTAATATTGATTAGTTGGGCAATTTCAAGATTACGCGCTGCTCCGCTGATGTTGGCAGTCAGTTTTTTAGGTTCTCCAGCGATAAATCCTTTTGTGGTTAGTAATCCTTTTATACCAAAGCCAAATAAACTCAGATTAGGTGCATTAATATCCAAATTAAGTTTATCGCCATTTTTGCCAAAACTGCCCGTTCCATTAATACGGTTTGGACCGAGATTAATAAAGATATCCGTTTGTTCCAAGTGCTGTTTACGGTAGTGAATATTAGCTTTACCTGCTAGAGGAGCATTAGAAAGTATGCTGTTGTGCCACAACATTTTTACCTGAATGTCTGTATCCTTTGCCAGTTTGCCGGAAGCATCTATGTGACCATTAATACTTCCGCTAGGAAAGGTGTCATTGAGTTTGGCTGGATTAAAATTATTACTGTTGATATCAATTTGGAGTGTTTGATCCTGATACAAAGCCAGACTACCTTTGGCCGTGAAATTACCACCACCATTAGGTGTGATATTTAACTTATCCAATAATAAGGTGCGCTGATGATTTTCTTCATCGGTGACAATTTGTAGCAATCCATCACTGGTGGCTTTTTCTGTTATCAGTTGCCACTGGGTATTTAACCCATTGAAAGAACCAAATACGCGAATGTTACCATTTAATGATCCAGGCAGGTTGTTTGCCAGTGCGTCCTTAGTGTAGATACGCAACAGTTGGTTGTTTAATTCGAGTTGTTTGCCAGCAGTATTGATATAACCTTTGGTAATAATTAGACCTTGTTGTAATAACTTGGAAGTCAAGCTCGGCAGTATCATTCTTCCAGTGTTATCAATATTAATGTCACCTTCAATACTTCGTATGGGTAGTCCTCTGACATGAGTATCGTTGTAAGCAAGAGGTTTTTCGTTTCCTAGCTTAATATGTCCAGCCAGACTCTCTGAGTTATCAGAAAGTGGTGAAAGATCAACATTCATGTTCAGGTCGGCCATGGGTAGGTTGGAAAAAAATGCCGCTGGATTAATGTGTTGACCTTGTATATTTAGGTTAACAATTTTGTGGTTCAGTTTTAGTGCATAGGGTCTGAGTATGATATGGGTGCGAAAATGGATATTGTCGCCATCTAGTCGGGCAAATAAATCAGGTTGTTGCAGGCTACCTTGAAGTAAGGCTGCACTTTGCACGGCTTTTTTATCCAGTTCACCTGAACCATCAAGGTTACCGCTTAAAGCAAAAGGTGTTTGTGTTTTAATGGTCAGCTTACCGTGAATGGTTTGCCATAGAGTGTTTAATTCATTGATAATCAGCTCATGCTGTTTATGATCATATACATAGCTGGCCTGTGTAGCAGCCAAAATTGGGTTATGTTTTTTTCCGAGATTTAAGCCACCTAAAATAATTTTATCAGCAGTGATTTTTACAGGTAGTTTGATACTTCGAGGTAGAGTAGGAGCAGGTTTGGGAGCTGGTTCGCTATGCCCAATGTAATTTAAGTTACCTACTTCCAATAATTTGATATGTAAATGCCTATGCCATATTTCTTGATTGTTCCAATCCAGTTTAACTTTTTCGATATGCAAATCAAAATTACGATTGTTTACCTGAACATTACGCCCACTAAAACCTTGCCATATGCTACCGCTGAGTTGCTCTGCAGTGATGTTGATTCCAAACCACTTAGGTACCGTTAATATGCCGAAACGCAAACCAGAATGAGTAGTGATTATCCACAAAGTTAAACTGAGCAGTAGCGCTAATAATATCAGAGATACCTGCAGAATAGTTTTCAGCCAGTTTTTTTTGCGTCTCAGTGGTGATGAGGTGGCAGCTGGTTTGTCTGTAGATGTTGGCGGTGCCGGATTAGGAGGATTAGCAGTAGATTCGGTCATCAGAATTTTGTTCCTAAATTGATCGACCAGCGCCATTTTTCATCATGATGGCCATAGGCAATATCAAATGCAAAAGGGGCTACCGGACTAAACCAGCGCAGTCCTAAACCTGTACCTTGATACCAATTTGTATTACTGAATCTCTTCGATACGGAACCGGCATCATGAAATAATGCTAGAGAGAAATCTTTATATACTGGAACCTGATACTCTACGCTAGCGACAGCGAGAGCGCGGTTAGGCAATACTGAGTCATTAATACTTTTCAAACCAATACTATCCAGTTCGTAACCACGAACACTATTGGCACCACCAGCGCGAAACATCAAATTGGTTGGAACATTTATGGTATCGCCAGTATGAACGTAACCAAGCTGACCACGTAAAAGCCAGGTGCCATATTGTTTATTTTCCGGTGTATAGTAATATCCAGCATTGGCCCAGATACGCTGCATAGAGGCCGAAGAGGCCAGTTTTCCTAAGGTGGACCCAATTTTACCTTCAAAATAGTAGCCGTTAGCGGGACGCAATTGTGTTTCAATGTTCTGACGTTTCCATGATGCAGTGAGCATAGTGGCATAACTGTGTCCTAAATTTGGACCATCTTCAATTTTACTACTTTCAGTAATATATTCTAGACCCAGTCGTGAATCGATACCGTTACGATCACGCACATGCCAGATACCACTGGTTAAGGCATGCGATTTGAGATGTTGTACTGTTGAGTGAGTATAATTCAGGTTAGATGTCCAGAAATGTCCATGATTGTTTCTGGGCTGACTGATCCCTAAACCAAATGTTGTTTCATAACGGTCGGTATCCAGCAGCGTAGAACCAACATAGCCTTTATGAAAAAGATCATAATAATCATATCCGCCACGAAAACCGGGGCCATTTTTTGAGTCATACCGTAAGCCAAAGGTCAGTCTTTGTTTTTTCATCTCACTGATTTTAACCAGTACCGGTACATGATCATTTTCCATGTTATCAAAATCTGCACGCACCACAGCGTTACTATAATGGCTGTCTTGTTCCAAAGCCTGCTGATAATCTAGCAATTTATCCAGATCATAAGGACTGCCGGGAGCAAAATCGGCCATACCGGTAATAATTGTTACCGGATAACGTTGCGCACCGGTAACATGGATATCACCGAAATATACGGGTTGCTTGCTGTCAACCGTTAGTGCCAGATCGGCCAGATTTTTTTTAGGGTCAATAGTGGCACGACTGCTTTTGATGGTAGCAAGGGGGTATTTTTTACGCACAATGGCGGTCAGAACCGATGATTTACTTGCTGACCAGTTACTCTGGGTGAAAGGATCGCCAACAGGTAATACCCAGTTATCAATGGCATTTTTGTAGTAGTTAGTCAAATCATCGTCGCTGGTTACAGAGCCATCTAGAGCAACATTTACATTTTCAATTTTAGTGCGTGGACCCGGAGTAATGTGAATGATATAACTATTCGCTTGTTTTTCAATGCTGACTTTAGCATTAAAGTAACCTTCGGTTTCCAGCATGGTCTGAGTTTGTTGAGGTGCTTCTTCGGCCAGAAAACTGATTTGCTCATCATCAAGTTCTTCAACCAGTTGCTGGGTAATCAGCGGTAAATGACTGATGATGAGTTTTTTCAAGGCAGAATTGTTGACATCGATATTAACTGCAACCCGCGGTGTTTTCGGAGGCTGGTTTTTGGTAATATTCTGCACCTGATCACGATGAAAAAGACGATGCAAAAAGCCATTTATTTTCTGCGGAATATCCTCGGCTTGTTCGTTATCTGCTGGTATATCTAAAGCATATACTGCAAAGCAAGTGCTTTGCAGTAATAAACTTATTAGCAGCAATGATAATCGTTTATGAGTGAAATAAGCCAAGATAAATCCTGTTTTCCTAAGTAGTACTTACATTCTTTGCCGTGTGTGTGGTAGCTATTGTAGCGCGATAATGACTTTTAATCCTAGAGTCTGGAAATTTTACCTTAATTAAGTTTTATCGCACTATTTAACATAATTAAAATTTACTTTGTACATCGGTTATCTCTCATTTAACGATTAGCCTACAGAAGAAAGGCAATATTCAGTAGAATTCATGTCGGTAAATAGATACGATTAAAACTATTATGTTAACATAATATTGAAATAGAACTTCTTCTTTATATATATGATATATTTGTCATACGGGCGTTATCGTGCGGTAAGTTTCTATAAATGTTAGCCTATTTGTATTTAATGAAATCATGCTAGCTGCTTATTTGGACGTTAACCTCACTATTTTGTAAAATATTTCTTTTTATGCTGGTGTGTATAGATAAATACTGCCTGCAAAAGATTAAGGAATGACTGTGAGCATGAATATTCGTGTTGGCAACATTGATGTGGCCAACGATTTACCCATGGTATTGTTTGGTGGGCTAAATGTACTAGAAAATCTGGATTTAACCCTGCAAACTTGTGCCCATTATGTAGAAGTAACTAATCGTTTGGGTATTCCATTGGTATTCAAAGCGTCGTTTGACAAAGCTAATCGTTCCTCTATTCATTCTTATCGCGGTGTTGGACTGGAAGAAGGAATGAAAATTTTTGCCGCTGTTAAGCGGCAATTCGGGGTGCCGGTAATGACTGATGTGCATGAGCCTTATCAGGCTGAAGCGGTAGCAGAAGTCGTTGATGTCCTGCAATTGCCGGCATTTCTGGCTCGCCAAACTGATTTGGTCATTGCGTTGGCCAAGACTGGCAAAGTGATTAATATCAAAAAGCCCCAGTTTCTCAGCCCGCAGCAAATGAAAAATATTGTTGAAAAATTCACCGAAGCAGGTAATCAGCAGTTGATTTTGTGTGAACGTGGTACTAATTTTGGTTATGATAATCTGGTGGTTGATATGCTAGGCTTTGGGGTGATGAAAAAAGTATGTGCCGATCTGCCGATTATTTTTGATGTCACGCATGCTTTGCAGCAACGTGAGGCCGGAGCAGCTGCTTCCGGCGGTCGGCGTAGTCAGGTAGTTGATCTGGCATTAGCGGGTATGGCGACACGCTTAGCTGGATTATTTCTGGAGGCTCATCCTGATCCTGATCATGCCCGCTGCGATGGTCCCAGTGCATTGCCTTTAGATCAGCTTGAGCCGTTTTTGCGACAGGTAAAAGCTGTAGATGATGTAGTAAAATCTATGCCAGTGTTGTCTATTCAGTAACTAGGTAAAATGACAAAAGCAGAGTTTTTTTGACTCTGCTTTAATTTTAGCGGCTGAGTAGATTACTCGCCAGAAGAAGTGAATTGATCCACCGAACCAGAATTTTGGTATAGGGTAAACAGTGGCACATTTTCATCCCGAATTTTTTTTCCACCCGGTAAATCGGTAAATTCGATGATGGCAGCTGCTTCAACAACCTCAGCACCTAATTTGCGTATTAGTTTGACTCCGGCAGTCATAGTACCGCCAGTGGCAACCAGATCATCTACCAGTAAAACACGCGTTCCCGGTTTAACGGCATCGGTGTGCATTTCGATAGTGGCGTGGCCGTATTCAAGCTCATAGCTTTCAGCGATGGTATTAAAAGGCAATTTACCTTTTTTACGAATCGGTACAAAGCCGACATTAAGCTGATAAGCCAAAGCAGCACCGATAATAAAGCCTCGTGCATCCAGTCCAGCAACCACGTCAATTTTCTGATCCATATACCGATAAACCATCAAATCTACCAGTAAACGAAAATACTGGGGGCTCTGTAAAACTGGCGTAATGTCATGAAATAATATTCCTTCCTGAGGCCAGTTAGGAATTTTGCGAATTTTTGCAGCTAACGCGTCAACACCAATGACTTCAGGGTGAGTCTGCATTATAAATCCTTTAAAAATGAATACTATATGCGAAAGTTATAAACGCCAGACGCACGCTATCATCGGCATATAGTGTATGCGAAAGGTGCGCATCATAGCATTATTCGACTGTTTAGACAGCCTATAATAAAGCATAATACAGTGGGTTTTGTTACAATTACATGAATAATTTACCTAAATCAACAGGTCAATGGTATGGTAAGCACTCAAAATCAGGCGTCTAAAGTTTTATGTAGCCAATCAGATCCGTGGCTGGAACAATACATTGCTGCATTGCCGGACTCTGCACAGAAGATGCTGCAACACGCTTATACACTGATGAAAAACCATTATCCTAATGATGCGTGTACCTATAGCGGAGAAAATCTTTTTTCCAATCTGTTTATTAGTGCGAAAACTGTGGCAGATATGGACCTGATGGCGGATGCGGTTGCTGCTACCATACTTTCATATATACCTAATTTTTTGCCGGATTGGAAAATTATTGTTAAAGAGCTATGCGGTGATAGTGTGGTACAACTGGTATCGGGTTTGGATCAGGTACAGAAACTCACCTATTTTGTCGGTGCTAATCACATGGCAACGCATGAGGAACGGCAGCAGCAAGCCGAAGCTATGCGGCAGATGTTATTAGCGATGGTGTCGGATATTCGCGTGGTGCTGATCAAACTGGCCATGCGCACCCAGACGATGAATTATCTCAGTCAGGTTACTGATGAAGCCTTGCGCAAAAGTATTGCTAAAGAAACCATGGCTATTTTTGCTCCTTTGGCAAACCGATTAGGTGTATGGCAATTGAAATGGCAACTTGAAGATTTAAGCTTCCGTTATCAAAATCCTGATGAATACAAACAAATTGCGCGACTACTGGATGAAAAGCGTACCGAACGACTGGATTATATCAATCAGTTTGTAGAGACGATAAAATCGCAGTTAGGGCGACTAAATATGCACTTTGAGGTGGCAGGCAGACCGAAGCATATTTATTCCATTTACCGTAAAATGGTAAAGAAAAAGCTAGATTTTAAAGGTTTGTATGATATTCGGGCAGTACGTATTCTGGTTGATACCGTTGCTGACTGCTATGCAGCTCTTGGGATAGTCCATAGTCTATGGCAACCTATTCCAGGTGAGTTTGACGATTATATTGCCCACCCTAAACCAAATGATTATCAAAGCCTGCATACAGTTGTGGTTGGACCGGAAGATAAAGGCGTAGAAATTCAGATTCGAACCTTTGATATGCATCGCTATGCCGAATTTGGTGTGGCAGCGCACTGGCGCTATAAAGAAGGTGGCAAAGGTAACGAAGTCTATGAGCACAAAATAGCATGGCTGCGCCAATTGCTGGAATGGCGGGAAAACATAACAGATAGTGAAAGTGAGCGGGAAGATTTATCGCGCGCCTTTCAGACTGAACTATTTAACGATACCATTTATGTCTTGTCACCGCATGGCAAAGTATTTTCTCTGCCGGCCGGTGCCACTCCGATAGATTTTGCTTATGCTCTGCATACGGATATCGGTAACCGCTGTCGTGGAGCCAAGGTAAACGGACAAATTGTTCCTTTATCGACGGCATTGGAAAATGGCCAACGCGTAGAAATTATTACTGCTCGTGAAGGCAGTCCTTCTGTCAATTGGTTGCATGATGGCTGGGTAAAAAGTAATAAAGCCATTAGTAAAATACGAGCCTTTATTCGTCAGCAAAATGGCGAAACAGTGCGAGAATCTGGACGCAATGCGCTGGATAAACAACTGGCTAAAATGCAGGCTCAGCCTAATATTCATAAACTTGCTGAAGCGCTGGGCTTTAATGGCGTGGATGAATTGTATATGGCGATGGGGCAGGGCGAGGTTTCCAGCAGACTTATACAGAAAGCTGTAGGTAACATGCTGGAGAAACCAGAACCAGCAGTGACTGAAACTCATCTGGTGAAGCAAAGTAAAATTAAAGCAAATTCCAGTGGTGTGCTGGTTGATGGCGAGGATGGGTTATTAACGACATTGGCTAAATGCTGTAAACCTGCTTTTGGTGATGACATTATTGGCTTTGTCACCCGGGAGCGTGGCGTATCGATACACCGGAAAAGCTGTAAATCTTTTCAATATCTTGCCCAGATCTCCCCTGATAAAGTATTACCGGCGGCATGGACCGCACAATCAGCAAGTCAGATATTTGCCATTGATATCGAAATACGCGCACAGGATCGTAGCGGTCTGTTACGAGATATATCTGAAACGCTGGCGCGTAATCATTTGAATGTCACTGCGGTACAAACCATGTCCAGAGATCTCGAAGCAAAACTACGTTTTACCGTTGAAGTTCGGCAGGTTAATGATTTACCACGTGTTATCAGTAATATAAGTGACGTTAAAGGTGTATTGTCAGTTACCCGTCTGTAGAATTTAGCAAGATTGGTAATAAATATTATTATTGACGAAGAAAAATAATATTTTGACTGTTTAATCCATTTGATTGTGTATATAAGTTTAACCGATATTAGATTTTGAAGAGTCCAATAAATAATTGCGACAATATACCAATTGCCAATCTTATTTATATTTTAACAGTGAAATAAGTTGATTTCCTTGAAAAATCGTATCACATATTTTTTTTTAATTTGAAATAGTGAAGCGCTACTATTCCTACATGCAGATCAGTTTTAATAAGTTATGCAAACAAATTAATTTAATAATTGATCATGATTTAATTGAATGATAGTGATAGACAAATAAATTGGTCAGTCAGAATATGCTATGCATGCATAAAGTTCAAATTGAATTTAAAAAGATGATATAAAGATGAATATGTTGATGATAAATAAAATCAGTAATACCAGATTACCAGATTTTAAATTTACCAAATCCAATCCATTTTTATGAATTTTCACTATTAATGACCTGGACTGTAAGAAAAAGTGTTGAAAGAAATTATAAAATAAATCAATTAAATGACTATCAGGATTGTCATTATCTTAGCGGTAGGCCCAATAATGTTAAAACCGCGAATTATTAAAACGAAATCATATCTTAATTTTAATATTGTTCTTAATTTAAATAATTATCAAAACAAATGATCTTTCATGGTTGAGTATTGATTTTGATAGCCATACAGTTTATCGGCAAAAAGATTAGACAAGTATATTTAACTCAAAAAAATGAATTCTAATAATTGAGATTATTTTAACTTGATTCTCTAAAATATATACTTCAAACTGATTTTGATATTCAGTCGTGACTCCAAAAAATATATATAAATGCAGATAACAAATTCAGATTTCTCTATTTGTTTGTTCATTTTTTGAATAATGCAATAATCTTTTTAAATAGTTTAATAAAATTTTTATTGTTACCCCAAAAAAGTAGATAAGTTCACAAAATCCAAAAAAAGTAGTTGACTATGCTCTATCACAATCTCCAACGTAATAATAATATATATATTTTTTTATAATTTATGTGTTAAGTATAGAATATTTTGTTAGATTAAAAATACACTCTCCTGTTTTACACAAATTCGTATACAGGTAGTAATGATTTCACTAAATCAGTTAATTAATAAATTTTGCTAGAAATTGCGGCTATTTCCAGCCATAATATTA
Source organism: uncultured Neisseriaceae bacterium (assembly GCA_946481965.1). Lineage (GTDB taxonomy): Bacteria > Pseudomonadota > Gammaproteobacteria > Burkholderiales > Neisseriaceae > Snodgrassella. The sequence continues at coordinate 529 of CAMLPN010000022.1, read as the reverse complement.
ATAGAAAAAATTATTCTTGTTTAGAAAGATATCGATGCTGAGCGGATTTGTATACTACTTGATATCGATAAAAAATAAACATTTTGCTAAGTCAGATAATTTTCATCACTGGTTCAAATTTTTAAGCTTTGAACTCATACAATAGATCAATTTGGTTATAATTAGAATAAATAAGCCACAAGCAACTATAAAAAAAATGATCAATTGTGAATAGTAAAAAAGTAAAAGAACTGAATTATTTATTATATCTTCAACTTTTGTGAAAAAGTAAAAGAATACTGTTTTATGCCAAAATATTAAAAAACTTACAAAACAAATAAACAAAAATATTAGGAATTTCAATGAAAAGGCTTTATTTTTAGAACCAGCTTTGATGTTTTTAAAGGATTTAATGAAATTTTTAATTATTACTACTAAAACGTAGCCAATACCACAATAACTTAAAAAAGCAGCGGAACCAGCCCTATCACAATCTTCAAAATAGTTCCATCCCATGTTACCCAACATATATATACTATATCCGACTATT
>CAMLPN010000021.1 GCA_946481965.1 uncultured Neisseriaceae bacterium | reverse complement strand
TGGTGCTACAGAAAAAATTAATCAGCCATTATTATTAAATTAAGATATTAATGTTGAATTTGTTAAAAAACCCATCGAAAGATGGGTTTTTTTTTGCTTTACTCGAATGGGTGTTCCATAAGAATGGTTTCTTCCCGATCAGGACCGGTTGAAATCATGGCAATACGAGCACCGCACAACTCTTCAATCTTTTTAAGATAGGCCTTGGCATTTTCCGGTAATTCTTCGTAGGTTTTTATCCCGAAAGTACTTTCCTGCCAGCCGGGCATGGTTTCATAGATCGGTGTACAAGCAGCAACAGCTTCTGTTCCAAACGGAAGAATGTCGATTTTTTCACCATTATAATCGTAACCGACACAGATATTAATCGTGTCCATTCCATCCATAACATCTAGTTTGGTCACACACAGACCGGTAATACCATTGACCTGAATTGAACGTTTCATTAATGCAGCATCAAACCAGCCACAGCGACGTGGGCGACCGGTGACCGCACCGAATTCATTACCTCGTTTTGCTAATCCAGCACCGACATTGTCAAAAAGTTCAGTTGGAAATGGACCAGAACCAACACGGGTGGTATAAGCTTTAACAATCCCCAGCACATAATGTACTTTGGTGGGACCAACACCGGAACCGACTGCGGCGGCACCGGCAACACAGTTAGAAGAGGTAACGTAAGGATAAGTACCATAATCGACATCCAGAAAAGTACCCTGCGCACCTTCAAACAGCAGGGATTCTCCTTGTTCGCTCATGGTATTGAGTTCTCGTGATACATCGCCAACCATTGGTCTGATCTGTTCAGCCAGTTTCAATGTTTGCTGGTATATTTCCATCGCATCTAAAGGTTCCTGACCATATAGGCCGGTTAGCTGACAATTGTAGATTGCGACAACTTCCTGAATTTTTTGCTGCAGAGTTTCTGGCTGGAATAAATCCATTACCCGAACTGCTCGGCGGGCAATTTTGTCTTCATAAGCAGGGCCAATGCCTCGGCCTGTAGTACCAATTTTTTTATCGCCTTTCGCATTTTCGCGTGCATGGTCAAGCGCTATATGATAGGGCAGAATAAGCGGGCAGGTAGGCGCGATGGTAAGCTGTTTGGTGACATCAATGCCGGCTGCCTGTAGTTCAGCCATTTCACTTAACAATGCTTCTGGAGATAAGACAACACCAGAACCGATAAAACAGCGTTTACCGGCATGGAGAATACCACTGGGAATAAGTCGTAGTATGGTTTTCTTGCCATTAACTACCAGTGTATGTCCTGCATTGTGTCCGCCCTGATAGCGAACCACACCAGAGGCGCGTTCTGTTAACCAGTCTACAATTTTACCTTTGCCTTCATCCCCCCATTGGGTGCCGACAACGACGACGTTTTTTGCCATATGCTGTTACCTGCTCATACTAAGAGTTAAATTATTGCGATAAAGGAATAATCTGCCATTGCTGTTCATGCCAGACCAGTTGGCGATTGCATCCTTTGTGATTTTGGTGTTCGGGTGTATAGTCAATGATGACGCATTCACCACCTAAGCGTAATTGTTCTATTTCTTTTCTTGCTTTGGCCACATCGTGAATGCTGACTTTAATACCCTGTGGTTTTTCCACTGGGGTTAAATGCTTAATGAAATCTCGTAAGTCAAAACTGAATCCTGAAGCCGGACGGCTACGGCCAAAATACTGACCTAATCCATCATATCTACCACCTCGGGCAAGCGCAGCCGGCCATTCGTTACTATAAGCAGCAAACAAAAGACCTGTGTGATAAGTATCAACCTGTAATTCGCTCAAATCAATAAATATATCGTGTTCGCTGAAATATGTACAGATTTGCTGCAACTGCTGTATGGCATCTTTGATTGCCGGCAAATCAGGAAGTTGTTTTAATGCCAGCTGTAAAACCTCTTTGGGACCATATAGTGTAGGCAAAATGGTGAAAGCTGTTGCCCAAAGTGGTTCTAGTTGCCAATGTCTTACATATTCTGCTATTGCTTGGCGATCCTTATTCTGCATTTGTTGCAGCAATGTAGTGGCCTGTTGCGTATTTAATTGGGCTGCCAGTGCCAGTGTATTGAAGATACCAATATGGCCTAAAGATAGAGTGGGGGTATTGATGTTAAAAGTAGTCAGGCTTTTAAGCATTAAATCAATTAATTCGATATCAGCTTCAATACCAGCATAGCCATATAATTCGGCACCAATTTGCAATGGTTCCCGGGTGCTCAGAAAGCCATCCGGGCGGGCATGTACGACCGAGCCAGCGTAACATAATCGGTTAATGCCACTGTTAGCAGATAATAAGTGAGCATCTATCCTTGCGACCTGAGGGGTAATATCAGCCCGCAGACCAAGCTGACGTCCACTAAGCTGATCAACGATACGAATGGTTTTTAAAGATAAACCTTCATCTATTCTGGTTAGTAGCGAGGTACTGTATTCCAGTAATGGGGGGCTAACGAGCTCGTATCCATGGACTCGAAAAAGTGCTAACAACTTTTCTCTGGCACTTTCTACCTGTCGTGCGGCAGATGGGAGGATGTCGGCGATGTTTTCAGGCAGTTGCCAAGACTGCATTGTTGTTCCTCACAAAACACAAGACACACTGACCCATGTTCAGTGTGTAGGAGATAAGGGATGAAAAGGCTATTGTTACTGATGCCTAAGTTTATTGATTAAAACTTTATCACAATTTAACGTTTTTAGACCAGCAACATTTCAGCATATTTTACCATTTTACCCATCCAGTTACCCAGGTCAATATGATGAAGCCACCGAAAATAATCCGATACCAGGCAAAGGGGATATAATTTTTATGTGACACAAAACGTAGCAGCGCTTTGACTGCTATCAGGGCTGAAACAAAGGCAGCAATAAAACCGATAGCAATTAAAAGTAAATCATCGCGGGTAAATTCGTGGATATGTTTAAGCATATCGTAACCAGTTGCAGCAATCATAACCGGAACAGCGAGAAAAAACGAAAATTCTGTAGCAGTTTTGCGTTCAATACCCCATAGCATACCACCCATAATGGTGCTACCTGAACGTGAAGTGCCCGGAACTAAAGCCAAAATCTGGGCTAAACCGACAATTAATGCATCTACTGGACGCATTTGCTCCACGGTTTTAATCTTGGGTTCGATTTTGCTTTGTCGTTTTTCAATCCATAAAATTAATAAACCACCAATGACTAGAGCGGTAGCGACACTAATGGGGTTAAACAGATAATGTTTAATCTGTTCACTGAATAATAAACCAACAATGGCTGCCGGAATAAAGGCTATCGCCAGATTAAGAACAAAACGATTGGTGGCAGGTTCTTTACCGATATGAGTTATGATGTGAGCAAAACGATGTTTGTACTCAAATATGATGGCTAAAATAGCGCCCAGCTGAATGGTGATATCAAATACTTCACCAGTAGTTTTAAATTTTAGCAAATTACCTGCTACGATCAAATGGCCAGTGCTGGACACGGGAATAAATTCCGTTAATCCTTCTACAATGCCTAATATCAGAGCTTTAATAAATAATATAATGTCCATGATAACTACTATGTCTTATAAAAACACCCAACAAATTGACTACTAAACAGAATAATAGTGTGTTTGGTTAAAAACACACTATTATTGAAATTACGATAATTACTGATGATTACTTGATGCGGCTATTGATGCACCTAAGCTTTTTGGTAGTTTACGCATATTCGCTATCCGACTGCTATTTTCATTGCGTACTTTTTCAATTAGCTCTTTCATCGTTTTCATGCCGGCTTCAAAGCCATTATTAAATTTAATCTGATATTTACCACCGACAATGACTATTGGTGTACTGGTGATGTTGTACTGCTGAGCTAACTGGCGCATTTTATTGGTTTCTGCGGTATTTTCCAGCGTGTTATAAGCTTTGATCAGTTTATTACCGTCAAAGGATTTTTGTTCAGCAGCCCATTTATTGAAAACTGTTGGATTTGATAAATCTATTTTCTGTTCTACAACAGCTCTAAAAATAGCCGGATCAGCGCTTTGCTTCATACCAGTACTGTTAACGGCAGCGGCGATACGTGCCAGATTGAAATAGGCATTATCATCCCATACTACATGCACTGCTCGCATATAAGTGTCTGGAGCAAAAGATTTCATTTCTTTGAGCAAATAGGGTTCAAGATGATGGCAATGTACACAGCTGTAAGCGAAAAATTCCAATACCTCTATTTTATTTTTATGCAGTTGCGTAATGGGTTTCTCTAAAATAGTGTAATCAGTATTGAGCACAGCAGCCTGTGCTGATCCATAAACCAAAATAAAGCTGCTGGCAATAATGGCAAAAAATTTTTTTAGCATTTGATTGTCCTATCAATAAATAGATTTGCTTGTCTAAGGGGCATTTTTAGTCAGACTGTCAAAGTTATTCTGTTGTAGTGTTTGTTGTATTTGATTAGCTTCTTGTTGATTCATTTTATTGGTGATGACGCGATATCTGGTATTACCTTTAATATTGACGGTGATGATATTGCTGTCAATTCCAAGCATGATCAGTTTAGCACGTTGCGCATCTGCATCGGTAAGATTATTAAATGAACCTATTTGCAAATAAACTTTATTTTTAGTGTTTTGTTTTTTTTGCACATCTTGCAGGGCTTTTTCAATACTGCCACTCTCTAAGATCTGTTCGGGGGTAACAGTTGGTGGATTTTCCGTTTTGATGGATTTACCACTATTTGGCGTTGTTGCTGGAGTATGAGAAGGATTATCTGGTGTATTTGGTCTGCTTGATTGCTCATCAATTTGAGAAGCGGAAACAGTTGGCGTGGAAGCGGACTCAGCAGGCTGACTAGCTGTTGGTGTAGGTAATATGACCGGAGGTAAATCAGGCATTGATGATGCAGGCGGTGTTAATATTTCCGGTGCGGAAGGCGGAGTGTTATTTACCGCTGGATTTTTAAAATCTGATTTGCTTTTGTTCAGGAAATATAAGATGCCAGCAATAATCATGGTGGCAATCAGTAAACCAACAATGAAACTAGTAAGACCGTTTCCAGTTTGTCGGGTTGGAGAATTTCTGTGCATGATGAAGCCTTTATATAAGCACTAAATATAGCCAAGTAGAGTAGGTAATACAGTATTCTGATTGATTAATCTACTTTCTGAAACTGTCTATTATAATGCACGCCGGAAACTTATGGCGCGTAAAATATGAGTGGTTTCGACCTCAGTGGCTTCGGCCAAATCTGCTATGGTGCGAGCAATTCGTAAAAGTCGGTGAAAACTGCGTGCAGATAAGGATAATTTTTCCATAGATGCAGCTAAGGTTTGTTTGGCTGCGGAAGTTATGCAGGCAATTTCATCCAGTTCACGATTAGTCAAATAGGCATTAATTTTGTTTTGTCGCTGATACTGACGTTGTCGTGCTGCTTCAACTCTTTCCCGGATCGTAGTACTGTTTTCCCCTGTAGCTTGTTGTAACAAATCACTGGTGGGTAAGCTGGGAACTTCAATCGTCAAATCTATCCGGTCCAGTAATGGACCAGAAATTTTGTTACGATAACGGGCAATGGCTTCTGGTGTGCAGCGACAAGCTTTTTTAGGATGACCTAAGAAACCACATGGACATGGATTCATTGCTGCAATTAATTGGAAACGAGCTGGATAGGTGGCTTGACGTGCTGCACGTGAGATATGAATCTCGCCACTTTCAAGCGGTTCACGCAACACTTCTAATACTTTTCGGTCAAATTCAGGTAATTCATCCAAAAACAGAACGCCATGATGAGCCAGTGAAATTTCACCCGGTTTGGGATCAGATCCGCCGCCAACCAAAGCTACAGCTGAGGTGCTGTGATGTGGCGAGCGAAAAGGTCGGGCATGCAGATATTGTTGTTGTTCATGTGGCAACAGTGATTGTAATGACCAAACACTAATTAGTTCATGGTCTGTCAGGGGAGGCAATATTCCTGGTAAGCGCTGAGCCAGCATTGATTTTCCAGTACCTGGTGGACCGGACATTAGTAAACTATGCCCGCCAGCGGCGGCAATTTCCAATGCTAACTTAGCCGTCTGTTGTCCGCGAACATCGGCCATATCTGGATATTCAGCTAAGCTGGATTCAGGAAGTGTGGGCCGTTGTTCAATTGGCGTTAGAAGTTGCTGCTGATTAAAATGAGCCACGACAGTAGCCAAAGTTTGTGCACCATAAACGATTGCCTGAGGCAGAAGGGCAGTTTGCACTGCATTCGATTCTGGCAGAATAAATGCTCGCTGCGACAACTGTGCAGCATGTGCCATAGCAATGGCACCTCTGATAGGCCGAATCTGACCTGACAAACCAAGCTCGCCGGCAAATTCATAATGGTGTAGGTTTTTCTGATCCACCTGACCGGAGGCTGCCAGAATACCAATGGCAATCGGCAGATCAAAACGACCCGACTCTTTTGGTAAATCGGCCGGTGCCAGATTGACAGTAATTTTTTTTGCCGGAAAATCAAAACCAGACTGAGTGATAGCAGCTCGTACCCGATCACGACTTTCTTTCACTTCAGTATCCGGTAAGCCGACTATGTTAAACGACGGTAATCCGTTGGCTAAATGGGCTTCAACTTCTACCAAAGGAGCAGCCATACCGGCTAAAGCTCGACTGTATACAACTGCCCATGTCATGTATTCATCCTTCAGACAGATGTTTGATTATTTTCTGCAGTTGTTTCTGCTGATGAAGGTGCATTAGAAGGAGAGATATTCTCTGCTAAATGTTGTTCTGGGGAGAGATCATTGGCCTGTTGCTCGGGGTGTCCCAAAGCGGCTATTTCATTAACTTTTGCTTCTAATTCGGCAAGCTTCTCACGGGTTTTTAGTAAAACTTGCTGCTGGATATCAAATTCTTCTCGGGTTACCAGATCCAAACGATTAAAAGCACTGCCCAATATGGCTTTGATGTTTTGTTCCATATCTTTAATAGGACTGTTAGCAATAGCATCACTAATTTTAACGCTGATATCATCAAAAAACTGTTTATTAAGCATGAGCTATATCCTCTGAAAAGGAGTAGGGAATGTAGGATGCATTGTATGAAGAAGTTATTGAGTATGCAATGATTCTTTATGTATTCATTGTTAATATTTTACTATACTCATCATATATCACTTTTTAAAAGCAGCTATCGACTAAGTCTTCAATACCAATTTCCTAGACATGAATCACTATACCTACATCTATTTTTGAACGGCAGTACTATCAGATTTTCAGTATCGATTGAATAGCAATCCGTATCGTTTTAATAGCAATTTGTGCTACTGAGTAATCTTGATAGATATACTTAATGGCTGTTTAAAAAAGATGATAGATGATCAATAACTTGATTTACTATTTTGGTCGTTATTTTAATCGTAAAATTCAGTTCAGCTAGAGGAATTTGGTTTTCTCTTAATTATCAATTTCAATTGTACGCTAATTTTTATGCTCAAGCTAAAGAAGTATTAAATAATCGCATATTTGCTTATTATTGATAATTTATTGTTATTGATAAATCTGTTCTGATTTAATTATTAATATAAGTTAATGATCTATTAATAAAAATGCCTAAGCAAATACTTTAAGCTATTAATATTGTAGCCATTTAAATAAAAAACATAACAGTATGATTTTACTGCCGTTAAAACTGGTCAACACGACTTAATGCAAAATTTATTATTGCTCATAAATGACTCCATGAGCACCTAAGCTCATCCAGTCAATTTGATCTGTGTAGTTTTGGGTATATAAAGCAAATACCGGCAGGTTGATATCGTTCTGATGTAATAATGATAATAACTGTTGTTGATCTTGTTGATTGTATAGTGGCCAAATCACAGCAGCAGCGGTTTGTGCTTGTGTCCATTGATCCACATGATGGCAAATTGCCCAGATATGGTGTACAGGGTGTTGCTGAATGATTGATGTTAGCTGATTTACAGGGGCATAGACGATGGTGTTAGCAGAAATATTGGGCTGGTAGGGGAAGATTGAGAATGTCTGCTGCGTATTTGGCGAATTGAAACCAGTGCTTAGAGTTCCAGTCAATGTGGTAGGGATGGATAAAGCGGTCAGAATTGGGGCATTAGCGGGCAGCATGGGTGTTACTGTGCCTGTATGCGGATATTGCCAGTGCCAGCTTTGATTTTCCCGCGCGATGAGTTGTCCGTGCCATTGATTGGCGGCAATGCGAAAAAAATGTAGATGGACATTGGCGTGTTCGTAATGGTGGATTCTGGTCAGCCATGGACTGGCAGAGGTGATTTCGATGCCAAGTTCTTCGGTGAATTCTCGTTGTAATGCTGCTAATCTGGTTTCGCCAGTCTCTACTTTACCACCGGCAAATTCCCAGTAACCTGCATACGGCTTGCCTTGTGGACGCGAACTCAGTAAATAAGCACCATCATGGTTATACAGAACACCGGCAACCACTTCGATTAGTTTTGGTTTATTCATTTTTCGTATTCGGCAACTGCAAATGCAATGATATGATTGTCTTCATCGCTTATGCTCAGATGAACTGAGCCAATTTTTTTTAGTTTTAACCATTGAGCAAGTGGTTTTTCAACTATGAATTCAGGTCGACCCAGTTCATTATGACCAATCCCAATATTGCGCAATGTTACCGGACTGCGCAGACCGGTATGCACGGCTTTGGCAAAGGCTTCTTTGGCTGCAAATCGTTTAGCAAGAAATACTACTTGATTGGTAGCGGATGGCCATTCCAGCGCTTCGACACGGGATAATATTTTTTTGGCAACAGCATTGGCTCCATAGGTTTTACACATTTTGCCGATACGGTCAATTTTAACTAAATCAGTACCGATACCGTAAATCATTTTGTTCCTTTGCTGGTGAATTTAATAGGGAATGCTGCGCGCGCGAAAAATCGTTTCTTTCATTTGTTTAATGGCTTGTGGTAAGCCCATAAATATCGCCTGTGCGATGAGTGCATGTCCGATGTTAAGTTCTTTAATAGCCAATATGCGCGCCACAGCAGCTACATTGTGAATATTCAATCCATGGCCAGCATTGACGGTAATGCCCATTTCGCTGGCCTGTAAAGCAGCTTCTTCCAGTCGCATTAATTGCTGCTGACGTGTATGCACAGTGGTGGCTTCAGCATAAGCACCAGTATGCAATTCGATGACAGTGGCGCCCACATCGTTGCAGGCCTGTATTTGTTGTTCATCAGCATCAACAAACAATGATACTCGAATGCCAGCGGCAGTTAATCTCCAGACATATTCTGCCACCAAATCTTGCTGGGAGAGAACATCTAGTCCGCCTTCAGTGGTAATTTCCTGTCTTTTTTCTGGAACGATGCACACATCAGCCGGCTGAACGGCCAGCGCATTTTCCAGCATTTCTTCTGTTAGTGCCATTTCTAAATTTAGTCTGGTACTGATGGCATTTTTAACTGCTACTACATCGGCATCTTTAATATGTCGTCTGTCTTCGCGTAAATGCATAGTAATCAGATCAGCACCATGGATTTCGGCCAGCAGGGCTGCTTCAAGTGGACTGGGATAAACGCTACCACGAGCATTACGCACAGTAGCGACATGATCAATGTTGACGCCAAGTAACATGGATTGTTCTTTCACAGATGAAGTTATGTTTAAGATAACGTGCCCGAACTAGTATGTAAAGATAAATTGTTTGGATTATTTCGTTTCAAATAAATCTTTAGCAAATAAATCAGGATTGTGTTCCGGTGTATCTTTTCTAAGGTGACAGACAATTTTTAAATCAGTAAGCGGATGACAACAACAAGGCAAAATTTCATCTTTACCGATGTAGGCCAATGGCTTAACAGGATAGTTTACCTGACCGGAAATCAGTTTAAGCCGACATGAACCACAATAACCACTGCGACACTGATATTCGACTTCATGACCTGTGCGTTCCAAACCTTCGAGTAAGGTTTCATCCGCTTGAAGGGTGAATGTTTTGTCGCAAGTGGTTATGAGCATGTTTTAATACAATAGGTTATAAATGTCTGTTTTAGTTATAGTTCGAAATCACTAAGATCATCTTCATTCAGTTCAGCATCTATCTGACCGACCAGATACGAGCTAACTTCCACTTCCTGTGGGGCAACCTGTACGTTGTCTGAAGAAAGCCATGCATTAATCCATGGAATGGGGTTTTGTTTAGCGTGTTCAAATGCTACTGGTAAACCTACTGCCTGCATGCGCAGGTTGGTAATATATTCGATATATTGTCCAAGAATATCTTTATTGAGTCCAATCATAGAACCATCTTTAAATAGATATTCTGCCCATTCTTTTTCTTGTATGGCCGCGCGACGAAAAATCTGAAAGCACTCTTCTTCTGTTTCTGCTGCAATTTGTACCATCTCCGGGTCATCAGCTCCACTGCGCATTAAATTAAGCATTTGCTGTGTACCGGTCAGGTGTAATGCTTCATCTCGGGCAATCAGTTTAATGATTTTGGCATTGCCTTCCATTAATTCACGTTCGGCAAAAGCAAACGAGCAAGCAAACGATACATAAAAACGAATGGCTTCGAGGACGTTAACGCACATCAGGCAAAGATAAAGCTTTTTCTTAAGCAGATGTAAATCAACTTCAATGGTTTTGCCACCCACCTGATGTTTGCCGACGCCTAATAAGTTGTAATACTGAGTATATTCAATTAAATCATCGTAGTAACAGGCGATTTCTTCTGCCCGGGCAATAATGTGCGCATTTTGAACAATATCATCAAATACCACACTGGGATCATTAACGATATTACGGATAATATGCGTATAACTGCGAGAATGAATGGTTTCTGAAAATGACCAGGTTTCGATCCACGTTTCCAGCTCAGGTATGGAAACCAGCGGTAGCAAGGCAACATTAGGACTGCGACCCTGAATAGAATCCAGCAGAGTCTGGTATTTCAGATTGCTGATAAAAATATGTTTTTCATGCTCAGGTAAATTAGCATAGTCAATGCGATCTCGTGACAAATCTACTTCTTCGGGTCGCCAGAAGAATGACAGTTGTTTCTCAATAAGTTTTTCAAAAATATCAAATTTTTGCTGGTCGTAACGTGCCACATTCACCGGTTGCCCGAAAAACATAGGTTCCTGAAGCGGATCGTTAGGTTTTTGACAGAATGTGCTGTAGTTCATTGTCAGATGTTCACAGGCCATGATATTTCTCTTTTCGTAATTTGCAGTTGGAATGGGTGAATAAACTTCACCTGCTATTGGCATTAAATTTTGCAGGCACCCCCTGCACAGCCATCATCCTGAATATTGGTTTGCATATCATCAGCACCGTCACGGGTATTTTGATAATACAGCGTTTTCAGACCGAATTTATAGGCAGTCAGTAAGTCTTTAATGAGCTGTTTCATCGGTACTTTCTGACCTTCAAAACGTTGAGGATCATAGTTAGTATTGGCAGAAATAGCCTGATCAATAAATTTTTGCATAATGCCGACTAAATGCAAATAGCCCTCGTTACTTGGCATATCCCACAATAATTCGTATTGATGTTGTAAACGTTCGAATTCCGGAACAACTTGTTTCAGAATGCCGTCTTTGGAAGCTTTGATAGAAACCAGACCGCGTGGTGGTTCGATACCATTGGTAGCATTGGCAATCTGACTGGAGGTTTCAGAAGGCATCAGTGCGGTTAGGGTAGAGTTGCGCAGACCATGCTTGACAATATCTGCTCGTAAGCTTTCCCAGTCCAAATGTAAGGGTTCCTGACAAATTTTATTCAGATCTTTTTTGTACGTATCAATTGGCAGAAGTCCCTGAGCATAGGTAGTCTCATTGAATTTGGGACAGGCACCCATTTCCTGAGCTAATTTCACTGAAGCTTTAAGTACATAATACTGAATGGCTTCAAACGTACGATGAGTTAATGCTATGGCGGATCCGTCACTGTATTTAACGTTATTTTTGGCTAAATAATAAGCGTAGTTAATGACACCAATCCCCAGTGTACGTCTGTTAATAGTAGCCATTTCAGCAGCTTTAATAGGGTAGTTCTGGTAATCCAAGAGAGCATCTAAGGCGCGTGTAGCCAGTTCAGCCAGTTCCTCTAATTCTTCCAGATGATTAATAGCTCCCAGATTAAATGCTGATAATGTACACAGGGCAATTTCCCCATTCGGATCATTAATATCATTCAGAGGCTTGGTCGGCAGAGCAATTTCCAGACAGAGATTGGATTGACGTACTGGAGCCAGTTGAGGATTAAATGGGCTATGGGTATTACAGTGATCGACGTTCTGGATATATATACGACCAGTGCTGGCACGTTCCTGCATAAGTAAAGAAAATAAATCTACCGCTGGGATACTGCGTTTGGTGATGGTTTCGTCACGTTCATACATTTCGTACAGACGTTCAAACTCATCCTGATCCGCGAAGAATGCATCGTAAAGTCCGGGAACATCCGAAGGTGAAAACAGTGTTATGTCACTGTTTTTAATTAAGCGGGAATAAAGCAAGCGATTAATCTGTACCCCATAATCCAGATGGCGGACACGATTTTCTTCAACACCACGATTATTGCGTAACACCAGCAGGCTCTCCACTTCCAGATGCCATAACGGGTAAAATAAAGTGGCGGCACCACCGCGTACTCCGCCCTGAGAACAGGACTTAACTGCTGCCTGAAACATTTTGTAAAAAGGGATACAGCCTGTATGCTGCGCTTCACCACCGCGAATTTCGCTGCCAAGCGCACGAATACGACCTGCATTGATACCAATACCGGCGCGCTGAGAAACATATTTAACAATGGCGCTGGTGGTTGCATTAATACTGTCCAGACTGTCATCGCATTCAATTAACACACATGAAGAGAATTGCCGGGTTGGTGTGCGCACTCCGGCCATAATTGGCGTGGGCAGAGAAATTTTAAATGTACTGATGGCATTGTAGAATTTTTTGACATAGTCTAGTCGGGTTGATTGCGGATAACGGGCAAACAGGCACATAGCCACCAGCATGTATAAAAATTGCGGACTTTCATAGATTTGTTTGGTGACTCGGTTTTGCACCAGATATTTTCCGTCAAGCTGTTTTACGGCAGCATAAGAGAAGGTCATATCTCGATTGTGATCAATGAATCCATTTAGTTGATCAAATTCTTCTTTGTTATAGTCTTGCAGTATATGCGCATCATATTTGCCTTTATTGGTCAGTTTAGTTACGTGATCATATAAATGTGGCGGTTCAAACTGACCAAAGGCAATTTTGCGCAAATGAAAGATTGCCAAGCGAGCAGCCAGATACTGATAATCAGGAGATTCGACTGAAATAAGGTCGGCAGCAGCTTTAATAATGGTTTCGTGGATATCATCGGTACGAATACCATTATAAAACTGGATATGAGAACGCATTTCCACCAGAGAGACGGAAACATTATCCAGACCTTCTGCTGCCCAGGTAACGACTTTATGAATTTTATCCAGATTAATATCTTCCAAACTTCCATCACGTTTGGTTACTTTCAGATTGGCTACGGCATTCATTCTTGATTCTTTCGTGCAGAAATAAAGCAGAAAAAATAGTGACAACACAAAATGTAGTGGTCACTTGTTATTTTGAACACAATATACCGGTTTTTAGATTAAAAAAAAAGACTTGAAAATTTTCTAAACTTATTAATTATGCGCCTTAATGTTAATTAAGGTTATGATGACTATGATTCCTAAACGATTTTGCTAATTTTAGTATTGGTAAAATTGAAATGTAAAATTTTTCTTCAGCTCAACTTTACTGAAAACTGCGTCTGAAAGTAGCTGTGTACAGATATCTATTTTATAAAAAAATAAATCTGCCTGAAATTTAGGCAGATTTATCATTGACTTATTTTTAATGTGTTATTACACAGATAAAGGATTAGTGTTGTAGTAGTGCCTCATCTAATTTCAGATCTTCATTATGATTGATGCCGATTTTATGATTTAGTATATCTTCTGCAATCTTTTTAGCTTCATCCAGTGAATGCATGCGATAACTGCCACACTGATAATGATTCAGCTCCGGAATATGGTTCTGATCCGGTACAGCCAGTACATCATGCATGGCTTGTTCCCATGCCTGTGCAACCATGGTTTCATCTGGAGTACCAATTAGACTCATATAAAAGCCGGTACGGCATCCCATGGGTGAAATATCAATGATTTCTACATCGGCACTATTGAGATGATTGCGCATAAATCCGGCAAATAAATGCTCCAGTGTATGCATACCCTTTTCTGGCAAAATAGCCTGATTAGGTTGACAAAAGCGCAAATCAAATACGGTAATGTCGTCGCCTTTCGGGGTGCGCATATTTTTTGCTACGCGCACAGCAGGTACTATCATGCGTGTGTGATCAACGGTAAAACTATCTAGTAATGGCATTAAAATTCCTTTTCTACGAATCAGTTCAACACTTTTCTTGCTTGTGCAAACAAACGATACCAGCCAGACATTTCCGTCCAGTTTTCCGGCGCCCAGCTCATCTGCGCAGTCTGAAATATACGTTCCGGGTGCGGCATCATGATGGTTACACGTCCATCACGACTGCTGACACCGGCAATACCTGCCGGTGAACCGTTTGGATTAAGCGGATAGGTGGTGGTTATTTGATTTTGACCATCTACATACTGTAAAGCAATGGACAGATCAGCTGGTACATCAGTACGATGCAGATGGCTGAAATCAGCTCGTCCTTCACCATGACTGACTACAACTGGCAAACTGCTGCCGATCATATCAGTCATAATTAATGAAGATGAATCAGGTATGGTTACCATGCTCAAACGTGCTTCAAATTGTTCAGAAGTATTACGTTTAAAGCGTGGCCATAAATCTGCACCTGGAATGATTTCTGCCAAATGGCTGAGCATCTGACAACCATTACATACACCCAGCGCTAAAGTATTCTGATTCGAGAAAAATTTGCTGAACTGCTCTCGCAATTGGTCATTAAATAAAATACTTTTGGCCCAGCCAGCTCCGGCACCGAGAACATCGCCGTAACTGAATCCACCACAAACCGCCAGAAACTGAAAATCCGTTAAGCAGAAACGACCGGCAATCAGATCACTCATGTGTACGTCATAGGCATTAAAGCCGGCACGATGAAATGCGGCAGCCATTTCTAACTGACCATTCACCCCCTGCTCACGTAATACCGCTACTTTTGGCTGAATACTCTGATGGATATAGGGCAGAGCAGGGTCTTCATCTGGATTGAAAGTTAGCTGCGCAAACAAGCCTGTTTGTTTATCCTGTTCAATCAGGGCAAATTCACTGTCGGCACAATCAGGATTATCACGCAGACGTTGCATATGATAACTGGTTTCACTCCAAGCTTTTTGTAAATCTATCCGATGCTCATTCAGTAATACAGTATTGCCGTGACTGATCATTAAACGTTCAGAAGAATTGATCTGTCCTAGAATATGTACTGTGTCTTCTAAACCGGCAGCATTGAAAGCATTGATAACATCTGTGATATTTTCATTTCTGACCTGAATCACTGCACCTAATTCTTCATTAAACAAGCTACGTACTGCCGCATCCTGTAATTTTTGATTGAGGTTATGCTGATTAGTTTGCTGAATCAATGAAGCAATATCAATGGTCATACCTAGATGGGCTGCAAACATCATCTCAGCTAAAGTGACAATCAGACCACCATCGCTGCGATCATGATAGGCAAGAATTTTATCTGAACTGATTAAATCCTGCATGATAGTAAAGAAAGAGGCTAGGGTGTTCGCATCATTAATATCAGGTGCTCGCCCAGTTAGTGTTTTCCAGACTTGTTGTAAAGCACTGCCGCCCATACGACTGTTACCCTGACCTAAATCCAGCGCCAACAAAGAGGTATCAGCAATATTCTTTAATTCTGGTGTAACCGTTTTACGGACATTATTTACCGGCGCAAAAGCGGTAATGATCGCTGATAATGGCGAAACCACATTTTTATCAGCTCCATTGTCCTGCCAGCTGGTTTGCATGGATAGGGAGTCTTTACCAACCGGAATAGATAATTGCAAGCTCTGACATAATTCAGAAACTGCCTGTACCGTTTCATATAAACGGGCATCTTCGCCTTTGCTACCACAAGCTGCCATCCAGTTAGCAGACAGTTTGATATTACTGATGGCACCAATATCAGTGGCAGCTATATTAGTCAAAGCTTCACCAACTGCCATACGACCGGAAGCTGCACCGGAAAACAACGCCAAAGGTGATTTTTCACCCATGCTCATGGCTTCACCCTGAAAGGTATTGAATCCCATTCTGGTTACAGCTACATCAGCTATAGGTGTTTGGAATCGACCCACCATTTGGTCTCTGTAAGTTAAACCGCCGACAGTACGATCGCCGATGGTGATTAAAAACTGTTTACTGGCGACTGTCGGCAGGCGTAGTACGCGATAAATACTCTCGCGAATATCAATTTCACTACCATCAAATGGACTGACAGGTATTTCTGCACGTTGATCGTAACGACTTACTTTAGGCGGTTTGCCCAGTAGAATATTCAATGGCAAATCAACCGGATCATTGGCAAATAAATCATCGCGTAACTGTAATTGACCATCATCTGTAGCGGTACCTACAACTGCAAACGGGCAACGTTCGCGCGCGCACAATTGACAGAACTGCTCTAAATTTTGTGGTAAGACAGCCAGAACATAACGTTCCTGAGCTTCGTTACACCAAATTTGTAATGGCGTTAATCCATGCTCTTCAATTGGGATATGCCGTAATGCAAAAATGGCACCACGGCCGGCATCATTAACCAGTTCCGGAAAAGCATTGGAAAGCCCGCCTGCACCAACATCATGAATAGAAATAATTGGATTATCTGCACCCAGTTGCCAGCAGCGATCAATGACTTCTTGAGCACGTCGCTCCATTTCAGGATTACCACGTTGTACAGAATCAAAATCTAGCTTGGCGTTGTTGCTGCCACTACTCATACTGGATGCAGCTCCACCGCCCAAACCGATCAGTAACCCCGGACCACCAAGTTGTATAAGCAGAGCACCTGCCGGAATATTGTCTTTATAGACCTGCTGACCCTGAATATTACCCATACCACCGGCAATCATTATCGGTTTGTGAAAACCGCGCATGTTGCCTTGGAATAGTTCTTCAAACGTACGGAAATAACCACATAGATTAGGTCGGCCAAATTCATTATTAAATGCGGCCGCGCCAATAGGCCCTTCCAGCATAATATCCAATGCACTGCTGATGTGTTCAGGTTTACCATAGCTAAACTGAGTGGCACTATATTGTTCCCACGGCTGGATTGCCTGCGGGATAAGAAGATTAGAAACACTAAAACCACACAAACCCGCTTTGGGACGAGCGCCTTTCCCAGTAGCGCCTTCATCGCGTATTTCGCCGCCGGCGCCAGTAGCAGCGCCAGCAAATGGCGCAATGGCAGTGGGATGATTATGGGTTTCTACTTTCATCAGAATATGCGTTTCTTCTGTTGTAAAAGTATATCGCTGTTCTTGATTTGCCTGTGGGTAAAACCGATCAATTTTGGCACCGCTGATAATAGATGAGTTGTCTTTATAAGCAACGATCGTACCTTGAGGATGGGCTTTATGAGTGTCTCTAATCATGCCAAAAAGTGACTTAGCCATAGGCTGATCATCAATGACAAAATCAGCATTAAAAATTTTATGCCGACAATGCTCAGAATTAGCCTGCGCAAACATCATCAACTCAACGTCAGTAGGATTGCGTCGCAACTGCTGATAGTTATGCAGCAAATATTCGATTTCATCTATAGATAAAGCCAATCCCATTTGCAGATTGGCTTTTTCTAATGCGGATTTTCCATCCTGAAGAATATTGATAGAGGTAAATGTTTGTGGTTGGATATGCTCAAATAGCTGACTGGCTTCAGCACAGTTATAAAGTACACTTTCAGTCATGCGATCATGCAATAAACCTGCCCAGTCTTGTTTTTCCTGCTGACTAAGCGTACGGGAAAAAGTATACAGTATACCTCGTTCGATTCGCTCAATATTATTCAAACCACAGTTATGGGCAATATCGGTTGCCTTAGATGACCACGGAGATATGGTTCCCAGTCGTGGTGTAATTAAAATTTGCTTGTCATCAGCGTATGATTCGCTGAGCTCATGTGCATGTAATAGCTGTAACAGCTTTTGAAAATTAGCAGTGTTTATTGCTGATCTAGCAGCAACAAAATAACGAAACTCACTGGTGATTTCAATATTATTATCCAGTTGTAATCGTAAACTTTTTTGACGTATTTTAGCGATACGGAACGGAGAAAGTGCGGCTTCGCCGCCCAGTGAAAGCACATCGGACATGATGAGTTTGGCTCACTTATGAAAGGATAAAGATAAACGGAAGAAATGTAATTTTACGCGAAAAACAAACGATTCGCTGAGTATTTGTATCATAACAACAGGTTTAATTGAGTTTAGCAAAAGTATATGATAGTTTTGTTGATAAAGGCACAAGAAAAAGGAAATTGCTGGTATGAAAAAAATTGAAGCAATTATTAAACCGTTTAAACTGGACGATGTCCGTGAAGCATTGTCTGACGTTGGTTTTTCCGGCATGACGGTTACTGAAGTAAGAGGATTTGGACGGCAAAAAGGTCATACCGAGATTTATCGTGGGGCAGAATATGCAGTTGATTTTTTACCCAAGGTAAAAATAGAGTTGGTATTGCCTGACGACAGAGTTGAGCAGGCAATTGAGATCATTGTTGCTGCGGCTCATTCTGGTAAGATTGGTGATGGTAAAATTTTTGTATTACCGGTTGAAGAGGTGGTGCGCATTCGTACCGGCGAGCAAAATGAAGCTGCATTGTAACTATTCTGTTGCTCATATTGTACAGGCTGGCTAATTAGCCAGCCTGTAATGTTTTTGTCAGTTCTATTTAGGCAGATTAATGATTACTTAAATATCTGGTTGCAATATTCATAAAGGATTTTTTTTACTATAAGTAAATTAAATAGAATGATATTAATAACCAAAATGGAGAAGTTTCACCTTTTGAAAATATTGATGATAATGATTAGGGAATATTCATACAAAACTAAATAAATAATCTGTAAAAAAATAATTTTGTGCAGACAGTGATGAATTGGTTTTAATACAACTTAAACATATCATTTTCAGAATTTAAAAATCCTTAGTTGTTGGTTATATCGTTATAAATGTGAAAAAAATATACAAGTAAAATATCAACGATTCGTATATGGAGATCTGGATTAGCTGCGCTTAGCAAGCTAAAGATAATATTTCTAATTCTGGCTTGAAGATAATCTTTATATCAATCATCGGAAGAATATTGCTGATTTGTACCTCGCCATAAGTAAAACATGAATACAGTAGCAATAAGAAATTTAACCAGATCGAAGCCAGCAAAGGGCAGATAGCCAATATTAAATGCTGTTGATAAACTGATATGTTTATAATTAGCTAAATAAAGTACGCCACAAACAAAAATAATTTGGTGGGCAAGAGCGAAAGAGAGTAAACCAGTCCAGAAACAGCGGTCGTAACCTTTTTCTGCTGCCATTCCTGCAATATAAGCACTAATGATAAAACCGTACAGATAGCCGGCCGATACCGAAGTTAGTACGCCAATACCGCCATGTCCGCCGGCAAAAAAAGGCAAGCCAGCCGCACCTAATAGCAAATATTCTAAGACAGCCAGACAGCCAAGCTTACGCCCTAGACAAGCACCAATAAGCAATACTGCCAGTGACTGCAATGATAATGGTATGGGTTGGATGGGTATACTGATATTGGCTGAAATAGCCAGTATTAGAGTGGCTGCAGTAGTCATTGCCAGCTTGAGCCACCAGCTTTTGGTGGGACAATACTGAAGAATATAGGGCTGAAAATGATGTGTTGTTATGTGACACATGATTAGGAATTTCTCAATTAAACAATTTTTAAATTTTAATATATAAGCACTGTTTGTAAAACAAAAATCGCAATCAAAAATGTAACAGCGGCCGTAGCCGCTGTTCATTACAACACGTAGCGTGCCAGATCTTCACGTTCGGCTATATCCTGCAAACGTGAATCTACATATGCAGCATCAATCGGTACTTCGCCTTGAGGTGTTTCAAAAGAAACATCTTCCAGCAATTTTTCCATTACTGTATGCAAACGACGAGCGCCGATATTTTCGGTTTTTTCGTTTACCTGATAGGCAATTTCTGCAATCCGGCTGATTCCTTCGTCAGTGAAATTCAGATTGACACCATCAGTACCTAGTAAAGCGGTGTACTGTTGGGTCAGATTCGCATGCGTGGTGGTCAAAATGGATTTGAAATCATCCACACTCAGATTATTCAATTCTACTCTGATCGGGAAACGACCCTGTAACTCTGGAATCAGATCGCTGGGGCGACTGAGATGGAAAGCACCTGATGCAATAAACAAAATATGATCGGTTTTAATCATACCGTATTTGGTTTGAACAGTCGTACCTTCTACCAATGGTAACAGATCACGCTGTACACCCTGACGAGACACATCTGCGCCTTGACGACTGCTATCGGTTGCAATTTTGTCTATTTCATCCAGAAACACGATACCATTTTGTTCTACAGACTTGATTGCCCGCTCACGCAATTCTTCTTCGCTAACCAGTTTGGCCGCTTCTTCATCCAGCAAAAGTTTCATGGCGCTACTCACTTTCATTTTCTGGGTTTTGGTTTTACCCTGACCCATATTGCTGAACATATCCTGTAACTGATTAGTAAAGTCTTCCATTCCCGGAGGACCCATAACAGACATGGTTGGGCCCGAATTAGCAGCAACTTCAATTTCAATTTCTTTGTCGTCCAATTCACCCTTACGCAACATTTGGCGAAATTTCTGACGCGTATTGTTTTCTGGCTGCGGTTCTTGCGGTTCACCAGCAAAACCTACAGAACGTGGTGGAGGCAGTAAAGCATCTAGAATGCGGTTTTCTGCGGCATCCTGTGCACGATCTCGGTTTTTAGCAATGGTCTGGCTACGAATGTTTTTCAACGCAATTTCAATCAAATCACGAATAATGCTGTCCACATCACGACCGACGTAGCCCACTTCTGTGAATTTAGTGGCTTCTACCTTGATAAAAGGAGCATTGGCCAGCCGAGCTAAACGCCGAGCAATTTCAGTTTTACCCACGCCAGTGGGGCCAATCATAAGAATATTTTTGGGCACAATTTCGCTTTGCAGCGGTTCGCTTACCAGACTGCGACGATAACGATTGCGCAATGCTACTGCTACAGCCCGCTTGGCTTGTGTCTGGCCTATAATATGATTATCCAATTCGTGGACAATTTCACTTGGTGTCATTACAGATGTAGTCATCTTGTCCTAATCCTGATGAGTGACTGTTTTTTTATTGGTTAAACCGTCACGACATTTATAAGGTTTCAATAGTATGGTTTTGATTGGTGTAAATACAAATATCACCGGCAATTTCTAAAGATTTTTTAACCACTTCTTTAGGTTCTAACTCAGTGTTTTCCATTAAAGCCCGCGCCGCAGATTGTGCAAATGCGCCACCGGAACCAATGGCAGCAATGCTATGTTCTGGTTCAAGTACATCACCATTGCCAGTAATCACCAAAGTATTGTGTTTATCGGCCACGATCAACATGGCTTCCAGTCGACGCAAGGCACGATCGGTACGCCATTCTTTTGCCAGTTCAATAGCGGCAATCATCAGTTTGCCCTGATGCTTTTGTAGTTTACTTTCAAATAACTCAATCAAAGTAAAAGCATCCGCGGTTCCTCCGGCGAATCCTGCTAAGACCTGATTGTTATAAAGTTTACGTACTTTACGCGCAGTACCTTTAATGATGGTGTTTCCTAGTGTGACTTGACCATCTCCACCTATAGCGACATTTTCGCCGCGACGGACGGATACGATGGTGGTGCCGTCGAATTGTTGCATTTTAGGGGATCCTTTGCTGATGACGGTATTGATGGCCGTCAGATTAATTAACTGCGATTAAATAGGGATGAAATGGCTGTCTTTCAAGATTAATTATTCAATTGGCAGAAAAAATATTTTAAATGGATCAGAAAAGGTGTCGGTCAACGTCATTATGCTGACAAATAAAAATGGCAACCTATAAGGTTGCCATTACACAGTAGATGCTGAATTATTTTTTATGTTTGTATACTTTTTTGGTTGTTACTGTTTTAGTCGTTCTTACTTTTTTAGTCGGTGCTACGGTTACCCGACCATCATCAATTACACAATTTTGAGTTACGATTTGTGAAACAATCTGTTCCTGACCGTTAACAATTTGTCTGGCTGGTTGTACCAGACTAACGGCACCAACTCTGTCAACAGTATCGCTGTTAGACAAAGCAGCTTTCCAAGTAATGCCTTGTGGTGAAACGAAAGTGTTGTAATTAACATCACTGGTATCACGCATTAAAACTGGAGATAAAGCGCCCTGATAGCTTACCTGTGCCGCTACAATATTCTGACCCTGCAAACCATACATTACACGCAAAGGATTTTTAACACTACCATTGCCACACAGATAAGCTACTTCTTTTCTGCCATCAATCTGTACATCAGTTTTGGTAGATTGGGTTGTTACAGTAGTGGTGGTTTTTGCTACAGGTGTTTTGTGAGTTTTAGACGCGCAGCCAGTCAAAGCCAGCATCAACAGTGCAGCAGGTACAAGTACTTTTTTCATGGTATTTCCTTTGCTATGTAAAATTAAATTAGGATTAATTACCTTGATAATAATACTTGGCTTAGGTAAGGATGCAATAGAGGTATCTTATTGATTTATTTATTTATGTTTTTTAAGTTTAAAAATAATTAATATCGGTATTAAGAAAATGATTAAGACCTAACACAGCAAATGTTTTGCTTTGCTTGGTTTTAGTACATTTTTATCGGACAACAGTTATGAATATATCTATTTGTCAATTAACTAATCAATCATAAATTTTCTAAATTTAACTTAGTTTGGCTGGCCGTTTGTGTCGTAGCCATGTTCTCTAGATTCAATGCCGTTAAACTACCACCCCATAATGCACCGGTATCCAGACAAATAACATGATCGTCACGGTACAGTCCTAGCGCAGACCAGTGACCAAATAGAATAGTTTTGTCCTTATTCTGTCGATTACTGGCTTTGAACCATGGCAGCAAATTAGATGGCATTTCGCTTAATGTAGACTTATAAGCAAAATCCAGTTCGCCAGTAGTAGTTAAGGCGCGCATACGAGTAAATACATTAGTAATAAACCGCAAACGCTCTTCGCCCTGTAATGTATCATTCCAGTAAATAGGTTTATTGCCATACATTTGTTTGAAAAAAAGCTGCGGTGTTTTCTGTAGCACACTTTCAACTTCATGAGCTAAAGTTTGCGCTTGCTTAGTTGTCCACTGTGGCCAGATGCCGGCATGTACCATGACGAAATCATCCTGCTGGAGCAGCAAAGGTTGCTGTTCCAGCCATCCCAGCAAAATATCTTTATCTGGAGCAGACAAAATATCACTAATGGTATCACCGCGTTTCAGCTTACCGTAGCCATAGTTTAGAGCCAGTAAATGTAAATCGTGATTACCCAAAACAGTTTGCATACAATTGTCGTGCTGTCGCACCAGACGTAGCGTTGCCAGCGATTGCGGACCACGATTGACCAAATCTCCGGTAAACCATATTGTATCGGTACCATAATTAAAGCCCAGTTCTGCCAAAAGTGCTTCCAACTCTGCCAGACAGCCCTGAATATCACCAATTACATACTGCGTCATAACAACTACCTTACTGCAAAATTTACCAAATTGCTGCTAAAAATTAATTCAATAATGTCTGTTTACAGATTAGTCTAGAGCCATAACACCTTCAGCTTCAACTAATGCTCCTTTGGGCAATGCAGACACTTCAACGGCTGCACGCGCAGGATAGGGTGCTGTAAAATATTGAGACATCACTTCATTGAAAGTGGCAAAATTGTTTAAATCAGTCAGATAGGCATTTAATTTAACAAAATGGTTTAGACTACCACCAGCAGCCTCTGCCACCGCGCGCAAATTTTTAAAAACCTGATGAGCCTGTTCAGCAAAATTATCAGAAACCAATTGCATGGATTCAGGCTGTAAAGGAATTTGACCAGATAAATAGACAATATTGTTCACCTGTATGGCTTGTGAATATGAACCTATAGCTGCCGGTGCATTATCAGTATGAATCACCTTTTTGCTCATTATTACGACTCCTTGTTATCAGTAAAAGTAAAACCTTTTCCATTATTACATATTATGCTTTTGTATCGATAAGATAACAGATTTTCTGTATTGTGATTATGATTGCAAAGTTGCAAGATGATTTAGCTAAATCTAAAGTTCAAAAATCTGGTTATAAATCCAGCGAATTACCAGAAATCATATTTCAGCTTATTAGGATATCTTTATTAATTTAGTTTTTTTTGCATTTCTGCTTTTACTGTTATATTGATAATACATTTTTGTTTATAAAGGAGATAATTTTATCTACTTAGATTAGTCGTCCAGAAAAATTGCCATTAAATCATTAAGAAATCGTTTACCTAGTGAAGTTGGTCGCAGATATAGGGGATCAGCATCCAGCAACCCGCGATTAACTGCCAGTTTAAGTTTATGTTGAATCTCAGCTATGGTTAAACCAGTACGCTGATGAAACCAGTCTGTAGGTACGCCATTAGTCAGACGCAAAGCATTCATCATAAATTCAAATGGCAAATCCTCTGCTTTTACAACGTACCGATTGATTGCAGCTTGCGGATCAAACAACATGGCCTGCATATATTCTCTGGGATGACGGCTGCGGGTAGTTCGTTCAATACCTGCTGCATTGGATAACTTGCCATGTGCTCCGGCACCAATACCAATATAGTCTCCAAATTGCCAGTAATTAAGATTATGTTGGCACTGGTGTCGAGCATGTGCAAACGCAGAAGTTTCATATTGTTCAAATCCTGCTTGCTGTAGCGTGGCATGAACTGTGCTTTCAATATCTGCGCTCAGATCATCATCGGGCAGTTGTGGTGGTGGCGTATGACCAAAAGGCGTATTCGGTTCCATTGTCAGCTGATATGCGCTGATATGATGGACGCCAGAAGCAATAGCAGTATCGATATCTTGCTGAGCTGATGATAGTGTCTGACCGGGTAGGGCATACATTAAATCAATATTTACTTTTGGGAACAAATCTAAGGCTGCTTGTATAGCTGCTAAGGCTTCATGGTGATTATGGATTCGTCCCAATGCTGCTAACAGATCATCAGCAAAACTTTGCACACCAATAGACAGGCGATTGATACCCGCAGCAGCATAGGCTGCAAAACGCTGACGTTCATATGTACCCGGATTGGCTTCCAGAGTAATTTCCGCATCCGGTAGTAAATTTACCCGAGCGCGTATCCCGCTGAGCAACTGTTCCAAAGCCGGCGCACTTATAAGACTTGGTGTACCACCACCGATAAAAATAGTGTGTACAGATCGCCCCCATATATGGGGTAATTCAGTTTCCAGATCACCCAGTAAGGCAGCGATATAAGCCTGATCGTCTAGATCTTGTTTTAACTGATGAGAATTGAAATCACAATACGGGCATTTTCGGATACACCATGGAAAATGAATATATAAAGATAGAGGTGGTAGAGACTGCAACAATGGTTTACTGTCTTGCTTAGAGATTGATGAAATCGATACAGAAAATTCAGTCATGAATGTTATAAAAAAATAAAATATTGATTTGTAATATTAATTGTTTCTCAAAAAAAGTGAAAGAATAGGATGTTGCTGTTTATATAATTCCATCATCGAAAAACTGCTAAGATGGGTTGCTTCTATTGATATAATTCCATCATTATCTATCGAATACAACGCTGTTGATCTATCGTTATCTTTTATAGATAAAGGTAATTTAACAATGCTATAACTATACGAAAAGTTTGGCTTTAAAGTATCTTTAAGTAAAATAGAAATGTATCTGTCGCCTATTTCTTCGTCTTCAGAAGATTCGCTGGAAATACTTAGTAATTTCTGATCACCATATTGATATGTATAAAGTTCATATGCTTTATTCAATTCTTTATTATTATTTGATAAGAAATATACCTTTAAATTATGCCTACCATCTTCAAAATCATTATTAAGAACCATCGCTGTTCCTTTATGACCTTTATATTCAATATCAATCGAACGATAAGCAATGTGATAATTAGGGAATCGATATTCTTCTGGAATGGAATTTGAAAATTTTTTATACTCCTCACTATCCAAATACTCTTTGCTATTTAAATACTCTTTGCTATTTAAATACTCTTTGCTATTTAAATACTCTTTGCTATTTAAATATTCCTCGCGACTAACATACTCATAAAATTCATCTAATTCAAATTCTAAAGTAGATGTGTAGTAGTAAAAAAAGAATATTAACCAACATAATAATAACGAAATCAGCAATATTTTTTCGATCATTGCGTCCTCTTCCCCTTATTTGAAAGCAATAGAAATAAAAATTTTTGCTTGATTAATTTTGTCAAAATTTGCTTGTCGACAGGTTATTGGACTGCTGTAATTTAGCTAGCAGGATTTTTAACGCCTGCGCACGGTGGCTATACCGGTTTTTTTCATCCTGAGACATTTGTGCTGCGGTCTTCTCATGTTCAGGAAGATAAAAATGGGGATCATAACCAAAGCCGTTGCTACCAGCAGCATGACTTTGCCATTGACCATACCAATTGGCTTCAGCAATGATCGGTTGTGGATCATTAAGATGACGAACCAGTACCAGTGCACAAACATAATAAACATTTTTATCAGCAAAATGGCTTAAATCTTCATTAAGCTTAGCGTTATTAGCGCTATTAGATTTAGGATTGTCCCCGGCATATCGGGCAGACAATACTCCGGGAGCCCCTTGCAATGCCACTGAACAGATACCGGAATCGTCAGCTAGTGCCGGCAGACCACTATATTGGCTGGCATGACGCGCTTTAGTCAAAGCATTTTCTACAAAGGTTATGTAAGGTTCGGGGCATTCAGGGATGTTAAATGCAGATTGAGGTATGACTTCTATATTTAGCTTAGAAAAAAGACGTTGAAACTCGGTTAATTTGCCTTGATTATTACTGGCAAGTACAATTTTATCCATAACAATACAATCGGTGACAATATTTTTAAATCAGAAATTAAAATCAGGTTGCTAAAGTTATTTGGCAGCGCTGCCTAGTTGATAAAAAGGAATCTACATCATATCGAAATTAGCCGTGAAAGTGCTCTCAGATGTAGTAAAAAGGGTAGCATATTAGTAATGAATGTCGAAATTATACTTGATCCGAATCGCAATGAACATCAACAGGCATTACAGATCGCCCTATTTGTCTTTCCCGCAAAATGATTGCTAAAGTGGAGATTTGCCCAAGAACACTGAAAAACGCGATGATGAAACCAATACAAGCAATAGCGCGTTTGTTTTCTATCCAGTAAAGACAGGCCAAAATAAGCCAGCCAATAAACATGACAGTGCAGGAGATAAGGGTTAGCAATAATAGTCTTAATCGGGTCATAAGTAAATATTTTGGTGTTCAGCTTGATTTTTGGGTAAAGAAACAAGCCTGAAATTAAATGCTTTGCTCAGTATTTATAATTTGCAGTATAAATGATGCAGAGTTTATATAACAATAAATTCAAATTTTTCTTATAGTTTGTAACAACAAATTAGTAGTTAAATTATTAAAATAGATAGAAAAAATAAGATATGCCTATAACTTTTCTGCATTTTTTACCACTCAAAAATTCATTGGTAGCAAAAAAATTACAATACATCATCAGATTACTGGTAGGTAAATCAGCTCATTACTGTTGCGGTTGAAAGTTATCAATTTAAAGACGTTATTTCAGTAAAAATGTTTTTGTCAGAAAAATGCTTTGCCATAAAGATCGAGGTATAAATAGAGAAATTGTTAAGAAAATATTTTCTGTTATTACCAATTTAAATTTTGTAGTGATTAATGAACTGTATATAGACCTATTTACATACATAACTTGATCAGTAATATTGTTTTGCTATTGCTGAATAGCGATAAGTATTGAAATCAGTAATTAGTATTTGCTGACAAAATTATATTTTCATATTAAGCAAGCTATATTAATATAATTCACAATAAGTTCTTTGATTTAATTCTTACTTGAAAGAAAAAATAAGATCAAGCTTAATTAATTAAATTTATATTCAGTGACTAATAATCATTGACGATAATTCGTTAATAAAAAAACCTGCATGTGCAGGTTTTTTTATATTAGCGCAATTGCTGAGTGAGTTGTTTGAGCCAAGTTTTAGCATCTTTACCCTGATAAGGTGCACCTGTTTCATCATACAGGCTTACACGAGTTCCGCCACCTTGTAAGGGGAGGACTTGTACGGCCAATCGAGGTTGTTGAACATGTGTTTCAACCTGTTGTTTCTTTTTGCTGCGACCAAACAATCTGCTGAACATACCCGGTTTTTGGTTAGTTACCGAAGCTGCTTCTGCTGCAGCAACTTCAACCAAATACAAATGGTTGCCAGCATCTTCACCAATCACATTTAATCCAACTCGATCCAGTGCCAGTCTAACACGGCGCCAGTTACGATCCTGAGTCCCAATCAGAATAATGCTGTTGCCATCAAGTTTGGCCATTGCATTTTCATCAGGCTTTTGCTGTTGTGCAATAACCTGTTGTTCTACCTGTTGAGCATCGGCACCCAGATATTGCATGAACCGAGCCAAAAAGGCGGCTTCTAGTTCAGGTTCATTAGGACGAGGCTGCCATGCAGTACTGTCACCCTCCTTACTGGTATAAACTTCTTTCATACCTTTCTGGCTAAAGAAAATATCGGTACCACCTTTGGCATTGCGCTCCATACGAATTGTAAACATATCGCGTTCACCACTGGAATACACCCCGCCGATACCTATTTTTTCAAACAGTCCGCGAATAAAGTCAGAAGGCAGTTTGGCTCTATTTTCTGCCCAGCCAGTTTGCATCAAACCTATGGATGGCTCTTCATGATCAATATTAAAGCCCTGTTCTTGCCAGAATGCTTTTAGCAATGGCCATAATTCTGCAGGTTGCTTATTGTCCACAGTCAGCCAACGAATCCCACCATCACGCTGGAAATGTATATTTGCTACCGGTGTCAGAACATTATTATTTTGCACCGTCTGTTTGCCGGGATTATTCAATTGACTGGCCCGCACGGTGCCGGTAATCAGAGTACCACCCGGTACATCAAATTTATTGCCCTGATTAGGATCGGTCAGGTCAGGTGGGACATCCAGCTGAACGATTTTTTTATTTTCCGACTGATAATCCAGTTTCGGCAGATTTTCTTTCTTACTGGCGCACGCAGCAAGGCTGGCAGCCAGTAAGGTTACAACAAAAGTCTTGCTTAAATTCATTGACCATTTCCTGTGTATTTACTACAACAAACTAGACTGTAATCAAATTAAACCGGCTTCTTGCATCGCAGCTTCTACAGTAGCCTGTCCTGCTGCGCTTATTTCGATTAAAGGTAAACGGCAATAGGCATCAATTTTGCCTAGTTTAGCCAGAGCATATTTTGCAGGTACCGGATTTGGTTCACAGAATAAGCCAGTATTTAACAGCTGCAATTTATCATTTAATGCTCGTGCTGTAGCAATATCGCCTTGCAAAGCGGCATGGCACATATCAGCAAACATTTTAGGAGCAACATTAGCCGTAACACTGATGACACCATGACCTCCACACAGTAGAAAACCCAGTGCGGTTGCATCATCACCTGAATAAACTGCAAAATTTTCTGGAGCATGTTTAAATAAATAACATGCACGACCAATATTACCTGTGGCTTCTTTAATGGCTACGATATTGTTAATTTGAGCCAGACGCAATGCAGTATCCGGTTGCATATCTGCTACAGTACGACCGGGTACATTATACAAAATCATCGGTATATCGACTGCTTCTGCGATGGTTTTAAAATGGCGATAAATACCTTCTTGATTAGGTTTGTTGTAGTACGGAACCACCGAAAGTGTCATGTCGGCGCCAATTTTTTTTGCCTCTTGTGACAAATGAATGGCTTCACGTGTATTGTTGGCGCCAGCGCCAGCAATAACTTTTACTCGTTTGGCGGTATGTTCTACAGCTGTCTGAACCACTTTTAAATGTTCATCAACACTTAATGTTGCTGATTCACCAGTAGTTCCGACTGAGACAATGGCATCAGTACCTGATTCAATGTGCCAGTCAATAAGCTGTTTATATTTTTCATAATCTACACTGCCATCAGGATGCATTGGCGTTACGATGGCAACCAGGCTACCTGTCAACATAATTATCCCTTTTCAAGGAGGATGAAAATGTCACAATTGTAGCTTATTTTTTGTCGTTATGGAAAAAATGTCAGCTTCGATAAATCGTTCGCTAAGAAAAGTTTACCAATTTTAAAAAATTGATTTTTAAGCTAAGTATACTGGAAATGTATCCCGATTCTGGCTTAAAATAAGACGCTTTATATTCAATATTACCTGTATAAAGCAATAAGGAAAATAATATGACCACTAATTCTGCTGTTCGCGCAGATGCTGAACACACCGATCTGGTCTACGCTTTGGAGGATAGGCCTCCTTTTTTTAATAGTTTATTAAGCGCATTAACCCATCTGCTTGCTTTATTTGTACCGATGGTTGCTCCAGCATTGGTTGTTGGCGGTGCACTGGGACTAAATGCTGAAATGACAGCATATATGGTTTCTATGTCCATGGTCGCTTCCGGTGTTGGCACCTATATTCAGGTACATCGATTTGGGGTAATTGGTTCTGGGCTATTATCTATTCAGTCTGTTAACTTTTCGTTTGTCACTGTGATGATTGCTCTAGGACTGGAAATGAAACAGGGCGGTTTGAACGAAAATACGATGATTTCTACCTTATTAGGCGTCTCATTTGTGGGCGCCTTTTTGGTAATTGGAGCTTCGTGGTTACTGCCATTTTTACGCAAAGTGATTACACCAACCGTCAGCGGTGTTGTTGTACTGATGATTGGGTTGAGTTTAATTCATGTTGGTATTACAGATTATGGTGGTGGTTTGGCTGCTAAAGCTAATCATACCTTCGGCTCATGGTCTAATCTGGGCTTGTCAACGCTGGTATTATTTATCGTATTACTATTCAATTGTTTTAAAAATCCATGGTGGCGCATGGCCGGTATTGCAGTAGGTTTAATAACCGGCTATATCATCGCTTTATTTATGGGAATAGTAGACTTTTCTAATCTGCATAATCTGCCATTGATTACTGTTCCGATACCATTTAAATATGGTTTTGCTTTTGACTGGCATGCGTTTATGGTCGCCGGCACTATCTATTTGCTCAGTGTATTTGAGGCAGTAGGGGACTTGACTGCAACCGCTATGATATCTAACCAACCTGTCGATGGATCAAGCTATACCCAACGTCTGCGTGGCGGGGTAATGGCTGATGGGCTGGTTTCTGTGATTGCTACCATGTTGGGTTCTTTGCCATTAACTACTTTTGCGCAAAATAATGGTGTAATCCAAATGACTGGTGTTGCTTCCCGTCATGTCGGCAAATATATTGCCGTTATTTTGATTTTGCTGGGTCTTTTTCCCTGGATTGGTGGAATATTTACCACAATCCCCAGTCCTGTTCTGGGTGGAGCAATGGTAGTGATGTTTGGCCTGATTGTAACCGCTGGAATACGCATTATCATTACAGCAGGCATCCGTCGTCGTGAAGCCATTATCTGTGCTACTTCACTTGGTCTTGGCTTAGGGGTAGCTTTTGAGCCAGAGGTATTTGCACAAATGCCGATACTGTTTCAAAATCCAATATGTATGGGTGGCATCGTTGCAGTGATTCTGAATCTGCTCTTACCATATGATCATTCTGAACCTGCTGTATACCTCAGTGATAATATGCCACATTAACTTGCTGTCTGATTAATTTAAACAGCCTGCTATATTTTAGCAGGCTGTTTATTCATATTAAACATAAGTTAATAACAGCAATATTAAACTAATGTGAGGTCATTACTTTTCTTCTAATCAGTAAATTGTCTCCATCATAAGGATGCAAACGGGCGAATATCCAACTGGATAAAAAGGTGAAAACACCCAGAATGATAAAAGTAATGCGGAAAGCATTTGTAACATTATGAGCAAAATAATCCATACGATTAAATGTTTGCAATAATAATGCACCGATAGCGATACCAAAACTCAATGCTAGTTGCTGATTTACCGCGATCAAACTATTTCCACTGCTGACCTGATTTGGACGCAGATCCGCCATAATAATAGTATTCATACTGGTAAATTGAACAGAATTACAGGCACCCAGAATGGATAGAAAAAGCAAGATTAACCATTGAGGAGACTGGGCATTAAATATAGTCAGACACATTATCAGTACGCCAATAATTCGAGTGTTATAAGTTAAGATATTGCGATAGCCAAAACGATTCATCAGTGGTTTGGATAAAGGTTTTGCAGCAATAGAAGCTAAAGCAAGAGGCGTTAGTAGCCAACCAGATGTGACAGCATCATAATGAAATGCTACCTGAAACAATAAAGGTAAGAGTAATGGCAAGGAACTCATACCTAAGCGACTAACCAGATTACCAGCTAGCCCCACTCTAAACGTACGTACCAAAATTAAATGGGGCGGATATAAAGCAAGACTATTTTGGCGAGCATGTATTAGATAGGCTATCATGGCTCCAATGCCTGCGGCTGCCATCATCATACCAAACAGAAAATTATTGAAATGAGAAATGGTTTCAAAAGTTAAGGTCATGCAAAAGGCGGAGGCAGCAAATAGAAAAAAGCCTAAACCATCAAAATGTTCGGTTGTTTTACTGAAATCAGGCATGATTCGCCAAGTGGTTATTAACCCTAACAAACCAATAGGAACATTTAACAAAAATATCCAGTGCCAGCTGGTATAAACAATTAGATATCCACCAATAACTGGTCCTAAAACAGGACCAATAAGGGCAGGCATGAGAGCATAATTCATGACGGTAATCAGCTTAGAGCGATCATAAGCCTGCATCATAGTCAGCCGGGCAACCGGCGTGAGCATTGCGCCACCCAACCCCTGAATCACACGCGCGACAACTAATAAACCCAAATTAGTACTGGCCGCACATAGGACCGAACCAATGACAAAGATAATCATTGAGCCCATAAAGAGCTTACGAGAGCCTAATCTATCGGCCAAAAATCCCGATAATGGCATCATAATGGCCAGCGTGATGGCATAAGCAATAATTGCTGACTGCATATTCAACGGAGATTGTCCGAGATCAATCGCCATGGCTGGTAATGCTGTATTTAAAATAGTTGCATCCAGCTGCTGCATAAAAATGGCAATAGCCAGTAAGATTGGCAGAAAAGGGGAGGGCTGAATAGATTGATTTGCTGCCATAATGATGTGCGTATCGAAAACAATAGGTAAATTATAACAGAAGCTAAAAATTATTTATTTAACAAAAATCTAGCATGCATAATTCAATCCTGATTCGATTTTGCGATGATTTTATATCAAATAAACCAAATACTGAATTATTTAGAATTAATCTAAGTTTAAAATAATGAGTTATAAAAAAGAAAATAAGCAGACTATTTTTTTGGTACAATATTAAGGTTCAGTCACAATTCATATTAGTAAATAAAGCGCTTAATAGATAACTAAGTAATTAGAAATATCCAATTTAAACTAAATGGCTTGTTTGGGCATTTTTTCTATAGTTATCTGTATTATTTAGACTAATATTTACCAAAGATTTTAGCTGCAAAGATATTTTCAACTTTTGTCGAATGATTGTGCTTATAGACATTAAGGATATCTCTCAATTATTTCTACCTTACTATTGGCCAAAGTAGCCAATCATATCGCTAAAAATACAAAATACTATTACACCTGGAAATAGATATAAATAGATTAAGCGAAATTAATAATACTATTTCAATAAGGATAACTATGACTCATTGTGTTAATTAAGTAGAAAAGTAAAAGAATATGAGTGGTTTTTAAAAGTTGATGCAGCAAACCCTAAAATAAAACAATCAATCCATAACCATACAAAATTAACTCTATTGAGCGTTAATGATAGTGGTGAAATAGAGAGATTTAGCATTGAATAAGGACAATTGAAAAAAAAAGATTCACTGAAACTAAAATATAATGCTGTTACTTTTATAGGTGGAATCGTACCAATAAAATCATTACCTACGATAAAAGTTAATTATGGTAAAATTGTTAACCATTAGTATTAATCAGCAAAACATCATTATTTATCTCAAAAATTAGTAATTTCAACAGTAAATGTTTTTTTTATGAGCAAGATTAAACAAATTTGTATTTTTTTGGTAGTAATTTTATTGGTTTTTCAAGTTGAAGCTAAAGATAAACTTAGTAATAAAATTCTTTATGAATTTAAGGGATATTCGTCAAAGATCGGACCTCCTGAATATACATTAAAAGATTTTTTCAATGATAATCAAGCTGTTTACGATGAAAACCATTCATTGAATTCACTTTTTCAATCAAATACGCCATTGAATGGTATGATTAATCATAGAAAAATATATACAGGTGAAGCTAAGTTCTTTAAAGAAATACATTTGGATAAAAATTTAAAAGTTTTGCTCTTTGCATATGAAGATAGAGATAGTCAAGATTCATATTTAAATTTATTTACAATAGAAATGCAGATTTTTGATAGAAATTATAATTTTATAGATAAAATTATCGTTGTAGATGGAGCACTAGGAGAATGTTCATTTGAAAAAAGATTTCGTTTGTATAAAAATAGAAATTTTGAAATTATAGAATCAGAAAACTGTCTAGATATTGAAAATAATGATAGATTACTATCGGAACAAACTAAAAT
This sequence comes from uncultured Neisseriaceae bacterium, assembly GCA_946481965.1. Taxonomy (GTDB): domain Bacteria; phylum Pseudomonadota; class Gammaproteobacteria; order Burkholderiales; family Neisseriaceae; genus Snodgrassella. Next base: position 356 of record CAMLPN010000021.1, on the reverse strand, counting down.
AACCTACTTTTACATTGATGAAAATGGGAGAATACATAATTGATACTAAATTAGTAAAATAGTACTGATCAGATACCGTAACATTAAATACTGGATGTGGACATGCGCTGTTTGATTTAAAGAACTATAAAATGGCGTCTTCTGATTATCCTCTTGCTAATGATTGAAACGTGTAGTCTCCATATAAACCTTGATATTATGGTTTTTTAATAATTATTGATTATGATGAATATCCGCAAATACATGATTATTTAATTAAACATAGAGGAAAAGGAAAAAATGGACATAATATTGTCGCACGTTTACAAGTTATTAAGTAAATTTTTATTTATATTTTTCTTTAATTGTATTGCAAG
>CAMLPN010000020.1 GCA_946481965.1 uncultured Neisseriaceae bacterium | reverse complement strand
CAATATCATTAGGAAACGGTAAAACCACAATTGTTTTACTTTCATCAGCAGGCCATATCTTACAAACTGCTTTATCACTCTCCCGAGAAGAATGATATTTTTCAAGTAAATGATTAATCCATTTTTCGCAATCAGCAAGACTTACCATAGAGAAACTAAGAGTGATAAGCAATAGTAAAATTTTCATGTTTTTCATTAGGTGTTTTCCAAAATTTTATTTATATCATTTATATTTATAAAATATGAAATTTTAATTTTTTTATATTTAAAAATGAATCAACTATTTTATAAAGATATTTTGAGTTGTGAAGAGTATAGAGTCAAGAAGTAAATTAATTATTTATCATTTACTCTAAATGATTAAAAATTAATGTATATGGAGATAATTCGATACCTACACAACTTAAAATTTTCAGCTCGCATACATAAAATTTATGCATGAAATAAAAGGAATCATAATAGACAATTTTATTATCAAATAGAATAAATGAAACTGGCATCCTTGCCAATTTGATTGTAAATCCAATAATTATACCATCCCAATAATGGTACTTTGCCCCCTTTTTCAAGGAATAATTTTTGCGACTGCGTTTATCAATGATATTCTAATATTTTTTCTTCTGACACTAAAATGATCACAATAAATTGTGGTGCAAAAAAACAGCTATCGTTTATCTGAACGATAGCTGTTTTTTGACAAGCTCATTATTCGCTTTTTAAATCTTTACGTAATATTTTACCCACAGTAGATTTGGGTAACTCATCACGGAATTCAATATCTTTAGGTACCTTATAACCAGTCAGATATTTGCGACAATAACTAATAATATCTTCTCGTGTCAGTGCCGGATCGCGTTTAACCACAAATAACTTAATGGCCTCACCACTTTTTTCGTTGGGTACACCAACACAAGCTGTTTCCAATACGCCAGGCATACTGGCCACAACATCTTCTATTTCATTTGGGTAGACATTAAAGCCGGACACCAAAATCATATCTTTTTTCCGATCTACCAAACGAATATAGCCTTTTGCATCAATTTCGGCCATATCTCCAGTGGCAACGAAGCCACGGTCATCCAGTACTTTGGCTGTTTCTTCTGGCATATTCCAGTAGCCTTTCATTACCTGTGGCCCTTTTACCCAAAGTTCCCCCACCCGATTAATGCCCAACACTTTACCATTTTCATCCCGAATTTCAATATCCGTATTTGAAACCGGTAAACCAGCAGTACCAGTATATTCAGAATTATTCAACGGGTTAGCGCAGACACCGGGGCTGGCCTCCGTCAAACCATAAGCATCAATAATTGGTACTCCTGTAATGGCTTTCCACTGTTGAGCTACAGATTTTTGTGTGGCCATACCACCACCCAATACCAATTTCAGACGAGAGAAATCGATTTTGGCAAAATCTGGATGATGAATGAGAGCGTTGAATAAAGTATTTACCCCACTCAGCACCGTCACACAGTTTTTCTTTAATACCTTTATCAAACCGCCGATATCACGAGGATTGGTAATCAGAATATTTTTCGAACCTACTTTAGCAAAAATCATAATATTCACTGTAAGTGAAAAAATATGATAAAGAGGTAAAGGTGTAACCACTTCTTCTTTACCTTCGACCAGATTTGCTTTAATCCACTCTCCTGCCTGCTGCATATTAGCAACAATATTACCGTGGGTCAGCATTGCGCCCTTGGCTATGCCTGTAGTACCGCCGGTATATTGCAACAAGGCTAAATCCTCTAGAGCCAATGGAACAGGGGTGAAGCGTTGTTTCTTACCTTGCGATAAAGCTTCACGAAAACTAATGGCGTTTGGAATATTAAAGGGTTTAACCATTTTTTTAACCTTGCGCAGCATAAAATTAAAGGCAGTACCCTTAATCCAGCCAAGCATATCGCCCATCGTAGCTACAATAACTTGTTTAATAGCTGTCTGCGATAAAGCCTTTTCCAAAGTATGAGCAAAATTTTCCAGCACAACAATGGCTGTCGCTCCTGAATCTTTCAACTGATGGGCTAATTCACGAGGTGTATATAATGGGTTAACATTCACCACTACTCCACCGGCTTGCAAAATACCAAATACAGCAATCGGATATTGCAATAAATTGGGCATCATAATGGCAACACGTTCACCTTTTTGCAGCTTAAGAATTTTTTGCAAGTAAGAAGTTAACTGGTTTACATACGCAGCGGTTTCAGAGTATGTAAGCGTAACACCAAAATTAGAAAAACTGGGTTGATGAGCAAATTTCTTCACACTGGTGTGCAATACATCAATAATGGATGAGTAAGCACGTACATCAACCTCAGCCCGTACCCCTTTTTGATAACTTTGTAACCAGATTTTTTCCATAGGTTTTTTATTCCTTTGCAATAATGCCGGCATCGTTATTATGTATGGTAATCATTACTGTTGAAATACATAAGTACCAGATTATTGAGATTAGGAAGACAGCAAACTCCAAGCCGTCTGTAAAAAATTAATTAACTTGAATACTGTGCGCATCTGTGTCATGAATAATACCGCCACCCAGACATACATCAGCATTATAAAGTACCGCCGACTGTCCCGGTGTTACCGCCCATTGAGCATGCTCAAAGACTAACTCGGCACAATCATCATCCACATAGCGCAATGTTGCCTGCGCGTCCGGCATACGATAACGTGTTTTTACTCCATACCGTCCTTCCGGTGGTCGTTCTGGCGTAGTAAAACTCAAATCATGCATGATCAGGCTGTGGCTATAAAGCAAGGTATGATCATGTCCCTGTACCACCAATAACTCATTGGACTGAAGATTTTTACCGGCAACAAACCACGGCTCACCATCGCCACCAATACCTAGCCCTTTACGCTGCCCCAGCGTGTAGTACATCAATCCTTCATGTTCACCAACCACCTTTCCCTCTGGGGTTACCATTGCTCCAGGATTAGTGGGTAAATAGCGCTGTAAAAACTGCCTGAATGGTCGTTCACCAATAAAACAAATACCGGTACTGTCTTTTTTAAGTGCTGTAGGTAATTTTGCTTGCTGCGCTAACACCCGCACAGCGGATTTATCCATATCCCCTAAAGGAAACAGAGCTCGTTCCAGTTGATAAGGTTGCAGGCGATAGAGAAAATAGCTTTGGTCTTTATTATTATCTTTGCCTTTAAGCAGATAATGGACATCATCACGTACTTCTTTACGTGCGTAATGGCCAGTTGCAATCAAATCAGCACCACCAGCCAAGGCATGCTCCAGAAAACATTTAAATTTAATTTCGGCATTGCATAGCACATCCGGATTAGGAGTGCGTCCTGCCTGATATTCCTGCAGGAAATAGGCAAAAACATTTTCCTTATATTCACTGGCAAAATTGACTATATCTATATCCATATCAATCAGATCAGCTACAGCCACTGCATCCAGTGAATCCTGCTTTATCGAACAGTAATCATCGTAATTGTCATCTTCCCAGTTTTGCATGAAAATCCCACGCACATCATTGCCACCCTGTTTGAGCAACCATGCTGTGACGGAGGAGTCCACACCACCAGACATTCCAACAACAATTCGTTGTGATAAATTAGTTTTTATATTCATTTGCATTCATCCAAATCGGTGCAAATTTTGCCACACCCGATTAGTAACGACAATAATACCGAGCGGTATTATTACGCAGCAAATATTCCGTTAGCAAAAGTAAAGAGATTTCCGACTTAATTAAACCCAATACAATTCAGCTTGAAATCGAATATTTACTCTAATTATAGCAAAATAAAAAGACCGATTACTTACTATTATTTGCATTTAGCAAATCAAAATTTCAAGTTCAGTCATAGTCATTAATAATATAATTACTTTGATAACAAAAATCAAACATTGTCTGATCCATCATAGAAATAACATTTTATCGCTACAAAAATTTTGGTTAGTAGTGATTTAATCTCGCCTGATTGTTAATCATCGGAATTTATCATTATATTAATGATTATAATCATTTAAATAACTAGACTTTTAAGTCATTCTTCCCGATCTATCAAGCCTTCCAGAGTTAACGCATGCATCACCATTCAATATGGTATTTACCGTTTTAAATATTTATAAAAATATAATTCATTGTTAAACAATATGATACCAAATAGATAGTTTATTGATGACATGAATGTGAAACCACCATACAGAAAACCAATAAGAAAAGGGAATCATTCACTTAGTATTTAAGGGGAGTAGCTCGGATAGTGTTAATCGAAAATAAATTTCAAAATTCATACTAGATACTTATCTATGTAGTCAACTTAGGCAAAGCAGATCACAAAAATTAAAGCCATGATTATGTGATAACAATCATGGCTTTAAAACAATATCGAGTAAACAATTTAGCTATGCTGCAATCGCTGTAAAACTTCCTCTCTGCCCATCAATGCCAGTACCTGATCAATTGAAGGGGTTTTACCGGTACCACAAACAGCCAGACGTAAAGGCATACCCAATTTTCCCATTTTAATCTTTTCCGCCTCACAAAAAGGAGCAAACAATGCATGGATACTTTCTGCATCCCATTGTGGCAATTGTTGCAATAAAGCAGCAAAACGTTGCATACGCGCTGCAGTATCAGCATCCCAATGTTTAGCCAGTTCCTGTTCAGTAGGCGTAAGTTTCTTATAAAAGTACAAGCATTCATCTACCAACTGATTTAAATCCTGAGCACGGTCTTTAACCAGTGCTATAACTTCATTCAGTGCTGGTTGTTCTACCTCACTGACACCGTACTGCTGTAGCCGTGGCAAAATTAGTGTTGCCAGACGATTGTTGTCACTGGCTTTAATGTGTTGCGCATTCAACCACAATAATTTTTCATGATCGAATCGACTGGCAGACGGACTAACATCTTTCAGATCAAACCATTCGATAAATTGTGCCATAGTGAAAAATTCATCATCACCATGCCCCCAACCTAAACGGGCTAGATAATTTAACAACGCTTCCGGCAAAATGCCTTGCTGATCATATTCCACCACACTCACAGCATCACGGCGCTTACTCATCTTAGCGCCTTTTTCATTTAGAATCATGGGCAAATGAGCATATTCTGGTACAGCAGCGCCCATCGCTAGCAAAATATTAATTTGTTTAGGTGTATTGTTAACATGATCATCTCCACGGATAACATGAGTTATGCCCATATCGTAATCATCCACAACAACACAAAAATTATAAGTAGGGGTACCATCTGCACGAGCAATAATTAAATCATCTAGATCCTGATTAGCAATTGATATTTTTCCCTTAACCAGATCATTCCATGTGGTTTCACCTTGCAGAGGCATTTTAAAACGTACTACAGGCTGAATACCATCTGGTACTGGTGGTAAAGATTTACCTTGATCAGGACGCCAGCGACGGTCATACCAAAAATGCTCACCTTTAGCTTCAGCTTCCTGTCGCATCGCTTCCAGCTCTTCTTTACTGGTATAGTCATAATAAGCATGCCCGGCAGTAATCAATTGCTGTAAAACTTCAGCATACCGATCAAAACGTTTTGTCTGATAAAACGGACCCTCATCATAATCCAGTCCTACCCAATGCATACCATCCAAAATAGCTTTTAGTGATTCTGCAGTGGAACGTTCCAGATCAGTATCCTCAATACGCAACACAAATTTACCCTGATGTTTGCGCGCAAATGCCCACGAAAACAATGCCGTGCGCACACCACCTATATGAAGAAAGCCAGTTGGGCTGGGAGCAAAACGAGTACGAATCATGATTATATTTCAGACATAAACAAATTTATTATTGTACGCGCAAGTGGCTTTAAACAAAACCCATTTATGCTATGCTACCCCCTACAAAAATCAAACCGACACTAGAAAAGTTATGAGCAGCAACAAACATCTGGCAATTTATTATACTGGTGGCACCATTGGGATGAAGCCCACTGCAACTGGACTGGCACCGGCCACAGATCTGGCGACATTGGTAGCCCCCGTGTTACAGGAATTTTCCGACCAGCTTAGTTATGAATGGTTTGTAGCTGAACCATTAATTGACTCTTCTGCTGTCACCCTGTCAGATTGGATAAAATGGCTTCAATGGCTGGATAAGCAGATTCATAACCATGATGGTATATTAATTTTGCATGGTACAGATACCATGGCTTATACCGCCAATATATTGGCAATGGCACGCCCTCAACTGCATAAACCCATTATTTTAACTGGCGCACAACATCCCTTTTCAGCAGAAAAAAGCGATGCTTATCTTAATCTGCGCACTGCTCTGGCAGCATTCACTTTACCAGCATTGCAACAAACAGTAATAGCGTTTGACGGGCATTTATGGCCAGCAATCGGTAGCAGCAAAATCAGTACAGAAAAAACTGCTGGCTTCGCCAATCCACATTTTGGTTCACTGGCTCATTGGTCAGCAATAAATGGCTGGACTGATACACAATTTAGTGACAACTCTCTACAGATGATTGGTTCAATACCTTATCAAATAGATCCGGCCGTTCGCATTCATTGTTTTACCTTAGCACCCGGAGCCAATGCTGACATGATTGCTTATAGCCTAACCCACAACCCGCCCGATGGCATCATTCTGCAAAGTTATGGTAATGGTAATACTCCAAATAACCCGCAATTAATGCACGCCATTAAACAAATTGGACAAAATAACATTCCTATTCTGAATATTAGTCAGGTAATACAGGGCAATAGCTCCTCAATTTACGCTCAGGGACATGCCTTAAGACAAGCAGGCGTCATTAATGCCGGTAAATGTAATATTGAAACTGCTTTGGCCTTACTCACATTAGCTGTCAGCAATCATTGGAGCAAGGAACAGATAATTTATGTCTTACGACAATATGGTTTGATTTAAATATTAGTCCGGCGTCACCAAGCGATCATAAGCTAAGAGTTATAAAACTTTTTTAGGCAAATTATCCCGTTACATTGGGATAAAGCAGTTTTAAGAATACCCCGATAAAAAAATGGTATTTATAGTTTAAAAAGTACACCGTCACGGGTGCAATACCTAGTGAAAAGAAATAATATATGCGTTAAATTAAAATAAAAACATAAATTTAGTAGCTAAATTAACTTTAAATTTTAATTAATAAAATCAACAGTTATAAAAAATTTTTGATAAAAAAAGCGTTTAATTTCACCTACTTTGAACTAATCAATATAGCAAGTTTATGCTATAAAGTATTTTTGTAAATTAGAAATATTAGTGTGAAAGCCAATAAAGCAAAACATCAGCAGCCACTTATCATTCTCGGCTCTTTTTTAGTCGGCGCATTTATCATTGGTATTGCCGGAGCTTTACAGTCGCCAACTTTAAGTCGTTATTTAGCCGAAGAAGTAAAAGTTAATGAATATTTGATTGGACTCTTTTATTCCGTTAATGCTATTGCCGGTATAGCAGTTAGTTTTCTCTTGGCACAATATTCCGACAGAAAAGGAATTAGACGTAATATTATCTTGTTTTGTTGCCTAATGGGCATTGGCAATTGCATTACCTTTGCTTTTTCGCGTCAGTATTGGGTGCTCTTTAGTGTGGGAATATTCTTTTCCGCATTAAGCTCAGCAGCAATGCCTCAGATTTTTGCTGCATCACGCGAGTATACAGATGACACCGGTGGCAATGTGGTTGTATTCAACGGTATTCTTCGCGCACAGTTATCACTGGCTTGGGTGATTGGCCCCCCGCTTTCCTTTGCGCTGGCCGTTAAATATGGCTTTACTCCCATGTATATTATTGCCGCGGCCATGTACTCTATTGCCTTACTGATCGTTTTCTGGTTTTTCCCTTTAACACGTCATAAAACACTGACAGCAGTTCAAAAAATCCAGTCCGAACCGATATTTACTAATAAAAATGTCATTATGTTATTTCTAGCCTCAATTTTTATGGGCACAGCCAATATGATGTATCTGATAGACATGCCTTTATATGTAAAACAAATACTTCCCGCTTCACCCTCTCTGGCAGGACAACTTATGGGTTTGGCCGCCGCGATAGAAATCCCGGCCATGCTCATTGCCAGTATGCTCGTTCCCCGTTTCGGTAATAAAAATCTGATCTGTTTTGCCGTTATATGTGGTATTTTATTCTTTACCGGTATGGTCTTTATTCAAAATACAAAACTATTTTTTGCCTTACAACTACTTAACGGATTATTTATTGGTATCGTTGCCAGCATAGGCATGTTGTATTTTCAGGATCTTCTCCCTGGCCGTACTGGTATAGCTTCTACTTTGTTTAATAATTGTATTTCATGCAGTATTATTCTTGCCGGTATGTTACAAGGTGTTGTTTCAGCCAGATTTGGCCATCAGAGTATCTATACCATTTCTTTAGCCATGGTATCGTTATCTTTTATCTTGTGCCTGATTATTCAACCACCGCCATCAACAATTAAATCGCCCTCACAGGTTCATCAATGATCGGTGCTGTAATTATCATTCTGACAAGATTCAGAACCGGCTATCGGCTTATCGTAAAACAACTCTTATCAGTATAAATAAAGCACTTTAGTGAGAAATAAATTCGCATCGCCAAAAAACTGTATTAACAAATAAAAATTTTCCCTCAATTATTCGGCACAATCATATTATCGTATAAGAGCTGTAAACGTTTAAATAGTGCTATTCTAGGAAAATAAAACGCAGTTACATGATTCGAAGTTATTCAAAACCCAGCACTACGTTGAAGGTGAATGGTAAAACGCAGATAATGAAAAAGTCATGCCCGTATCCCATCCTCCAACTGGTGAAAACTGGCTAATGTTCCGAAAATGAGTACCATGGAAGCTTTACTTGCGGTCACTGTCGCTCAGAATGCTTAAAAAAAGAAGTTGGATGAAAACTGATAGCGCAATGAGCATTCTCAGGAAAAAATTTGCATGGAACAGGAGTAAATGCCCCATATATTGTTTTCGATGATGCAGATATTGATGCAGCGGTAAGCAGCGTCATGATTTCCAAATTCCACAATACCCGACAAACCGGTTTCTGCACCAATCGTAGTTATGTGCAAAGCGCTGTCAACAACCTGTTTGTAGCAAAATTCTAAGAAACTATCTGCAAATTGATATTATTAACGGTATGGATGCGGGTGTTAGCGTAAATCCTTTGATATATATGCGGCCAATAGCCAATATTACTGAACACACTCAAGATGCTGTCACTAAAAGCGCTAAATAGTTGAAGATTTGGTCGCAATGTGGATGTTGGCGAAAAACTTAACTATGTAATGTTAGTTTAATTATCAACACAGCCCTGCTTTCCAATGAGTCAGTTGCATGCGACGGTGTTAAACACTCCGAATTGGGACGTAATGGCTTAAAATACGAAAATGAGATTATTTAGAGATTAAATAATTACTGTTAACCGATATTGATGATCAATATAATTAGTGAATGTCATGCAGCGATTAGCAGTTATCTGATAATCCCTTGCAACGCAAACTTAAATCAAAAAATAGTTTTTATATAACATTACTGAATGTGTTTAGAAAATATTAATGAGACGGTAATTAAACAAAAAATTAACATTTACCGGATATAGATAAAGAATAAATAAACCTTTCAATCTAAAAATAAAACCTAGCTATGATTTATCTAAAACAACAATATGCTATATTTTCTTATTAGAGAAAATATTGGGAAAATCATATCTATAAACAAGATTTATCATGAAAAGAATAATGATAGCTGATTACAGAACTAATCTGACCGTTTAAAAGGAAAAAGACATCCTCTACGGTTTCATGATAAAAAGATTACTAAAATGGAATACATTGTTTTTTAAAGAAAATTTATATACAAAATATTGTCAATAAAACAAGGAAAGTTTACAATCATAAGGATGCAACATCTATTGATAAAGCCATATTTTATTTTAGCTTAGTTCTAATTTGATATTTAGCATATAAATTTGCAAATAACTTGATAATCTCAAAAGCGGAAGATTAATGTACAGAATCATTTTAACAGTAATAGCATCCTTTGCCCTATGTTTTGCAGGTTATCAATGGCATAAAAGTAAACAAGAAAAAAAATTATTTGTTCAGGATATCAAATCCAGAACTGATCAATATGGCTTTCTGGATATATCGATTAACCTTACCGGAAACAATGGTATTGTCATTATGGCTCCCATAAATTGTCCATCACGACAGGCTAAAATAGCTGATTATCTGGCCACAGAATTAAATAATCAGAATATTCCTGCTACCCGAATTAATGGTTACACTTTTAGTCCAGATTTAAACAATATGACAGAAAGAGAAATAAATCAAATGATTAAAAGAGTTCAACATGTCAGAACGATGGCTGCTCCGCTGGTATTTGTAAATGGTAAAGTAAAGTCTAATCCAACAATTGAAGACATCAAAAGAGAGTGGGAATTGCAATAATTGTTTCGTTAATTAAACCTACTTCGAAATGTTCAATAAAAATCAAAATCAATCAAGAGTGCTAGTGCTCACTTGTTGTATTTTCAGGATCATATTCTCAGTTGTACTGATATAAATTCTCATTTGTTTAACAATTGCCCTTATAAAGTATTATTCTGGTCGGTTTGTTACAGGACGGGATTTCTGTCAATTTTGGTCATCATATGATTTATGTAATTGTACATGCAATGATGTCTGTTTTATTTATTTTCTGCCTAATTATTGTTCAATATGTCCATTTATTATTAAAACTGTCCTCTTTTAAATAATGTTATAAAAGCAGCATTCATCATTAATCAACTGACATTTTCATCGTGTCAATTTTTCAGACTAAATTAATAAATATATCTTTTTTTCATATAGATACCTTTACTTTTCATTAAAACCAGTATTTGATTATTTCACTAAATTGTATGCAAATATTTGATTAATATAAGTATAAGTATAAATTAAGCAATTAAATAACAAAATATTATTAATAATTATTTTTAGGTTCTAATAACATACAATATAAAGAAATTTTATTTTATTTTTTATTAAATTTTTTTAACAAATTTCGTTAAAAGAATATTTACTCAGTTTGACAGTGTAAATTTAATCCCGTAATTTGACCGCATAAGCCAATTATAAGACTGAACAATTCTGTCAGTTAATTATATTTTTAAAACACATATCATTTTGTTGATATTGAATTAACCTGCTTAGGCCGGTCTACACTTTTATGGAGAAAATTTATGAGTCAAATAAGCAATGTTCGTCAGCGTCAACTAGCTGCTGCACCTCGTGGTGTCGGCTTCATGTGCGATTTTTATATTGATCATGCCAAAAATGCTGAGTTCTGGACCCCTGAAGGTAAACGCTATATTGATTTTGCCGGGGGAATCGGTGTCCTGAATACTGGTCATCTACATCCCAAAGTACAAAAAGCAGTAGCTGATCAGCTGCAGAAATTTTCGCATACTTGTTTTAATACTGTTCCATATGAGCTGTATGCTAAGGTTGCCGAAAAAATTAATGCCAGAGCACCTATTGCCGGCGACAAGCGCACAATGTTTGTTACCTCTGGTGCTGAAGCTGTTGAAAATGCCATTAAAATTGCCCGTGCCTATACCAAAAGACGTGGTGTAATTGCATTTAACGGTGCCTTTCATGGTCGTACCAATCTCACTATGGCTTTAACCGGCAAAATCGCACCCTATAAAGTAGATTTCGGGCCGTTCCCTGCTGATATCGTACATGCACCTTATCCGAATGCACTGCATGGCGTTAGCATTGAAGATGCATTGCACGGTCTTCATAATATTTTCAAATGCCATCTGGCGCCCAGCGATGTTGCTGCTATCATTATCGAAGTAGTTCAGGGTGAAGGCGGCTTTAATGTTACACCAAATGAATTTCTGCGTGCCTTACGCCAGCTGGCGGATGAACACGGAATCGTGCTGATTTTTGATGAAATTCAGTCCGGCTTTGCCCGTAGCGGAAAAATGTTTGCTACCGAACTGACCAGCGTACAGCCAGATTTAATGACCATTGCCAAATCTCTGGCTGGCGGTTTTCCGCTTTCCGGTGTAGTAGGCAAAGAAGCCATCATGAATGCTCCTGTAGTAGGCGGCCTGGGCGGCACTTACGCCGGCAGTCCGCTGGGACTGGCTGCTGCTGATGCAGTTATTGATGTTATCGAAGAAGAAAAACTGTGCGAGCGCGCCAATATTCTGGGTAACAGATTGAAAGAACGCTTTAACAATTTAAAAGAAGTTATTCCGTCTATTGCAGAAGTACGCGGACCGGGCTCTATGGTCGCTATTGAATTAGTTAAACCCGGCACCTCAGAACCAGATGCTGAACGAACCAAAAAAGTACAGCAACTGGCGCTGGAAAACGGTCTGATGATTCTGACCTGCGGACAGTATTACAACGTAATTCGTTGTCTCTATCCGCTTACTATTGAAGATCATGTATTTGATGAAGCATTGAATATACTTGAAACAGCCTTGCGTCAGGCTTAATAATATTCATTGTCAGCAGGCTGATCCAGTAAATTGATTTACTGGTAGCCTGTCATGTCTGTTTCAGTTTATTAGGAAGAAACCTATGCAATTACGTGATTCTGCATTATTAAAAACTCAGTGTTATATAAATGGTCAATGGTTAAACGCCGATAATGGCGCGGTTATTTCAGTTATCAATCCAGCTACCGGAAACAATCTGGCAGACGTGCCACGTATGGGTACAGCAGAAGCTGAACGTGCTGTAGCTGCAGCACATGCTGCATTGAAACCATGGCAAGCCAAATCAGCCAAAGAACGCAGTAATCTTTTGCGTCGCTGGTTTGAGCTAATGATGCAGCATCAGGAAGATTTAAGCATTATCCTGACTTCTGAACAGGGTAAACCTCTGACTGAGGCTAAAGGTGAAATCGCTTATGGTGCATCTTATCTGGAATGGTATTCAGAAGAAGCCAAGCGTATTTATGGTGATACCATTCCTGCACCGTCAAACGACAAACGGATTATGGTACTTAAGCAGCCAATCGGCGTATGTGCAGCCATTACGCCGTGGAACTTTCCGAATGCGATGATTACCCGCAAGATTGCTCCGGCTCTGGCTGCCGGCTGTACTTTTGTTATTCGTCCGGCCTCGCAAACACCATTATCTGCACTGGCCATTGCTGAGCTGGCACAGCGTGCCGGCATCCCGCCCGGAGTAGTCAATGTCATTACCGGCAGCTCCAGTGAAATCGGCAAAGTATTAACTGAAGACGATCGGGTAAAAAAATTCAGTTTTACCGGTTCTACAGAAGTAGGTCGTAAACTGATTGCTCAGTGCGCCGATACAGTAAAAAAAGTATCTATGGAACTAGGTGGTAATGCACCATTTATCGTCTTCAATGATGCTGATATCGATGCAGCCGTAGAAGGTGCGATGATTTCCAAATTCCGCAATGCCGGCCAGACCTGCGTATGTGCCAACCGGTTGTATGTACAGAGTGCTGTATATGATGAATTCGTGGATAAACTGGCTCAGGCCATTGCCAAACTGAAAATAGGCAACGGACTGGATCAGGGCGTAACTGTCGGACCATTAATAGATGCAGGTGCGGTTAACAAAGTTCAGGAACATATTACTGATGCTATTGGCAAAGGGGCGGAAATCGTTACCGGCGGAACCGCAGATAATCACGGTGAATTATTCTTCCAACCTACATTACTGAAAAATGTTACTCAGGACATGAAAGTTGCCCGTGAGGAAACTTTCGGTCCGCTGGCGCCGGTATTTCGTTTTGAAAGCGAAGACGAAGTTGTCAGCTGGGCTAATGACACCGAATTCGGGCTGGCCAGTTATTTCTACAGTCGTGATATCGGCAGAATAGTACGCGTCAGCGAAAATCTGGATTATGGCATGGTAGCCATCAATACAGGACTGCTGTCAAACGAAGCAGCACCTTTTGGCGGCGTCAAGCAATCCGGTCTTGGTCGGGAAGGTTCTAAATACGGTATAGAAGATTACGTTGAAATTAAATATGTACTTCTTGCCGGCATTGACCAGTAATTCCTGAATCCGCGGCAGCCATAATCTGCTTCGCTGCCGCTTTCTTCACAATTATAAAAATCCTGAATGCACTGCATAAATCAGGATGGGACATTGTTGACTGAATTCAGCCAGCTAAAGGTGTTTCAGTCTGATATTACTCTTTCCAAAGGAGAATTAATTTGAGCACATCATCCACACTGAAAAACGGACTTAAATCACGCCATCTGACTATGATTTCTATTGCCGGCGTGATCGGAGGGGCTTTATTTATTGGCTCCGGCTCTGTAATTTACCATACAGGACCCGCAGCCATTCTTGCCTATGGTGCCGGCGGTCTTCTGGTCATGCTGATTATGCGCATGTTAGGAGAAATGGCTGTAGCTCATCCGGATAGCGGTTCTTTTTCCACATATGCCGATACTGCTATCGGCCGCTGGGCAGGTTTCAGCATTGGCTGGTTATACTGGTTTTTCTGGGCATTGCTCATGGGCTGGGAAGCCTATGTAGCCGGTAAAATTCTTAATAACTGGTTTCCTGTATTTCCCATCTGGAGCTATATGCTGGCAGTAACCGTAGCTCTGGTTGTTATCAATCTGATGGATGTTAAAAATTACGGGGAATTTGAATTCTGGTTTGCTTTAATCAAAGTAGTCGCCATTGTATTGTTTCTCATTGTAGGCAGTCTGGCTATTATCCATTTATGGCCTTGGGGTCAGGCAGAGGCAAAAGGCTGGTCACACCTAACCGATCAGGGATTCATGCCCAAAGGATCATCATCGGTGGTAACAGCATTACTGGGTGTCATGTTTGCCTATATTGGTGCTGAAATTGTTACTGTTGCTGCGTCAGAATCCAATCATCCGGCTACAGAAATTCGTAAAGCCACAAAATCGGTTGTCTGGCGTATCATCCTGTTTTATGTTGGTTCGATTTTTATTACCGTTTGTCTGATTCCGTATAACGACCCACGGCTGAACGAAGCCACATGGGGAACATACAGTGTAGTACTAACCTCACTGGGGATTCCTCAGGCTCGCCATATCGTCAATTTTGTTGTTCTTACTTCGGTATTAAGCTGCTTTAACTCAGCCCTGTATACTTCCTCGCGCATGTTATATTCACTGGCAAAACGTGGTGATGCTCATCGGGTAATGTCCTATACCTCGAAAAATGGTAGTCCGCAAATTAGCGTGCTAATTTCCTGCATCTTTACCCTATTTGCCGTGTATCTGACCGCTACAGCCAAAATGGATGTTTACGATGTACTGATGACATCTACCGGTACGATTGCCCTGTATGTTTATCTTGCTATCAGCTGCTCACAATTATTTCTGCGTAAAAAACTGGAAAAACAAGGACAAACACTGACATTTAAAATGTGGTGTTTTCCATGGCTAACTTATCTGATTATCGGGCTGATTATAGCTTCGATAATTATCATGATTATTGAAGGAACTTATAAGTATGAAGTAATATATACCAGTATACTGGCAGCCATCATTCTGATAATGGGTATAGTAGTGCAGATATTTAAAATCGGGAGCCAACAGAATAATATTTAATATTAATGTTATATAAATCAGGGCGGCAATAAAATTTTATCTATCTTGACACAGATTGATTAAGATAAATATTCGGATAAATTAATTTAAATTTTATTCGCCATAACTGGCAACAATTCAGTACACTATTCATTTTGAAATTCAACCGGCACAAAATGATTACACTAGAACAATGTCAGCAATGGGATGCCGCCGATATTCTGGCTCCACTAAAAAATCAGTTTGAATTACCACAAGAGGTTATATATCTGGATGGTAACTCTTTAGGTGCGAAACCCAAAAAGGCCGCAGAAAAAGCTCTGGCAGTGATTAATCAGCAATGGGGCACCGATCTGATTAATAGCTGGAATAAAGCAGGATGGTGGGATTTGCCGGTAAGATTAGGCAATAAAATAGGTAAACTAATCGGCGCAAATGATAATGAAACTGTCGTCACTGACACCACCAGTTTGAACCTGTTTAAAGTGCTGGCTAGCGCTATTGGTATTCAAAAACAAAAAGACAATCACCGTAAAGTTATTATTGCCGAACGAGATTCATTTCCAACTGATCTCTATATGATTGAAGGGTTCATGGCAATGATTAATCAAGGTTATGAACTGAAACTAATTGATCAACCCACTACATTGCCGGACATCGTAACCGATGATACAGCCGTGATCGTTTTATCGCATGTTAATTATCGCACCGGTTATCTGCATGACATGGCTGCTGTTAATCAATTAGCCCATAAACATGGTGCACTAGTTATCTGGGATTTATGTCATTCTATTGGTGCTGTTCCCATTGATCTGAACGGCTCTGATAGCGACTTCGCTATTGGTTGTACCTATAAGTACCTCAATGGCGGGCCAGGTGCGCCGGCGATGCTCTGGGCACATAGCCAATATCAGACGGCATTTAATCAACCTTTGTCCGGTTGGTGGGGACATGCCAAACCTTTTGATATGGCGGTAAACTACACCCCAGCTGGCAACGTGCGCCGTTTCCTTTGTGGCACCCAACCAATAGTTTCCATGAACTTGATAGAGTGTGGTATCGATATTTTCCTGCAAACTGATATGCAGGCACTAAGAAAAAAATCACTGCATTTAACTGATTTACTTATTCAGCTAATTGAACAGGAGTGTAGCGGTTTTGATCTTACCCTGATCACTCCGCGTGAGCATCACCATCGTGGCAGCCATGTCAGCATTCGTCACCCTCATGGATATGAGATTGTACAAGCTTTGATTGCTCGCGGTGTAATTGGAGATTACCGTGAACCAGAAGTTATTCGACTTGGTGTTACACCCTTATACTTGAGTAGTGTCGATATCTGGCAAGCAGTCCAGCATTTGAAAGAAGTGCTGCAAACTCAGCAATGGGCTCAACCACAATTTCAGACTCGCAGACAAGTTACTTAACTCATTTTCGCCATCATAACTTGATCAAAAATACCTGATCGGATTTTTGATCAAGCTCTTTACCACTTTATCATTTCTTAAGTATAAATTATTAATATCATAAATTATCAAATTTATATGTACTATAGATTTACAACAAAGAAATAGCCCACCCCTCCAGCCATATACTCATGTGAGAAAATCCAAATTTTAACCAACAGACTGACCTTAGCACACTATCCTCCCAAATCTACAACGAACCTCTATCTATACTCGAAAAGCTTATTCAAATTTTCACGATATATAACCTAGAAATAATCACATTTTCGACATTAATAAAAAACTTACCAACTAAAGAATAGTATAAACATAAATCAAATTCTAAAATTATCCTTTGTTGCTACCAGTCACCACAATTTAGATTCAAACTAAATTATCATCATTCCTAGCAATAAAGCAGATAAATATTTATCCTCGCAATTGATTAATCTTAAACATTAAATTTATCGGTACTTTATATATCTACCAAACCTTAACGTAGGCAAGTGTATAAGCCATTTAAATTAACCTGATGAATTATACTATATTGATTTGCTAATTTTTAAAACTAAATAAATTTAGTGTAATGGTTATTTATTTTTCGATGCTTTTTAACATAAATAGGATCAATCTATTGATTTATCGATATTTTTTATATATACATTTAAACAATTATTAAGTTTACTTGCCAACATAAAAGTAATGCCCATATAGAATTGCCATGAAATATCATCTTTATCGGTATTGCATAACCAATCTTATCAGCATAAGAACATTAAAGCTCTAGACTATTCTAGAGCTTTCTGTTCGCATAAAATCGAAATAATTTTCTTGGTAACAAATTCATGTTGTGTAAATCCGTAACAGATTTTTTAAATCTATATGGATTCTCTGCGATACATAATTCAAAACAGTACCATCTCATAATTATTAATAGTTAGCATCTACCTTTTGTTGTAACTATCGCTAACTTGTACATCAGTTTACAACCAACATTACCTGAGAACTGAGCAAAAATAAAAAACATTTTTTCAATCTATATTTTTCGCATATTTATGCTATAGTAAGTCAAGTTCAAATTTCATAACGCCATATTTTACAATAACAACATATCTACACAATTGAACGATAAAGACACCTTTATTAATAGAATTAAAAGAAAAACAAATATGTGAAGCTGAATACTAATTTATAATTCAAAATCATGTTCATAGATTTTAATTTATTGTATTTCAATTATAATGATCAATTTAACCTGCATCCACATTCAATTTTAATTATTTGAAAATACATTTTTGAGACCACTTTATCATACAGAAACCCTACTTTGTTCATAAAATAATCTACAAATGGCCACCTTTATTAATTTAAAGATTTATGATTCAATAAAGTGGAACTATGAATATATTCTATAATATCAATCATTCTTTTAGTCAAATCCTATATAGATAAATTACCTTGATTAGTAATATATTAATAGCTGATTTTCTATTGAAAATATTTGTACATGTAATTCGCTTGGAGTTTTTTTGCTAGATTTAATAAGTTCTTATATACCATTCGAATAAATATTTTTCTAATATTATTATAGCTTTTAGACCATAAATTGTTTTACTATCCGCAATTAAAGTGACTGATTAAAACTTGTGTTTTTTATGAACAAAATGTTTTACTAAATATTTTTGAAAGATACAAACAATTAACTTATAGTTAACATGATGATCTATCAAATTAGGTTTAATCTAAATAAACTAAGAAAATTATGCTATCATATTATTAAATTATCTGTTATCTCAAATTCATACGTTTTTTTTGCATTAAGCTTTACGTAAGGGTATTACCTGATAATGCTTTTTCTGCATAGCTTTCCATAAATCGTAATTTAATTGCATATTCAGCCAGAATTTTGGTGTGGTATCTAACAATATGGCTAGTCGTACTGCCATTTCAGCACTTATACCTGCTTTTCCGTTGACAATACGCGACAATGTTACTCTTGTGATGCCTAAATGTTTTGCTGCATCACTAATATTGGTTTCACCAAGATATTCTTTTAAAACAACGCCTGCATGACAAGGATTATGCATATTTATTCTCCAGATTATAATTTTGATAGTCTATTATTTCGACTTCATCTTCGTTGAATTTAAAGACTAATCTCCAGCTTCTATTAATTATCACCGCCCAGTGATCTGGAAAATTACCGTTCATTGGGTGTAACCGCCAGATAGGAGCTTTCATATCCGTAGGCTCACTGGCAGCATTTAAAGCCGTAAGTATTATATTTAATTCTGTAGCATGCGAAGGTTGTATTCCTGCGGTGTTTCCAGTGAGATAATATTGCTCAAGTCCTTTATGCTTAAAGCTTTTAATCATGAATTAACTCCCCTATGTATAAACTCACTATACAAATATTACAAATTAAACCAATGATTAATGTTAATAAATTATACCTTTTTTTAACCTAAATATCTATATATTTAACTTTGCAAATTATTTGTCTCAAACTGAATGCTTAAGCTTATCTGCTCCTCTTTTATATATTTTGTTAATTCAACACAATCATTTAGTAATGCATGTATTCTATTTTATAAGTTATTTCAGCTTTTAAAAAAGTAAATTGCTTAATACTAATATGTTATTTTTATCATAATTAGGTTAATTTATTTTAATAATATAATGGTTTTACTGATAATTTATTTGTCAGGCCAATTTTTTTGATTTTTTTAATCAACATTTGTTTTTAATCAATGTTAATTCCTAAGTTTAAATATTTATTGATTTATTATTTTAATTCTCTACGAAGAATATTGTTAACAGGAAAAGCAATAGTTTCGATTTTATTGCCTCCTCTATTAACCATAAATTTAGTTTATATTATTGGCTTATATTTTAAATATTCAATTATTATTGATTGATATTCATCTATAGGGTTAGCTTTATTTTGATAAAAAAAATAGGAAAAATTATTAATAGTTACTATCAAAGCTTGATTAAAGAAAATACTTTTATAATCGATATTATCGTCTATTTATCATAAAAACCATTTACATAAAAATTTACTCTTGACGACTCAATTTTATTACTAAATTATGCTTATGCTTTGAAAGATAAAAATTTAGCTAAAAGTTATTGCTTGTATGAGGCTTATATTAAGAATTATGTAATAAAAAAATTCATCAACATCAATTTAATTTACGGTTGTGCTGCTATTATAATAACAAATTGTGATTTTTATTTGCAAAATAAAAGGTTTTACCTGCTTATAGTAAATAATAAATCAGATAGCTGAATATTAAAGGAAAAAAATGGGTAATTTCGATAAAATCCAGTCTCGTGAGGCGGGATTACATAAAAAGCTCTCTGCCAAACAGATGAGTATGATTGCTATAGGGGGAGCAATTGGAACCGGACTATTTTTAGGCAGTAAATTTGCAATCGGTTTTGCCGGTCCTGCTGTGATTATTAGTTATGCTCTTGGTGGTTTAATTGCCCTGACTTTAATGGGTTGTCTGGCAGAAATGACGGTACAACATCCTACTTCCGGCTCTTTTGGCGCTTACGCTGAATTTTATATACACCCCATTGCCGGTTTTCTGGTGCGCTACAGTTATTGGTCATGTATTGTCTTAGCTGTGGGTACGGAAGTGACTGCAATTGCTGAATACATGAAGTTCTGGTTTCCAGATGTGAATTCTTGGATTTGGATCGGCTTATTTTCATTTAGTCTGATTGCAGTTAATGCTTATAGTGTTAAGGCTTTTGGATCGGTGGAATACTGGTTTTCTACTATCAAAATATTTGCCATTCTGGTGTTTGTGATACTTGGGATTGGGGTACTGTTTACTTACGGAAATATCAGTAAAATCGAACAACATCTTTTTGCAGGTGGTGGATTTGCTCCGCACGGTTTTTCTGGAATCTGGACGGGCGTAATTATTTCGATCTTTAGCTATTTGGGTATTGAAATGATTGCTATTGCTGCTGGTGAAGCTACCAATCCTGAACAGGCGGTAAAAACAGCGTTTAAAGGGACGCTGGCACGATTATTTATATTCTATTTGCTTGCCTTAAGTCTGATTGTTATGCTGGTTCCATGGCAGGAATTAATTAAAGAAAATAGCACCAGCCCGTTTGTTACCGTGATGCAAATCGTTGGCATTCCATTTGCAGACAGTATTCTGAACTTTATTGTGATTGTAGCTGCATTGTCTTCTATGAACAGTATGCTTTATATTGCTACGCGAATGATGTTTAGTCTGTCGCGTGCCGGAGAAGCTCCGCAAGTGCTTGGTAAGGTTAGAAGTAATGGCGTACCACTAAATGCACTAACCTTATCTTCAGCCGGAATTGCTGTAGCTGCAATGGTTTATGTGGTTAATGCTGAAACTGCTTTCCCCATTATGATTGCTTTGTCCATGTTTGGTGCCTTGTTTAGCTGGGGAACAGTATTTCTTTCGCATCTGGGCTTTCGTATACATATGCAGCGTCAAGGTGAACACATTAAGTTTCGTGTACCCGGCTTTCCGTTTATTAGTTTAGCGGGTTTATTCGCAATAATTAGTATTCTGATTACTACATGGTTTACACCTATTTTTCATGCTACGCTCGTATTTGGGATACCTTTTATCTTATTTTTAATCTTAATGTACAGTCTGCATAATTATCTTAGAAAAAAACAAGGTCAAACGACTTATCCACATTAATCAATATACCTAACTGTTACTGATGATCTAGAAACAATTTTTATAGTTTACTGATGTGAGTAAAATATAAAAAAACTGCCCGTTGTTACGGGCAGTTTATACAAAAAATTTGTTTACTGGTTCATAGTTAACAATAATTGATTCATGCGTTTTACAAAGGCAGCCGGATTGTCTAGCTTGCCACCTTCGGCCAATAATGCCTGATCATAAACCAATTCGGCCAGTTCAGTGCGCTGTTCGTTATCCTGTTCTGCAGCAATTTTTTTGATTAGCGGATGATCAGGATTGATTTCCAACGTGGGTTTGGTGTGTGGAATCTGTGCACCGGCACCAGACGCTTCCAGCATTCGTGCCAGATGTTGGCTCATATCATGTTCACCGACAACCAAACAAGCCGGACTTTCAGTCAGACGAGCAGTAGCGCGCACTGCGTCAACTTTATCCCCCAAAGCAGTTTTAATTTGCTCAACAACTTCTTTATTTTCTTCTTCGGTTTTGGCCTGAACAGCTTTTTCCTCTTCATCAGCCAGATTACCTAAATCCAGAGATCCCTTCGCTACGCTGACGAGTTTTTTACCATCAAATTCAGGTAAACTATTAACTACCCATTCATCTACTCTGTCAGTCAATAATAAAACTTCCACACCTTTTTTCAGGAAGATTTCCAGATGAGGACTATTTTTAGCAGCGGCAAAGCTATCTGCAGTAATGTAATAAATCTTGTCCTGACCTTCTTTCATTCTGCCCAAATAGTCGGCCAGTGAAACATTTTGATCAGCATTGTCATTATGAGTAGAAGCAAAACGGCATAATCCGGCAATCTTATCTTTATTGCTGTAATCTTCAGCAATACCTTCTTTTAATACATTACCAAATACCTTCCAGAATTCAGCATATTTTTCTGGTTGATTTTTTTGCAAGTCTTCCAGCAATGACAATATTTTTTTAACACTGCCTGAGCGGATGGCATCCAAATCACGGCTTTCTTGCAAGATTTCGCGTGACACGTTTAATGGCAAATCACTGCTGTCGATAACACCGCGGATAAAGCGTAAATATGTTGGCATCAGCTTTTTAGCATCATCCATGATAAATACACGTTTTACATACAATTGTACGCCATGTTTTGGTTCACGTTCATACAGATCAAAGGGCGCATGTTTGGGTAGATATAATAATCCGGTATATTCATGGCGTCCTTCTACACGAAAATGTGTCCATGCTAAAGCATCATCATAATCATGGGACACATGACGGTAAAATGTCTGATATTGTTCGTCAGTAATTTCATTTTTAGGGCGTTGCCACAATGCTTGTGCCTGATTAACAACTTCTAATTCGTCCGAAGTTTTAACATTACCCTCTTCATCATATTCAGGAGCCTTTTTCATGTAAATGGGCACAGAAATATGATCGCTATAGGTGGTAACGATTCGACGTAATGTCCAGTCAGACAGCAGATCTTTTTCTTCCTCTTTCAAATGCAGAATAACTTTGGTACCACGATTGGATTTACTGATCTGTTCAACGGTAAATTCACCATCACCGGCACTTACCCATCGCACAGCCTGATTTTCATCACTACCAGCTTTGCGACTTTCCACAGTTACTTTATCAGCAACAATAAAGGCAGAATAAAAACCAACACCAAACTGACCAATCAAATTGGCATCTTTTTTATCATCACCAGTTAATTTTTCCAAAAAAGCTTTGGTACCTGATTTAGCAATCGTACCGAGGTGTTCAATAATTTCAGCTTCATTCATACCAATACCATTATCTTCAACGGTAATGGTTTGTGCTTCTGCATCGGCAGTAACTGTAATTTTGAATTCAGTATCGTCACCCAGCAAACTGGCGTTATGCAATGATTCAAAACGTAATTTATCGCATGCGTCTGCGGCGTTAGAAATTAATTCGCGCAGAAATATTTCTTTATTACTGTATAAAGAATGAATCATTAATTGCAATAGTTGTTTTACTTCTGTTTGAAAACTATGTGTCTGTTTCATGATTTTCTCAAATAGCCAAGGTTAATTGTTGTTGCTTTAACATAAGGGTGGATTGGAACAGTTTCAAGGCAAAAACATCAATAAGCCTTATGAATAAGAAAATATTTCAAATACATCTGCTACTTATGTTAAATTTGAATATAATTAGTAGACTGTACACAATTAGAAATATAAGTAATCAGATTACATATCGATTTTCGTTCGCTAAAAAAATATCAATATAATCAATTAAAATTGATGTATTTTTAATCACTAATTTTGGATTTCAAATAGCATTATTGCGATCTAATTATAATTAGCAATAATCATTAACTATCTCATTTTGAGGCACAGTAATCTTTATTACAGTAAAGGATACAAGGCTTGTTTGCAGAGTAGAAAATAGTTTTAACATGCCGATCTTTGTCGAACCTGATTATTTATTCAGCATTATGAAACCTGAATCCTTTAAGGCAAGTACTTACTAAGACATGGTAAAGAGTTACTCTACTCAACAAAAAGCTAATATGTTAAAATTACAACCATATTTCAATTATTTAATGGCATATGCTTTAACCAAAGTCGATTACTTTGGTATTGTTTTTATGCCCTAAATCAATAAATTAAGAAGGATTTTTTATATGGCAGGACACAGTAAATGGGCTAACATCCAGCATCGCAAAGGTCGGCAGGATGCCAAGCGCGGGAAGATTTTTACCCGTTTGATTAAAGAGATCACCATTGCTGCTAAACTGGGTGGCGGTGATCCTGATTCGAATCCACGTTTACGTTTGGCTATGGATAAAGCGACCGATGCCAATATGCCTAAAGATAATATTCAACGAGCCATAGATAAAGGTACTGGTAATCTAGAAGGTGTAGAATACGTTGAATTACGTTATGAAGGTTATGGTATTGGTGGTGCTGCGGTAATGGTAGACTGCCTGACGGATAATAAAACTCGTACAGTTGCCGACGTGCGCCATGCATTCAATAAGCATGGCGGTAATATGGGTACTGATGGTTCGGTAGCATTCCAGTTTGTACATCAGGGATATTTACTCTTTGGACCAGAAACCGATGAAGATGCATTAATGGAAGCTGCTCTGGAGGCTGGTGCAGAAGATGTAATTACTCACGAAGATGGATCCAAGGAAGTGATTACAGAACCTTATACTCATAGCCAAGTAAAAGAAGCATTGGAAGCAGCAGGTTTTCAGGCTGCAGATGGTGAAGTGACTATGCGTGCAGTAAATGAAACTGAGCTAAGCGGAGCTGATGCAGAAAAAATGCAGAAGTTGTTAGATGCACTGGAAGATCTTGATGATGTTCAGAACGTCTACACAACCGCAGTGTTAGATATTGAGTAAATTCAAAACGGGCTGACTAAATACCAGCCCGTTTTATATATTCTGTTTTCATTATTCTCGCAATTTTTCGCAACATGCACGCTATTACTGAATTGTTTCGAACTGCACCAGTTGGTGAATGTGCTGAAATACTGGATTTTTGGTTGAATGAATGTTGTCTTGAAGACGCTCCTTCACTATCAACAGTACAAGACTGGGAACAAATTTTTCAGACCAGAGGTAAAAAATTTATTCGTCTTGCGGCTCTCTGTCAGCAATGGGCAAATGAAGAAGGTGCAGTGTGAAACCAGAATGGTTAAATCAATGGTTACTGTTAGCTATTATCTGGTTTTTAGCCAGTATATATTTTTTATTCTTGGCTAGTGGAAATAATCCTTTACCGATTGCTCACTTCGATAAAATCTGTCACTTTGGCCTTTTTTTCGGGCAATTTTGGCTACTGGCCAAAATCTGTCTGCAAAATAATATCACCATTCCTCTGCGGTCTTATTTGGCCTCAGCACTGTTGTGGGCATGCATCAGTGAACTTATTCAAACACAACTGCCTAGACGTAATGGCGATATACTGGATGCTATCGCTGATTTGCTTGGTGCACTATGTGCACTATGGCTGGCCAGAAAAATTCAATTAGTTCGTCGTAACTTGCTAGGGGAATTTCACCATGGAAAATAACATATCTGTTTATCACCAGCGTCGTCAGACAGTACTGGAAAAAATAGGTACAGACGGTATAGCTATACTTTTCGCCGCACCAGAACGACGTCGCAGTAACGATACTGAATATCCATACCGGCAGGACAGTTATTTTCATTATCTGACTGGATTTCCTGAAACGGATTCAGCTCTGATCCTGAATGGCAGAGAACAATCCGCTACGTTATTGTGTCGCCCAAAAGATCCGGATTCTGAAATCTGGCATGGATTTCGTTACGGACCAGAAGCTGCTCGCGAACATTTCTGCTTCGATCAAGCCGACGATATCTGTCAACTGACCACTCATCTAAAAAATGCCTTACCGGGACACCGGCAATTGTATGCTTTATGGGGTTTGTATCCAGAACGAGATCCAGAAATCATTAATTTATGGAATGATGTCAATAGGATTGCTCATCATCGTAGTATCAATGGCAGTACCGTAATTCCAGAAAATCTGATTAATCTTGCAATTATCCTCGATCCGCTAAGATTAATCAAAGATAACCATGAACAGTCATTAATGCGTATTGCTGCAGAAATCAGTGCACAGGCGCATATTCGGGCGATGCAAAAAACCAAAGCTGGAAAATATGAATATCAAATAGAAGCCGAAATACTGCATGAATTTATGTCTCATGGGGCGCGTTATCCCTCTTATAACAGCATTGTAGCCGGTGGCAAAAATGCTTGTTGCCTACATTATGTCAGCAATAGTGATCAGTT
This sequence comes from uncultured Neisseriaceae bacterium, assembly GCA_946481965.1. Lineage (GTDB taxonomy): Bacteria > Pseudomonadota > Gammaproteobacteria > Burkholderiales > Neisseriaceae > Snodgrassella. The sequence goes on along the minus strand of CAMLPN010000020.1, from coordinate 9,771 downwards.
ACAGGCAGCTGATTTACTGATGATTGATGCCGGTGCTGAATATCAAATGTATGCCGGTGATATCAGCCGGACTTTTCCAGTCAGCGGACGGTTTACCAGCGCACAAAAAGATGTTTACGACATAGTTTTAGCTGTAAATCAAAGCAGTATCGAAGCTACTGTTAAGGGAGCTAACTGGCAAACTCTCTCTGCTAATGCTATTCGTATGCTAACTGAAGGGCTCATTGATTTGCACATTTTGCAAGGTAGTTTAGAAGAAAATATCGACAAACAACAGCATTATCGTCGTTTTTATATGCATGGACTAGGTCACTGGCTTGGATTAGATGTGCATGATGTCGGTGGACGATTTGATAGTAATGGCCAGTCTCTGTTGTTACAACCAGGTATGGTTACCACCATAGAACCAGGATTATATATTGCAGCAGCAGATGACATACCAAAAGCATTTCATAATATTGGTATCCGTATTGAAGATAATATTCTGGTCACAGAAACAGGTAATGAAATACTAACCGCCTCAGTTCCAAAAACGACCAGTGCAATCGAGACGATTATGCAGCAGTAATTGAAAAAAACAGCAATGACAAATTAATAACAGGCAGTTAACTATTGATTAGCTGCCTGTTGTATTCTGTTTCAATGATTCTGTTGCCGAGCTGTCTGTACGATATCCTGACCGAACAACGTATTCACATCTGTTTCATCAAATACATAACTAGCATGACAAAAATCACAATTAATTTTAATACTACCCTCTTCGGCTACTGCTTCGCCAACTTCCTGTCCGCCCAACAGTAATAACATATCACTCACTTTAGCTTGTGAACAGGTACAGGCGAATTCAATCGGCTCAGTACCAAGCAAACGTACTTCGTGCTCATGAAATAAGCGATACAACAAAGTGCTAGCATCCAGATGGAGCAACTCTTTGCTTTTGATCGTTTCAGCCAAGGCGGTCAATTCTGTCCAGCAATCTTCCTCAATTTGCTGTTCCGGTAGTTTTTGTAATAAAAACCCACCAGCATTCTCTTCATCAGCAGCAAGTGAAATGTATGTCGCTAGCTGCTCTGAGCGGGCCATATAATTCATCAGCATTTGAGCAATACTGTCTCCGGCCAGCTCAACAACACCCTGCCATGATTCCCCGTTTGCAGGTTGTAATGTCAAGACAAACATTCCACCTTCACCGAGTAAATCTACCAGATTTATTTTTTCGTCGATTACCGCGGATTCATCCCAGCGGGCAGTAGCCCGACAGGTGGCAGAAGAAGTTGCTTCTGCTACCAGCATCTTTAATATACCTGTACCTTGTACCTGAACAATCAAACTGCCCTCAAACTTCAGATTACTGGCCAGTAAGACTGCAGCAACGGTTAATTCACCTAATGCCTGATGTATTGCACGCGGATATTGTTTGTTGTGTCCGACATGCTGCCAAACTTGCTGCAAATTTACCTGCAGACCTCGTACAGGACAATCATCAAACATAAAGCGTGTTAATTGATCCTTAACATCCATTGCTTTTTCAACCATCATCATCTTTCTGCAAAATAATTCCTTAATATGGTTACATTGACAGCAAAAATCAACTCTTTTCACGGTTGAAAATAATTTAGTTGTTTGCCAAGTTAATATTATTATTGGTGAATTAAACCCAGATATTAAAAAAAGCTGAAAATCCATTTATACCTCTACATTGCGCAAAGTATTGCGTCGAATGCTGGTTCGGGTTTAATGTCAATCATAGATAGTCATGAAAATAATTTGATTGACTGAGTCAAATGAAATTGATAAATATGTCGTTACGTTACACGAAATTGGTTTGCCAATTTGGAAAAATCTCAACCGAGTGTGTCATTAATGCATTTACATCGAACAGAACTAAATATGATCATGTTAACCGACGACAATTAATAAACCACAATTGATATAGATAACAATTGAATTCTCATAAAGTTATCGCTGAGATTTCAATGCAAGATAAAAAAAGTGTATTTACCAATTACAGAAAAGAAGTTATACCAAAAGTAATCATAGAGCGACAATGGTTAGTGATGAAATTAGCATTGTCCCCACTTTAATTACTACAGATGTTGGTATTGCAACGGTTAACAATTATCAATCATATCGTTGATAATTAACAATCTATTTTAAATGACAGATAGCATTGATATTGCGCGAAAAAACCATAATAAAATTAAACAAAATTTATTTTAGGCAATTTTCTACAATTTAATTAGTTTTCCACTAGCGATTTTTGACTTAATACACCAAATGATCACTGGTGCTGCTATGATACTCAGCAATGTGATTGTAGTGAATAATGCTTTATTGTTAAAGTGATGAAAACCCAATTTTAATCAAAGTTTATTTTAATTTTATCAAATTCCTTACAAATATTTTAGTAAGGCAAATCAGTTTTAACCCACGCCATCAATTCAAATATCATCCTAATTGATGGCGTGGGTTAAAAGCTCTAGCATATTGAACAGGTTAAACTCTACAATAAGTGATGCAGAATAATAACATAACAGGTTGCTGATCATTCTCTAATTTCGGAGAGAAATAAGGTAAATAATCTGTAACGAGCTTTGCTAATTTAAGTAATCCTTTTTCTGCTAAACATAATATAGCTAGATTGACTATCGGCTTGGTAACTGAAGATAACAGAAATTGTGAGTCAATTTGCATTGATATTGGATGTTCCTTCCCAGCATGTCCGGTTGCCTCTTGGTAGACTATTTCTCCTGCTTTTGCAACCACAACTACAGATCCGACTATATGTTTTTTATCTATGCATATTGACTGAAATTATTAATGTTGGTATTCAACACTTGCTGAAAAATTATTAATATTCATTTTTAACTCAACACTTTATTGGTTAATATTTTTACTGATAATATTTGTTATATATTTAAAAATAAATAGTCTAAATGAATTTACCTTGATGATATTCAATTTTCTTACACTTTAGCTGCACGATGATTATATTAACTTAAAATTAAAATATTCATTTTAGATAATAATATTACTAATAAAAATTCAATTCAAAGTCAATGCATTGTTTGGTCTCTTGAATTATTGAAATTCATGCTTTATAACTTAGTAATAATCTTTAGCAAACCATTAGTGTAATCTGTTATTTCTAACCTTAAACTGTTCTATTAGTGCTCAAATATTTTGATTCACTATCTTCATCAATTTTTGTTATGATTCTTTGTTAACAGCTTTTATCGTAATGACTATAGAGTATGGTAAAGCAGATGCAATTGCTATTTATCCAATCTTAATATTTGATCCTAATTTAGTGAGATATTCACCAATTAGATACAGCTATTATTATGTAACCATATAAGTTACATCAATAGATGATTTAATGGTAGATTGAGACGTAAAATAATATCTAAGTATTCTGGATTGTTCGCTACAATTTTAGATCTATCTTCAATTTTACTATTACAAATATTATGAATGAATTAAGGAGATATCACAATGTGCCAGCTGTTGGGCATGAATTGCAATACCCCAACCGATATTGTATTTTCATTTGAAGGTTTTCGTTTGCGTGGTGGTTTGACTGATAGTCATGCAGATGGTTTTGGTATTGCCTTTTTTGAGGGGCACGGTGTACGTTTATTGCAGGATGATAAGCCTTGCGCCCATTCTCCTGTTGCAGATCTGGTGCAAAAATATCAAATTAAATCTGAAAACGTCATTGCTCATATTCGTAAGGCAACACAGGGACAAGTCCATTTGGTTAATACCCATCCCTTCGTCAGGGAAATCTGGGGTGAATACTGGGTATTTGCTCATAATGGTAACTTGCGAAATTTTAATATAAACAGCGGTGAATTTTTTAATCCTGTCGGTACGACAGATTCAGAAGCAGCTTTTTGCTATTTGCTGGAGCAACTACGTCAGCGTTTTCGCTATAAACCTGAAGATAAAGAATTGTTTGCAGTAATAACAGAAATTACCCATGAACTTCGTCAATATGGGTTGTTTAACTATATGTTATCCAATGGTGACTGGTTAATAGCACACGCCAGCACTTTACTTTTCTACATTATCAGGCAGGCCCCTTTTGGGGAAGCTGCCTTGGTTGATGAAGATGTTTCCATAGATTTTTCGGCCGTTACCACACCATTCGATCGTGTTGCAGTCATTACAACTTTGCCTCTAACCTGTAATGAAAAATGGGAACAATTGGCCGTTAATGAGCTGGTTATGTTTAGACAAGGTGAAATTGTTATGCGTGACTGCAAACAGCCCGCACAATTTATGAGTATTGAACAAGGTTTAACTATAGCTCGTCAGGCCGGCGTACAAATGTAGACTAGTTTAATTTAGACAGTCTGGCAAATAATTAGCTTTTTTGTTATAACCAACCTTATACTTCACTTGTGGGGAATTTATTTGCCTTACTGTAAGGTAATATTGTTTTAAATGCCAATTAAAAATAGCACTGATCAAATCAGTGCTATTTTACTAATATTCCATATGTAATTTTAATCCATAAAGCCATAGATCAGGATGAATATTACTGCGATAGGAATGACGATACGACATAAAAATTTCCAGCCGGCAAATAAGGCCGGACTTAGATTTAATTCCCGACGGATAGTCTCCTGATTCATCATCCAGCCAGCAAAAATAATCGTACCCAAACCAGTTAATGGCAGCATCAGCTTACTGGTAAAATAATCCAACAAATCAAAGATATTTTTACCGAACAAGGTCACATTTTGCCATTCATTAAATGACAATACACACGCAACACCCAGCGCCCAAATAACGACACTGCTGAGTAAGGTTGCTGATTTTCGCCCTAAAGGCGTTTTTTCTTCAAGCAATTCTACAGTTGGCTCAAGCAAAGATATAGACGATGTTAATGCCGCAAAAGTCAGGAAAATGAAGAATAATACACCCAGAATAGTGCCACCCGTCATATTACCAAAAGCAATCGGCAGAGTAACAAAAATCAAGCCAGCTCCTTTACCTGGTTGTAAACCATTAGCAAAAACCAATGGGAAAATAGCCAAACCCGATAAAATAGCCACAATTACGTCCAGGATAACTACGGTACGTGCAGTTGAAATCAGATTAACATCTTTGCCCAGATAAGAACCATACGCCATCATGATCCCCATACCCAGCGACAAACTGAAAAAAGCATGTCCCAATGCAGCCAGTACTGCTTCGCCGGTTAAAGCCGACCAGTTCGGCGTAAACAAGAAAGAAAATGCTTGCCCAAATGCTGGACCACTAACCACAGCTGCATAAACCACAAGTCCGATAAGCAACAAACCTAAACCCGGCATCATAATTTTACAAGAGCGTTCTAGCCCACCGCTAACACCCATAGCAACGATTACCGCAGTAGCAAACATAAACACCGTATGCCAGATAAGCAGATGGTTCACACTGCCTAAAAATTCACTAAATATTCTGTTTGTACCCTCACCATTCATACCCAGAAAGGTACCTTTGCCGGCAAGAAAAATATAGTCAGTTGCCCAGCCACCTATCACACTATAGAAAGACAGGATCAAAAAAGAACCCAACACCCCAATAATACCTACCCAGCGCCAGTTTGCGGAACGTCCTTCAGCTTTAGCAACATCTTCCATAGTATGAATTGGATTTTTCTGTCCCCGCCGGCCAATTAACCATTCAGTAACCAGAATTGGCAATCCGATGACAAACATACAAACCAGATATGTTAATACAAAAACAGAACCACCCATTTGTCCGGCCATATAAGGAAATTTCCAGATATTACCCAGACCGACTGCAGAACCAGCAGCAGCCAGCATAAAGCCCATACGAGAGCTCCACTGCGAGTGCGATTTTTTCATTGTTCCGCTATTACTCATAGTTGCCCCTATAACCAGTTTTGATTTGATTACAATAATACATTTGTAAAAACTTTATAAAGTTAAAATTAAGTTGACAATCATGCCATGATTTAATTTAATGGACAAGAAGTGATTTACATTTTGTCTAAAAATGTCGTTTAAATCACAAATTAGACAATACGTCTAAAAAAAATAAATGGATCTACTCGTAATACACAAAAATACTGATGACTACAGTATACGATGATTCAATGCCGGCAATCTGCTGCGAACCGAATCCAGTAACGAACCATCCAATGTTGTTGTAATGATGCCCTCACCTTCAGGTAAACATTGCAGAATTTCACCCCAAGGATTGATAATCATGCTATGCCCATATGTACGTCGGCCATTTTGATGAATACCGCCCTGAGCTGCTGCCAAAACATAGCACTGATTTTCGATAGCACGAGCAATCAACAAAGTATTCCAATGCGCTTTACCGGTGGTATAGGTAAAAGCTGCGGGTAAGACCATAATTTCAAAAGGTAGTTGCGCACGGAAAAATTCAGGAAAACGTAAATCATAACAAATACCCTGAGCCACAGCGATGTGATTAATTTTCAGCTCAGGAACATCCAGACCACGCATAATAGTATTGGCTTCAGCATAAGATTCTTGCCCGGAGTTGTAACCAAACAAGTGCATTTTATGATAGAAACTAAGCAGTTCGCCACTTTGTCCATATACCATCATTGTATTCAATACCTTGGAATGATCCGTACTTTGCAATGGTATGGTCCCGCCAAAGAGCACAATACTTAAATTAGCCGCCAACTCACGCAAGACAGATTGCAACGGTCCATCCCCAAATTTTTCGGCTACGACCACTTTATCCTGATCATCCTGTCCCATGATTGGCCAGTATTCAGGCAATACTACCCATTCTGCACCCTCAGCAGCTGCCTGTTGCACCAGTCGTTGCATGGTGCGCACATTTTCTGCTACCTCAGTACCAGAAACCATTTGCACGATAGCTACTTTTACATCCTGCATCAGTTACTCCCAAATTTTTATCCTCAACTAGACTCTTTATAACTGTAACATAGCCGACTGGCAAATTATTCTTTTTTCCAGAATATTAACTGAATTTTTGATCTTGTTTGTGAACATGGACAGATGTGAATTTATTATACTTAGAGTAGGTGTGTTAACAGCACAGATTACCGCTAATTCTCCCGATAATTGCTTCCCATTTTCTTCAGAAATTTTTGTTGAGATTTAAACAGACCTATTAAAGATAAAGCCTGATACGAAATATTGAATTGCCTTGCTATATTTTCCACAATAGGAGTTAGCTTATGATAATGTCGGTGACTAACACCCGGATATAAATGATGGGTTAAGTGCAAATTCAATCCGCCCAGCCAATATTCAAGCCAGCTATGTTTTAGATGCCAATTGAGCGTTGTATTAAAAGCATGCTGCAAACGTCCATGCGCAAAATGGTCATTCTCCGGCGCCTGATAAAAGGTCGCTTTAGCCCAATGACTACCTAAAATCAATACGACAAATATCAACGAAGAACACATTTGACTTAAGCAATAAATCAGCACAATCCAGCCAAAATTGAATTGTGGACATACCCAGGCAGGCAAAATGAAAGCCAGAAAAATATGCATCCATTTAGCTAGTAAAAATGCTATCCATCCATTCCAGCCTTGGCTAGTAAATTTTTTAACATTAAACTTAAGACCTAATCGGTCTTGCCAGTCAAAGCACCAAACAATAGCCGGAAATGTCATTGCTGCTACTATTGGCCAATAATAATATTGATAGCGCATAAACCAATAATGTACCTGAAATGGAGTCTGTCGCAACACTCCGTTATAATCAATATCTAAATCATAGTATTCAACATTAGTATAGGGATGATGCTGAATAACGTGGCGAACACGCCAACAGTCCGGATCAATACCCAAGGGAACAGTAATAATACAGTTTAACCATTTATTTGCTCGTCCAGAACGGAAAAAAACATTATGGGAAGCATCATGTACTACATTAATTGCCAGCAGCAACGCAGCGGTAATATAGCAAAAATAAAACAACGAAAACCAAATTAATGTACTTTGATGTAATGCTGCAATGTAGCAGATAGTACAAAACAAACACAGTATTGCTAGCTTGAATTTCATACCTCTATCAGCATAGCGATGATCATGATGTGAAACCAGATATTCTTGCAAAGCATCATTAAGAGCCTTTTTTAAACTTTTATCCTGTTCGGAATTGTATTCTAGCTCACTTAATTCAGATCTCATATTCATATAATATCCATATCTGGCTTTAGGGTTCGATTACAGGCGAAGATTTTCGATATTTCCTTATCCAGTTAATGAAAATAATGATGCCATGTAGAGCCAATATTGACATAGTAATTTGCCAATAGATCTGATGCCATTGAAATCCATATAAAAATAACAAAGGCATAGTTAAGGTTAAAATTATCCAGCCCAATATTCCCCATGGGCGACCTTCGGACATCGCTCCCAGAAAAATTGTTCCACTAGCCAAATAAGCAAATAATATGTATTGAATTAAACTAATATCGTTCAGACCGTACCCATATGTATAAATATAACTAATGGTTAAAATAAACAATGATGTTGCACCTAAAGTCATGAGTAAATTTGAAATAGCAAATTTATTAGGAAAAGAAGAAGGTTGAAAAGGGATTTTAAATATTTGCATAAAAGGAATATTACTGGCCAATAATGGATTATATGTTTTCACTCCTGGAGAACCATAATTAACAGTACCTTCCGGCATTGTTGCAAAACTACCAAATAATTTATCCCAAATAATAAATGATCCACCAAAATTGCAATTAGAATAATATCTATCGTTAATATGATGTACACGATGGTGAGTGGGTGTAACAAAAATTTTCTCTAAAAACCCTAGTTGGGGTGTGAAATCATTATGATTAAAAAACTGGATAGAATAATGGATTATAGAAACTGTCATGAAGATTTCAGTTGGTAATCCAAGAAAAGCTAAACCAACATTAAACACAGCAGACAGTAAAGAAGAGTACCAAGAATTTCTGACTGCCAAGGATAAATTAAAATTTTCACCCTGATGATGAATTAAATGAACGGCATATAACAAACGAAAAGTATGTAATACTCGATGCTGCCAATAAAAGCAAAAATCCCAGATAATGACAGCAAATATCCATATATAAAAGACGGGAATTGAAGAAAATAAATTTAAACTACAATTTTGATAAACGTAGGCATAACATAGAATTTCCAGTCCTCTAAATAACCACAAAACAATATGACCAGAATTTAAATTGAAGATAATATCAAGCCAATCAATATTTTGCTTTTTAATCCATTTCAATAATATTGCTTCAGCATAAACACAAACCAACATAAAGATAATAGGGGGTGTTAATGTATTCATTTTGCTTCCAATAACCTAATTGGTAAAATATTAACTGTCATTAATTAATCTATATTCCCTGCTAACTTCGATAGTACAGCGATTGTTCAGAATCAGATTAAATAATAGTTATAGAATATATTTGAACTTTCTTGAACTTCGTAATGTCGTCCCTTACAGGATTAAAACCTGTGACCTGTAGCTTAGAAGACCTTTGCTCTATCCAGCTGAGATAGAGAGGCTTTGATGTGTTTTTTTGAAAAAACGCAGTGTATTATGTCATTAAAATTTGATCCTTCAATAATATTGAACTGTTTTTTGATAGGATTATCAAAATATCACCAATTTAACCAATTAACATTTTTTATTTCATCAAAATTTTAAGTTAAAATTCAACCATACTTAACCATTTGGTCTCTTAGATAAAGATTCACCTATTCGGTAACAAAGAAATTTATTTGTCTCAAATCATCCATTG
>CAMLPN010000019.1 GCA_946481965.1 uncultured Neisseriaceae bacterium | reverse complement strand
AAACCAATAGCATGATTTTCTACTTGGTTTGTGTACTAACTATGGGATATTTACATATGTGTTGCGCGTTCTGATACGATTTAGGTGGTTATATATTTGATATTGCAGAAAAAAATAAAGCCGGCTGCATGCGGCCGGCTGGTTGATTGTAAAGCTAGAATTTAGTTATCAGGTGTTTCCAATACATCTATTTCGGTATTGCCGTTTTCCTCTGGTTCGGCAATTCGTTCTAGACTTACCAGTTTTTCGCCGTCATCAAGATTAATGAGTTTAACACCGGCGGCAGCACGACCGGTGGCGCGGATCTGATCAACTTTGGTACGAATAAGTACACCACCGCTGGTGATCAGCATTAGGTCGTCACTGTCGGCAACGAGTGTCGCTGCTACTAAGTCACCGTTACGATCACCGGTATCAATAGCAATAACACCTTGTGTACCGCGGGCAGAACGACGGTAATCGTCTACGACGGTACGTTTACCATAGCCGTTGGCCGTGGCAGTCAGAACTAATTTATCACCATCTTGGTCGCTGTCATAAGCGAGCAAGCTAATGACCTGATTGTTTTCAGCTAGTTTCATGCCACGTACGCCACGGGCACTGCGTCCCATCGGTCGTACGTTGTCTTCGTTAAATCGTACGGCTTTACCACCATTTGAAAATAACATGATGTCATGTTTGCCGGCTGTTTTCACAGCACCTATGAGGTGATCACCTTCATCCAATCCTAAAGCAATGATGCCGGCGGTACGTGGACGAGAGAAATCGGTTAGGGAAGTTTTCTTGACGATACCCTGTTCGGTACACATGAAAACATATTCGTTTTCACTGAATTCACGCACTGGCAGGATGGTGTTAATTTTTTCACCTTCTTCCAGCTGTATCAGGTTGTTCACTGGGCGACCGCGACTGTTTCGACCACCTTCAGGTAGTTTGTATACTTTAATCCAGTGACATTTACCCAGACTGGTGAAGCATAATAAGAAATCATGGGTGTTGGCGATAAACAGGGTTTCGATGAAATCTTCATCTTTAGTAGCAGTGGCTTGTTTGCCACGACCACCACGTTTTTGTGCCTGATAGTCGTCTACCTGCTGGGTTTTAATGTAGCCACCATGAGTAAGAGTAACGACCATATCACGCTGCGGAATCAAATCTTCATCGGCAATATCTCCGCCAAAGGCATTGATTTCGCTGCGGCGGCTATCGCCAAACTGTTCCTGAATGGCTGTCAGTTCGTCATGAATGATCTGGTTAACACGTGCAGGATTAGCCAATATATCCAGTAAGTCAAGGATTACGTCAAGTACGTTTTTATATTCATCAACGATCTTATCCTGTTCCAGACCAGTTAGGCGTTGCAAGCGCATGTCAAGAATTGCCTGTGCCTGTGCATCGGAAAGGAAGTAGCCATTGGCGACCAAACCAGTATTTTGCGGTAAGTTCTGCGGTTTTATCAGTTTGACATCTATATCGCTGCGTACGAGCATGTTTTCTACTAGCTCGGAACGCCATGGGCGGGAGGTTAATGCTGCTTTTGCCTCAGGAGGTGTTGCCGATGCCTTAATCAGGGCAATGATTTCATCGACATTAGAAAGTGCCACAGCCAGACCTTCGAGGACATGTCCGCGATCACGTGCTTTGCGCAGTGCAAATAGGGTACGCCGGGTGACAACTTCACGGCGATGCCGTAAAAATTCGTTTAGAATCTGTTTCAGGTTAAGCAGACGCGGCTGGCCATCTACTAGTGCCACCATGTTAATGCCAAAGCTGTCCTGTAATTGGGTTAGTTTATACAGCTGGTTAAGAATGACTTCGGCATTTTCGTTGCGTTTGAGTTCGATTACGACACGCATACCGGATTTATCGGATTCATCGCGTAGGTCGGAAATACCTTCCAGAATTTTATTGTGTACCAGTTCGCCGATTTTTTCGACTAGTCTAGCTTTGTTTACCTGATAGGGGATTTCATCAATAATGATGGCTTCGCGCTCATCATTTTTGCCAATTGGTTCAATATGGGTTTTGCCACGCATGATGACGCGCCCTCGACCGGTACGATAACCTTCACGCACGCCGGTCAGGCCGTAGATAATACCGCCGGTGGGGAAATCAGGTGCAGGTATGAGATCGATTAGTTCATCAACACTGAGGTTTTCGTTAGCCAGCAGTGCTTTGGCACCACCGATTACTTCATTGATGTTATGAGGTGGAATGTTGGTAGCCATGCCGACAGCAATACCAGAGGAGCCATTAATCAGCAGTGCCGGTATGCGGGTAGGCAATACCGCAGGTTCATGTTCGCTACCATCATAATTAGGAATGAAATCGACGGTTTCTTGATCAATGTCTGCCAATATTTCATGCGCAATACGTGCCATGCGAATTTCGGTATAACGCATGGCCGCAGCACTGTCGCCATCGACAGAACCAAAGTTACCCTGACCATCAACCAGCATGTAGCGCATAGAAAAGTCCTGTGCCATGCGGACGATGGTGTCGTATACGGCAGTGTCACCGTGGGGGTGGTATTTACCGATAACATCGCCGACAATACGTGCTGATTTTTTATAGGCACGATTCCAGTCGTTATTCAGTTCGTGCATCGCGAAAAGCACGCGACGATGAACTGGCTTCAGACCATCGCGTACATCGGGAAGGGCTCGTCCTACTATTACACTCATGGCATAATCAAGATAGGATCGACGCATTTCCTCTTCAAGAGATACTGCTATGGTTTCTTTGGCAAAAAGAGCATCAGACATAATATATTTACAACTAAAAAGGTTATTGTTTATTTTACCATAGCATGAGTAGCTTGCCGGCTATTTTTCATAGCAGTTTTACATCTGGTCGAAAATCCTTGTCTATAAAGGGTTTAGGAATATGCTCACAATATCTGTGGATAAATTTGTGGAAAATCACAGCTGAAGGATTTTAACCGCCGAAAAATCAAGACTTGCAAGTGCCTGCCTAAAAAATAAGCCTAAATTAAATTTTATTTAAAAACATAATGTTATGTTTGTTAATAATGGTGATTTTTTTAAATTTATGAAAATAATAGTGTTTTTAGTTGTTAAGGTGGTGTATGTGGATAAAACTAATCTGTCAAGGTGATTTTTAGCTTGACAAAAAAAGAAATGCAGGCAAGGTAGCTTTGTCTGCGTGGAATGTGGGTGTATTTATGCAGAAGTTGGTAGCTTCAAAGTTGTCATCACTAAACTTTACTCAAGGTGAGATATGGGTGTTTGTCCGTGTTATTGATAATTGGGGTGATGTGGGCGTTGGCTGGCGGCTAGCCATGCAGTTAGCACAATGCTTTCCTTGGCAGGTGCGTTTATGGATTGATAATACTACTGCTTTAGATAAACTGGTGCCGTTAGCTGAACAGGCTGCCTGGCAGAACAAGCTAACAGTAGAACGCTGGCTGAGTGATGCGGAGTTAGCCGTTCGATTAAAAACTATTTCCGATCCGGTGATGGTTATTGAGACTTTTGGCTGTGATCTACCGCAAGTGGTGTTGCAGCGTATGGTGGTCTGCCAGCCTTTATGGTTAAACTGGGAATATCTGACTGCAGAAGACTGGGCTGTCGATTTACAAGCCATGCCATCGCTTCAGAATAATGGTTTGGCTAAATATTTCTGGTTTATGGGAATTGATGTCAATAGTGGTGGTTTGTTGCGCGAGGCTGATTATCTAAGCAGACGAGCCGAATTTTTGCTGCAGCCAGATTTACAGAAAAATTTCAAGCAACAATATGGTCTACCATTGCAGCATGTGGGGCAGCTATGGCTATTGTTTGCCTATGCTAGTGAGCACTGGAATGACTGGTTAGCGATGTGGCGTGAGGCTGATACGCCAATGACGTTATGGCTGGCTGGTCGAGAAATAGTAGATGGCTGGCGTTGTGCCGGTTTAATTCCTGCAAATGCATTGCTGAATGTTGGTGATGAATTGACTATGGATAATTTAACCATGGTGCGTATTCCATTTGTACCACAATCTGCTTTTGATTGTTTGCTGTGGTTGGTGGATGCAGCTGTGGTGCGTGGAGAAGACAGCTTTGTACGCGCACAATGGGCAGGTATACCATTTTTATGGCATATTTATCAGCAGCAGGAGGCTGCTCATATGTGTAAACTGGATGCTTTCTGGCAAAAGGTAACTGTAAATTGGCCACCAAGTTTACGGCAGTCGTTATTGGCATTGTCAGCTGATATGAATGGCGAGAACAGTTTGGAAAAACAAGAGCGAGAGGCTGCGTGGCAGAATTTATGTTCTGAATGGAAAAATTGGGTAAATGCTGCTGCCGGTTGGTCAGAATCACTGCATTTGCAAAGTACTGCTATGGAAAGGCTAGCCAGATTTAGTCAAATTCCGCTAAAATAATATACTTATTAATTACTAATTTTAAATTGGAAGTAGAAACATGAAAACCGCACAAGAATTGCGCCCGGGTAATGTATTTATGGTGGGCAATGATCCGATGGTGGTGCAGAAGTCCGAATACAATAAATCCGGTCGTAATGCTGCCGTGGTAAAAATGAAACTAAAAAACCTGTTAACTGGTGCTGCTACTGAAACTGTTTATAAAGCTGATGAAAAATTTGATGTGGTGGTGTTAGATCGTAAACAGTGTACTTATAGTTATTTTGCTGATCCAATGTATGTGTTTATGGATGACGAATTTAATCAGTATGAAGTAGAAGCCGAAAATATTGGTGATGCGATTAAGTTTATTGTCGACGGCATGGAAGAAAAATGTGAAGTGACCTTCTATGATGGTCGTGCCATTTCTGTGGAGCTGCCTACTATTATTGTACGTGAAGTTGAATACACTGAACCTGCAGTTAAAGGTGATACTTCTGGTAAAGTGATGAAAAACGCCCGTTTAGTGGGTGGTGCTGAAATTCAGGTGGCCGCTTATATTGAAAATGGCGATAAGATAGAAATTGATTCTCGTACTTTTGAATTCCGCAAACGCGCTTAAATATTCTTATGCGGAGCAGGCTGTCTGATTGACTCAGGCAGCCTTTTTTGCTGAATTTATAACCCTATGTTTGACATGGTGACAGCGGTACTATTTATCAGGGTTAGGGTAAAATTATTTGCAGGTGAAAAATGTTATTTGAATTGAATGAGCACAGTAAAGGTGAAGTGCTGACAGAATGTCGCCGGCTGGTGCGCTTGGCGCTGCCGATTCTGATTGCTCAGGCTGCTCAGGTAGGTGTGGGTGTGGTAGATACGGTGATGGCCGGGCATGCCAGTGCCAATGATCTGGCAGGCGTGGCATTGGGTTCAAACGTTTTTACTACTTTATATATTACCTTGCTGGGTGTGATGGCAGCTTTGCAGCCGATTGTCGCGCAATCCTATGGTGCCGGTAAGACAACTGAAATAGGCGAGCAGGGTCGTCAGGGACTGTGGTTTGGTTTGTTTCTAGGCGTATCAGGCATGTTGCTGCTTTGGGTGGTGATTTCACCATTGCAAAAGCAGTTTGATATGGGGTCATATGTGAATAAAACTTTTGGCCAGTTTGTCTTTTTTATCTCACTGGGCATGCCGGCAGCAATGATTCATCGTGCTTTTTATGCGTTTGCCTCATCTTTAAATCGCCCCAAAACGATCATGGTTGTCAGCCTGATTGCTTTATTGCTGAATATTCCGCTTAATTATGTTTTTGTGTATGGCAAATTTGGTCTGCCTGCCTTGGGTGGTGCTGGTTGTGGCTTGGCTTCAGCAATCTGTTTCTGGTTTAATGCTATTGTGTTAGGTATTTATATTTATCGCCAGCGATTTTTTGCTCCTTTTGCTTTGTTTGCACGTTTTGAGTGGCCAAAATGGCGCGCTCAATGGGCGGTGTTAATGTTAGGTATTCCTATTGGGCTATCATTTTTCCTCGAAGTAAGTTTGTTTACGTTTATTAGTTTGTTAATCGCGCGCTTCGGGGTAACGCATGTGGCTTCACAACAGGTGGTTATTAACATTACTTCGCTAATTTATATGATTCCCCAAAGTATTGGTATTGCTTTGGCAGTTTGTGTTGGACAGGCAGTTGGAGCGCAGAATTGGTTACGAGCACGTTTTATTTCCGGGGTTGGATTGATTATGGGACTAATTGGTGCCTGTGGTACCGGATTAATGCTACTGACATTCCGTCATTTTTGGGTCAGTCTGTATACCAAAGATCAGAATGTGATTATATTAGGTGGCACTTTGCTGATTTTCGCCGCGATTTTCCAGTTATCTGATGCCACGCAAACTATTGCCTCCTATGCTTTGCGTGGTTTTAAACTAACTAAGGTACCTATGCTCATCCATGCCATCACTTTCTGGGGACTTGGTTTAGGCATTGGCTGCCTGTTAGGACTATATTTTAACATGGCTCTATATGGATTCTGGTTGGCGCTGGTGGTGTCTTTAACCGGAGCAGCAGTGGCACTGGTATGGTATTTGAATCGTGAGAGTAAACTACTTGTGTACCGGCATGCAGAGAGATAATTATGATTAATGTAATTGCTGATGCTGATTTACAAAAGCTTCATACTTTTGGTCTACCGGTGCGCGCACGGGCATTGGTTACGCTGACAGATTGTAAACAATTACCTGAAATTCTGGCTTTACCCGTATATGCTGCGGATCAAGTGTTGTGGCTAGGTGGAGGCAGTAATATTCTGTTTTGTGCCGATTATCCCGGGCTTGTCGTACGCATGGCTAATCGCGGTATTCGGCTGATTGCTGAGGATAATGATCGTATTGTAGTAGAGGCAGCAGCGGGTGAAAACTGGCACAATTTTGTCCAGTATACTGTTGCCCAAGGCTGGAGTGGATTAGAAAATCTGAGTCTGATTCCCGGTACGGTTGGTGCCGCCCCGGTACAAAATATCGGGGCTTATGGCGTTGAAGTACAATCGTGTATTGCTGCGATTCACTGTTTTGATCAGATTTCAGGGGAATGGCTATGGCTAAAGCCGGAAGAGTGCTATTTCGCTTATCGTGATAGTATTTTCAAGCACGCACAAGGTAAACGCTATGTGATTACTGCGGTGCAATTTGTGTTATCCCGCAGTTTTAAACCGCAGCTACACTATGGCGATCTAGAACAATACGCAAAAAAAATAGCTCAGGATCAGCCGCTTAATGCAAAAATAGTGGCTCAGGCAGTAACGGAAATTCGTCGTCAAAAGCTGCCGGATCCGCGTGTCCTTGGTAATGCTGGTAGTTTTTTTAAAAACCCGATTGTAAATCCTCAAGCAGCGGCTGTATTATTGGGTCAGTATCCACAGGCTCCTCATTATCCCCAGCCAGATGGTCAAGTTAAACTGGCCGCCGGTTGGTTGATTGAACAGTGTGGGCTTAAGGGCTATCAGCTTGGCGGGGCTGCAGTCCATGATCGTCAGGCATTGGTTCTGGTAAATAAAAATAATGCCAGCGCTAATGATGTTGTGGCTTTGGCTCAGCATATCTGTCAACAGGTAGCCCAATATTTCCAAGTTCAACTACAAACAGAGCCAGTCTGGTTACCGCATCACTTTCAGACCAGTAGTTGCTAAGCAAATTTTATTAATTGTGATTAGAAAACAGATACTGTAAACCGAACTAAAAATAAATCATCTGAAAGAATTTTTTATGGTCAAAGGATCTCGCCCCAATACTTACAACCGTATTATTGATGCTAGTCTGAAGTTGTTTAATGAAGAAGGAGAGCGCAACATCAGTACTAATCATATTGCTTCCTATCTCGGAATCAGTCCAGGAAATCTGTATTATCACTTTCGCAATAAAGATGAAATCATTATGCAGCTGTTTAAGCGTTACAGTGAAGAACTGTTGCGTTATTTACAGAAGGCGACCCCACCAGACAGTACTGAAGCGATCAAAAATTATATGTTTGGTGTTTACGATGTCATGTGGCAGTATCGATTTTTATTTAGTGATTTAAATGCCATGTTGTCGCGTAGCGCGGAACTGCTAGGTGAGCATAATAATTTTACCCGGGTGCAGGTTTCCCCAATGTTATTAAATATGTTGCAGCAATTAACAGATATTGGTCTAATTTTGACGGATGAAATTGCGCGAAAAGACCTGGCAGTAAATATCTGGCTGATTACCAAATACTGGTGTGATTATGACAGTGCTTTATGTGAACCAAAATTAACAGAAACATCGAAATATCGGGGTACTTATCAGACTCTTAGTTTGTTACGTCCCTATGTCTGTCCTACTTATCGCGAAGAATTTAATCAGATGATGATAGAACTGAAAAATCAAGTATGAATGTTACTGAGATAAAAAAAATTTTTTGAAAAAAATTGAAAAATAGAAATTATAAATTATCTAATCTTGTATTTAATATCGGAGTATTTGATTAAATCAATATTTTTCATCTATTTTAAATATTTATTTGTAATTTACATTGATTTGTTCAGTAAAAAATATAATTTTTCTACAAAATAATTTTAAAAGTACCTGTGTAAATCTAAACTTTTGCTTTTACATCGTTATTCTCATTAAACACTCTTTCTAAATATTGTATTAAATATGGTAATTCTAAATATATTAAATTATCCAATATAGATATTTTTATTGTTTAAGCATTAAACATAATCTCTTCATGTTTTCCCATTTATAATTTATGCTAGATTTAAATTATTATTTAATATTTTTATAAATTTTGATTTATCATTTTTAATAATATTTTTAATTAGTTGGCCTGATGCAAATATATTACTATGGCAAAATCATTAAATTCATGGACAAAATCATACTATTGTTCGTCTCTGGAATAGTATTTTCTAATTCAATTATCATTTTCGAGCCATTATCTAGAATGATGGTTTTTGAAGAGTGTTTTTTATACGCAATTAATTGTATTTATTAATTTTTAAATTCTCTTTTGTAATATTAAAGCAATACGACTTTGCGATCGAAGCAATTTTCCTTTAGCAAAATATCTTTTCCTGAGTAAGTGAAATCTTATGTTTGGAAAGAGAAACACACATAAGAAACAAACCAAAAATGTGTTGGAATTTTTCTAAAATTGAATCATTAAAATTAAGAGATATTTTTTCTGGTTGGTTAGAGTAATTTTATTCAAAACATATTTGGATATTGGTTATTAATTTAGTTATAGGAATACACAATATAATATTGTTTCATTTAACGATCATGTGAAGTTAAGCAATGGTCATGAAACGAATAACTAGCAGTATGATCAGTTTTATAGTGGACTTCTGCTAATTATGCAGATATCAGCCGGCTGTCACCCATTTTAATACTCTCAAATCGATCAGCAGGTACATGCTGTTGAGCACATGCTTCTACCAATAGTTGCGGGGGTTCATCAATGGGTTCGTCAGCCAGCTCAAAAGCGCCCCAATGCATACCGATAGCCTGTCGGCATTGTAAGATTTTGAAAATCATAACTGCTTGATACGGATCGATATGTTGGTTTTGCATTATCCAGCGTGGTGCATAAGCACCTAGTTGAATGGCGGCCATATCAATTTTTGGAAAGCGCTCTGCTATTTGCTGAAACATTGGTTCATTAAAGCCGGTATCACCACTAAAATAGGTATACGATGTATCTGCTTGCATTATCCATCCACACCATAAACTTTGGTTGCGATCAAAGATGCCACGCTGACTCCAGTGTCGGGCAGGCACGGCATGAAACTGAATGTCTTTAATGGTTACCGATTCCCACCAGTCTAATTCAATAACATTTTGTACACCCAGATTACGTACGTTATGTTTCAATCCTAATGGTACTACTGCGGTTATTGCCGGAAACCGTTGTGCTAATTGGCGAATACTGGCTTTATCCAGATGATCATAATGATTGTGTGACAAAGCGATCACGTCGACATGCGGAAGTTCTGTAATCGTGGCTGCAGGTTGGGTACGTCGCTTCGGACCGGCGAATGAAACAGGAGAAACACGTTGTGAAAATACTGGATCGGTAATAATAAAGCATTCTTGCAGTCGCAATAGTATTGTTGCATGACTGATCCACCACAGGCGATTATTTGTCAGGGTGAAATCTGGCTGTTGATACCAGGTACGGGCAAATTCAGTATATCCCTGCTGTGGTGGTCTGGGTAAACGTTGCGACAACCGTTCCCAATTCCAGCGAAAAACATCTCGCTGTTTGATAATAAATGGTTCTGGATTGCAAAAACCGGTTGGGGTATGGTGTATTTTTGCTGGGTCGTAATAAGGGTTTGGTTTTTTAAATAACATTATCTGATGTTGTAAACTGGATAAAATTTCAGTTCCTTTGGCCTGAAATTAACTTAGAGGTATCAATATTTTAGCTTATATCTCTTTAGCCTGAGTTATCTTTGTATATGACGACAGATACAATGTGGTCATTTTGCAGTCAAGCTGAGGAGTAAAGTAAAATAAAGATCATTAATATATCACTGATAAAAGTTTAGCATAATTTTGTGTATGATCAATTGTAGATTTTAACTACATGAAAATAAAAATTTATTGATGAAAAGGGATTGTCGGTTAAATTGACCATGCTTTTAGGATTAGATAGTTATTAGAATAAGCTAAACTATTATAATTAATAATTTAAAAAATTATGAAAATATAAATATTAACGATGTTTTTCTCAAAGACTTTAGTGGTTAGCTGTAATGAATTCATTTAAGTTTTAGTTAGCGGTTGAAACTGTATATTCTGAATAAGTTGTTTTCATAGAGTAAGAACATAAACTGTTAAATATATCAACCATGCTATTTTAATATCAATAATGGTGATCACTGTCTCTTTTCATTTGTGCTGATTAGACAATTTCTATAGGGGATTATAAATATAAATAAAGTAAATATAAAAAATAATAATTATAGTTATTGTTGTTAATGTTATTAAATGTTAATATGCGTTTTCTATGTTTAAGCTAAATATACCTTCTGGGTATGGAGTGATAAATGAAGAAATTGTTAACAGCTTTTTTATGCTTATTGTTAGTCAGTTGTGCTATGCCGGTGACGCCGGAAAGCAAGTTTAAAAAAGGGGACTATATTGCCGGAGTAAAAATTCTGGCTTCAAATTACGACGTCAAAAGTGCTCGTCTGAAAGAAAAAAATAAACCATGGAAAGACAGAGATATTGTCTATTTGAAGAAAACGATCACAAATTTGTCGACCATGGCGCAGAAAAATATTCAGAATTCTGCGGCTGCTGATTATTCAACCCGAATTGATAATTATAAACTGTTGTTGACGATGAAATCTCAATTACAAGACAAAAGTTATAGTCAGTTTATTGAAGATTTTCTGTCTTTGTACGGTGAAGATGCTCTGAAACAAAGTATTGCTGAACAGTTTTATGAGCAGGCTAATGCAGTAGTGGTGGGGGGGAGTCAGGATTATTTGCGCAAAGCAAAATTATATCGTGAAGGGTTGAGTTATTATAATTATAAAGATATCTCGAAGCGTGCCGAAGATAATCAGAGACTATACTATAAAACCGCAGCCGAAGAGTTTTATACTCAGGCACAGGCCGATGTAAAGCAACAGAACTATAAACAGGCTGCTATTAATTTTCGTAAAGCGCATGAAGTTTATTTACCACTAGGTAACTACAAAGATAGCGCCAAACAGGCTGCTGCATATGAAAAAAAATGGCGTACTATTGCAGCCGAAGAAAACTATAGTAAAGCGCAATCTATTATTAAGAATGCTGCTAATTCTAGTGATTACAGAAGAGCTTCAGAATTATATAAACAGGCAGCTGATTTATACAAAGCTTATGGAGACTATAAAAATAGTCAAAAGCTCGCCGGTACATACGATAAAAAATGGCGGACCATGGATGCAGAAGACAGTTTTCAGAGAGGGCAGACAATCAGCAGAAACGCCACCCGCCTCAGAGACTATCGCGATGCGTCTGCCCATTATTCGAGAGCAGCACAAGTTTATAACCCCTATGGAGATTATAAAGGAGCCAGACAACTTGCAGATAGTCATTATCGTAAAGGACTAATCAATATATTTATTAATTCTGATGGTATAGATAGCAGAGACATCCGCTCACAACTGGATAAAAGTTTTGTCAGATTTGTTTATAATTCTGCACAGGCAAATCTGGTTATTAATATCAAAACGAAAGACGATTATCAGCTATATAAAGAGGAAGTACGGGTTTCGCATAGAACTGAGAGAGAAAAGGTCGGTACCGAGAAGGTGGCTGATGCCAATGGTAATTTAGTTGATCGACCAATAATCAAAGAAACTGCATTTACGGAATATAGCCAGACAACTACTAATAAGGTAACTATAGATGCGAGGGTTCGTATTTGGGGTATTTATGAGCAGTCTCGACACTATCAAGGTGAAAGTACCTCTTCTGAAACCCATCACTGGTTTGATAAAAATGCACCAGGCAGATTCAAACCTTATACTAAGAGCAGATTAGATAGTAGAGAAAGATTGTTTGATCGAGCACGGAGAGATTTGTGGTGGAAAATGAGCAGTGACATGCAATATTTGTCTTCACAGCTGGATAATCTGTAAATAGTATAGTAAATCTTAAATAAGCCAACACTGTAGATGTTTGTGGATTTGTATGGACAGGTAAACACGATCAATTCAGCAGCTGTTGGCTTATCATTATAAATGTGTTCCGTTATTAGTTATATCAATCAGAAAAAAACGATTAATAATTTTCACTTAGAAGAAATATTATTTCTTCTGTCTCCTGTTTTATTATTTCCTGTCATTGTCCAGAATTGTAAAATACAAATTAATAGAGTTATTTAAATTTTGACAGTAAAATTTTCAATTTATTGTAATTATTTGAATTTTTATAATAATTCTATTGTGAAATATTTAGTCAATATTTATTTATTGTTTAGCTTGTGAAGCTCCAGCATTAAAAGTAAGGCCACAATTTATAATCTAAAAATTAGTCATAATAATGATTTAATATTTTTAAATGATAATGAAGAATTTAAATTGTATTCTAAACCCTGACTAATTAAGAATGGACATGCTGTAAAAATTGAAGGTATGACGATACGAACGAAACAGGTATAAGCTCAATAGACATTAACCTATCCAAAAACAAACATTTTGTTACAATGGATGACATTAGCAAGGGATAGATAGAATTATCAGATAATAATAAAAGTTTGCTTGAAAAAATTATCAGTTTGTCATTATTGATCAAAATGGCAAAAGTAGCTTGGTAAGAGGTACCAAGTTGGGCGGAAAATTGGATCGATAATCGATGGATTAGTGATAATTAGATGCGGTTTGATGGTGATTAAGAAGTGAATTTTACGCAGATATTATAATATCTAAATCTAAATTTTTGACTTAAAAATTCCCGTTACTCATTGGTTGGTAACGAACCAAAGTAGCGCTATCTAATCTTGTTATGTAAATAAATAAACATTATTGAAATAATCCATTTATCGGATATCAAGATTGGAATATTGAACAATATTCATAAATCAGAAAATCAGTTTGTTTAAGAGGCCAATATAGTTATAGAAAATGCAACTTGACCATAAAGAATAACACTTTTTTGCCGTGGATTTTTTATCTGTGTAATACAAAGACAATGCGAATAAAGTTACTAAAAAATCATTACCGTCATAGCAGGTAGTAATTGAACTTTCAAATACTGGCTCTACTAACATGATAATTGCCTGAATGGCAGTATAACCTTTAAGTAAATTGTGCCAATTTTTGCCTGCAATCATCATATTGCAAGTTATTTATTTAGTTTGGCTGTTCACTATCAGCTTGGGGCAACATTTTCTATGCAATACGTTTTTTCTAGGCAAATAATTTTAATGAGAACCAGAAGTGGCCATCCTTTACGGACAAGATGATTAAAGATAAATAAGTGCTGATTAAAATAAATATAAATTAATTTGTTATCTGAATATTTTGATGGTATGGATGTTACTTTGTATTGAAATGATAGACGATATAGGAAATGTGCTGAAGTTTTGGATACATATTAATTGAGCTATTTTTAAACACAAAATGGGACTTATCGATGATTTAAGAGTAATATAAGAAGCAGTATTTATCTACTCTGATTGCATTGTTTAGGATATTTTCTCTGTCTTTAAAATAGTATATTTGGACGGTTTATATTAATATTAATGTAATCAGGAAAAATAGTATTCGCTTTTTGAAAGCGCGGATACCTCGCATATATCAAAATGGTTGGTGCATCTAGATTCAGTGGGTTGAATGACGATTTGCTGATGATAACAGAGGCGATATTATTGCCTGTAATAGATAAAAACCTTTTTATAATATGTGTAGTTCACCAGTTATTTTTAATGCTAAAGTTGATGTTATTCAAGAACGTTGTCAGCTGTATTCATCTATAATTGTGACTGATAAAAAGTGCAGTTTTGCTGCTGTTGTTATTAAAAGAAAAGGATAGTTATGCCGCAATTTTTGCTTGTGCCAACTGGGGCACTGAATGGTTTGACCGCAATTGGTCTGGGTGTTGTACAGACTTTTGTGCAGACAAAACATAAACCTTTATATTTCAAACCTGTGAGTACTAATGCTGCTGATAATACTGCTGCGCTGGTACAAGGTCTTTTGCAGCAGACTTTACCGACACCTCTTTGTGTGACCAAATTTGATGAGTTGGTATATCAAGGGCGTGCCGATGATGCGATTGAGGGATTTGTTGCTGATTTTGACCAGCTGGCACAAACAGCACATGATGTTGTGGTGGTGGAAGGTGTTGTCCCTGAAGCAAGTCGTAGTTATCTAACTGCACAGAATGTGAAAATAGCAGCTGCTTTAAATGCCCGTGTTATTCTGGTAACTGCGGTAACCGACAAAACAGCAGCGACTGTGGCTGCTGAATTATTGTTGGCTGCACACGAATATTCTTTCGGTCATACTCAGATTAGTGGTTTTATTCTGACATCGGCAACTACATTGTCAGCAGATTTTGTTGCGGAAGTACAGAATACATTGGTCACACATGGAACTCAGCTTGATTGTCTGGGTACAGCAACTGCTGTCGTAACCTCTATTGAACCGGCACAGGTAAGCTCAGTTGCGCAGGTTGTTTCTTCGCAGTTGAGCGCTGATTTATTGTGTCGCGAATTGGCTAAACCGGTAACCGAACATTTGTCTCCGGCAGCATTCCGCTATCAGATGATGGCGCGGGCGCGTAAAGCAAATAAACGTATTGTGCTGCCAGAAGGTAATGAGCCACGTACAATTGCCGCTGCTGCTATTTGTGAAACTAAGGGTATTGCTCGTTGTGTATTACTGGCAAAACAGGCAGAAGTAGAAGAAGTAGCCAAAGCGAAGGGTATTGATCTGCCAGCATCTCTGGAAATTGTTGATCCAGATAGTATTCGTGGCCGTTATGTGGCACCAATGGTGGAACTGAGAAAAAGCAAAGGTTTAACTCCGGAACAGGCTGAACAACAATTACAGGATACCGTGGTATTGGGTACAATGATGTTGGCAACCGGCGATGTTGATGGTTTGGTTTCCGGTGCTGTTCATACTACCGCCAATACAATTCGTCCGGCATTGCAGTTAATTAAAACTGCTCCCGGCGCTAGTCTGGTATCCAGTGTATTCTTTATGCTGATGCCGGATCAGGTTCTGGTATATGGTGACTGTGCCGTTAATCCTAATCCGACTGCTGAACAATTGGCTGATATTGCAATTCAGTCCGCAGACTCTGCCAAAGCTTTTGGTATTGATCCTAAAGTAGCGATGATTTCTTATTCTACGGTTTCTTCTGGCAGCGGTCCTGATGTCGATACGGTTAAAGAAGCAACTGCACTGGCACAACAAAAACGTGCTGACCTGCATATTGACGGTCCTCTGCAATATGATGCAGCGAGTGTACCGAGTGTAGGCAAACAGAAAGCTCCTGATAGTAAAGTGGCTGGTCAGGCAACTGTGTTTGTATTCCCTGATTTGAATACTGGTAATACTACTTATAAAGCCGTTCAGCGTAGTGCACATGTTCTCAGTGTTGGACCAATGCTGCAGGGTCTGAATAAGCCTGTTAATGACTTGTCACGTGGTGCCCTAATTGAAGATATTGTTTATACCATTGCTTTAACTGCAATTCAGGCCACACAAATGAATTAATCAATAGTTTTCAACTATTCATAATAGTTAAAAAACACAAATAAAACAGGTGAAATAGTATCACCTGTTTTATTTTTTTACATTAACGCAATTAACTAAGATATTTGTCTAAAAATAAGAAATAAAAAATCAATATCCGTTAAAAAAAAGTAGTTAATTGGTTTTTCAGACTATATTGACTTTGTCTCTTGCTAAATTTGTCCTGATAAATTACAGTTCACTTAACGGATAAAAAATCCGAAAAAAGCCAAGTATACAAGGACATATTGTAGGAAAGAGGAAGTTTTTTTGTTAAAAAAATCGCCTGTGCTTGATGACGGGCGATTTTGCATGTGAATCAATAAATATGTTAATATCATTATAGAATGGGCATGTTATATGTTATTAATTTTATGATGATGTATAGATTTAGGTAAGTACCACAAAATTCATAGATCAAAAATAATAATTACAAGCTACATAGCAGACATTATTCAGTAATGAATATTTATAAAAATTTAAAATGAATTGAGTTACGGAAGAGTTTGCAAAAGATTTAATTTAAAATTAAATAATGCTATTAAGTCTGCAATGAATTAGTACACTGCATTTTTAATAACTTCATAATGGCAAATAAAGAAATAAAAAACTCCTAACTAGCAGATATTATCACTATTTATACTGTATAAATTTTAGAGAACAGATTATCTTGGGTTCTTTTATCAATAAAATACATTGTGTCAGGATGTCGCTAAATGAGTAGTGGACACCATAAAATATTTTTTTATATATCTGTACGCAAATGAAAATTGATGAAACTTCGAGACTTATATACGATTAGCTAATTTTTTTACAGTATAAGCATATCAGTACAATCATAAGCAATTATATTTTTCGTTAGCTTATTTTTTGCTGGTTGAATTGGATAAGACAGCTTAATTTTATAGTCTGGATAGGTGGTGTTATTTGCTGTGTTGCAGTTTAAACAAATAGAAAGGGAGAGGATTTTTATTCTGTATTAAAAAAATCAATAAGGTCTTAAGTAAATATATTTTGGTTTCTGCAATAACAAAAATGACTATATTTGCTTTAATTTTTTATCTAACTAAGTGATTTTATTTTTTCAGTGATAGTTTAATATGCGGTTTGCTCTTTTTTTCTGTGTCTGCATGCGTTGATTGTGCTGCCTGTTCGGCTGCAATCTGAGCGCGTTGTTTTTCTGAGAGTAATCCAGACCAGTCACCGTGCAAATACCAGTGTTCACCAAAATCCTCGCAAGGATGAGGGATGCGAATACAGCCATTGCCACATAATAAATCATCATGACGGCAATATTTGTCACAGCCCCAACAAATGCGTTCTGGGTGTTTAGGATGTAGTGGAAAAATTTTGGCCATCAGCACCTGACTGTGTAACTGTAATGCAATTAGCAGCAATATTGCCGGTAATGGTCAGCATATTATTAAAAATTTGAGGAAACAATTATAACAAAACAGATTTTCTTAACAGGTTAACTAACTGACTTGCTATAAAAGATCAGTAAAATAAGTGTATCAATAACGGCGGTATAAATAAATACGGTTTGTTTTAATTTGCTTAAAGAAGTTTGTTTGCTATTAGGAATTGTTTAGGTCTAAATAAAATCATGTCTATTGGCAAAATACTGTTATTGCCATAACAATCTATTATTCATTTGATTTCGGGCTTAAATTAAAAATGCGCGGACAGATGAATCGTCTACGCATTTTTATTGCTCATTAAAAGATTTTTATTTTATGCTGATTACTATCTATTCATGATTAAAATAATGAACTGGTTACTTCATAAATCAACTGAAAATTTAAAATTACCAATGCTATAGTGGCAAGCCAGCCTAAGATAGTAGTGAGTTTGCAGTTGACAAATTTTCCCATCATCTTTTTATTCGATGTCACCAATATTAACGGGATCATTGATATGGGTAAGGCAATACTTAAAAAGACTTGGGTATATATCAGTAAATTTTCAACGATGTTTTCCCTGTCACCCCAAATATAGATGCATAAAATAACGGGAATTATTGCTAAACCCCGACTAATAATCCTTCTGGCCCAGAGTGGTATGGATAAATTAATAAATCCTTCCATGACTATTTGACCGGTTAAGGTGCCTGTTATGGTGGCGTTCTGTCCAGAAGCCAGTAAGGCAACAGCAAATAAGGTCGCCATCGTTGAGCTGGCTACGGCACCAACCATTTGCGGGTTTTTTAAGGCGTCATATAATTGGGTAAATCTGCCAAGGTCATCAGGGTTATTACCGTAAAATAAAGCAGCACCTAGAATCAATAATAAACAATTTATTAAAAATGAAAATGATAATTGGATATTTGAATCAAAGGTCGCGTACTTAATGGCATCTTTCAGACTGGCAGCATCGGTTCGATCATATTGTCTGGTTTGGACAATGGAAGAGTGAAGGTATAGGTTATGAGGCATGACCGTTGCACCAACGATGCCAAGTGCCAGCATTAATGCGGAGTCATGGCCTTTAATTGAGGCGGTAAAGATATCTGTTTTCGGTATAAAACCGTTGAGAATCTGACTAAATTGTGGTGATGCTCTAAATACCTCATATGCGAATATGATAAATATAGTCGTGATAAGGCAAAAGACGATCGCTTCAATTTTTCTGAATCCAAATCTCATTAATAATAGCAGTATGATTACATCGAAGACGGTGAGTATTACGCCGTAGAGTAGGGGAATTTTAAAGAGCAGATTTAAGGCTACTGCACTGCCGATAACTTCTGCAATTTCTGTTGCGATGATGGCTAGCTCGGTCGATATCCATAAACAAAAGGCTGTTTTTCTGCCAACCATGGATTTGGTTGCCTGAGCAAGATCCATTCCAGTTACGACGCCAATTTTCACGCACATTGCCTGCAGAAGCATAGCAATTAAACTTGAGATTAATATGACTGACAGTAATAAATAACTATATAGCGCTCCACCCTGAATGGAGGTAATCCAGTTACCCGGATCCATATAACCCACCGCTACTAATGCCCCTGGACCTGAAAAAGCCCACAGTTTGCGAAAAAAACTGGCCTTCGGATTGGGAATATGGACAGTATTATTTATTTCTTCAAGGCTGATTGTTGAGGTTTTTAGCATGAATCTGGTTTCCGAAATAAAATATTAGCTAATAATTATATTGATAATGATAATCATTATCAATATAATTATTAGATTTTTATTCTTTTTACATCGTTCTTTCATTAATCAATTTAAATTACTAATACTAAATAACTGAATTAATTTACTATTTATATAATGGGACAATGTAATGCAGATGCTGATATTTGATTAATATAGGTAAAAATGGTGATCGGTTAAATGGCGATTATTCAATGATATGGTTTTGTGATGAGCTGATTGAATAATGGTTGAGGAAACCTTCAGTTATGCTAGCAGCTTATTTGTTCATGATCCATGAGATGAATGGTAAATGACTGATAGTAATTGATTTTGTTCTGAATAAATGTCGACAAGTTTTATTATGACAAAGATAAAACAGATGAACACTAGGCAATCAGTGACGGCAATAAAAAGAGGGTAAAAGTGGAGGCTGCTTGTCAGTCATTATTGAACTAAATCGAATCTGCGTACTTAGTAGTATGCCTGTTTTTACATACTACTGTGTAAGCGATTTAGGTTGATGGGTATGGTGTTGAAGAGGATTGGTGAAGTAGGGCTATCGCTATCTAGTTTTTAGTAATTTAAGTTATCAAACCGAAGATTTGTAAAATGCTAATAGTGGAAATGAGTAATCAGTCTGGCTAAAACATTGAACTAATTTTTATTTTAAAACCAAAAGAGAGAATAAAATGATATAAAGTAATCACCATTTGTATTATGCCGTTTTCCATTGTTTAAATATTGCTATGCCAAAAGGGTTTTATGATAACGATAATGAGTATAGGAAACATTGTTAATAGGCAATAATAAAAGCACCTATAAAAAGGTACTTTTATTATTGTCTGTAAAGCAGAATAGTAAGTTTTTAGTTGGATAATCTTATTGCTCTACTTTAGTAAATTATCTTTTTTGTGTCTATGTTAAGCAATCTACTAATTCGATTGTGTATACCTTAATTATGCCGATAATCATTAATTGATATCGGTATTGTCTGCAAACACTATTGGCTTTTTCAGTTGTTTGCGGAACACGGGTAAGAACAGTGTTAACAGAATAAACCAAAATGGTGTGGCCAATAGTCCGGTTAAGGTATCCTTATCCTGACCAAACAGATAAAGAGTAAAGACAAAGAAAATAAGACAGGCGTAGCACATGGGTATTCCGCAGGGCATTTTGTAATGAGAATTTGCATGTGCCTGAGGATACATATGGCGGTAGCGAAGATAAGCAATCAGAATGACTGCCCAGACAAAAATAAAACAGATACTGGATACGGTGGTCACAATGGTAAATACTTTCATGACATTACCTTCTGCATAAAGCAAGACAATACCAATGAGCAGCATAGCACAAGAATATAAAAGACCATTTTGTGGAACACCCTGTGATGATAAGCGCGCAAAGACGCGTGGTCCGACACCATTTTTAGATAACCCGTATAACATTCTGCCGGTGGAATACATGCCACTATTAGCTGAAGATAAAGCAGAGGTGAGTACCACAAAATTGATAATGGTTGCCGCGGCACCGATTCCAATCATGGTGAACATGTTGACAAAGGGGCTGCGATCAGGTGCTACCATATTCCATGGCGTAACGGTCATGATAATGGATAATGCCAGCACATAGAAAACGATTACGCGCACCGGTATTTTATTAATGGCCTGAGGCAGGGTTTTGTAGGGGTCATCGGTCTCAGCCGACGCCGTACCCACCAGCTCAATGCCGACAAAAGCAAAAATAGCAATCTGAAAGGCAGCAAAAAAACCTGACCAACCATGTGGCATCCAGCCACCATAATTCCATAAGTTGCTAATCTGTGTTTTGATTCCAGCTGAACTGACAAATCCGCTGATTAACAGGTAACCACCACAGACAATCAGTGCCAGAATAGCCAATACTTTGATCAGGGCAAACCAGAATTCCAGTTCGCCAAATAGTTTTACTGATAACAGATTCAGGCACAATAATACCGCTATACTGATTACGCCGGGTAACCACAATGGGACATCTGCCCACCAAAACTGTGTGTAACCAGTGATCGCCACAATGTCTGCCATGCCGATTACTACCCAGCAAAACCAATAAGTCCAGCCAACATAATAGCCGATGGTTGGACTGAGGATATCCGCGGTAAAATCAACAAAGGATTTGTAATTCAGGTTATGTAAAAGTAATTCACCCATGGCGCGCATAACGAAAAAAAGAAATGCGCCAATAATGATGTAGGCAAATAATACGGACGGACCAGCAAGGCTGATGGTGCGACCTGAACCCATAAAAAGACCGGTACCAATTGCACCACCAATAGCAATCAATTGCAGATGACGGTTTTTCAGTGTGCGTTTTAATTCCGGTGATTTACTCATTGCATATCCTTTATCATTGCTTATCCTTTGAAAGAAATAGATTAAATGTTGAATAGATTGATTGTGTCGGTCAATCTGCTTTGAAATGAAATAAGGATTTACACGAGGTAACTTATTTTCGATTTATATAAACATTTAATAAAATAAGTTTGTAAGCTTATAGTAATATTTTTTTTAGTGCCAATACAATTTATCTGCGAACAAAATTTTAGCAGGTGTTGAATTTGTATTAAATGTATATCTATAAGATTGAATTAATTCATGATTAATCAATCGAGATGGGTTTTATTGATATTTTTCAATGATTAATCTGAATGCATAACTTGATAAGACTATTTAATGGCTGATAATCAGTTTTGTTTTGTAGCTGAAAAAAATTCATAATTGAGTAGTGTAGTGTTAGATGAGCAGTAATTTATCCAGTTGTAACCGTATTTATTTTGTATTTGAGTGATAGTGTTTTTGATCGGGGTTGGCATTGATACTATTTTTTTGCGGTTGCTGAATAGAATAAATACAGTCGGTAGTGGTTGGGTTGGTGCTGCATATATAAGGTCTGAATCAGCTAATTTGTACCATTGATGCTGATCTCAGGAACTAAAGCAGGTATGATTAGCAGGCATGGGTTTTACCAATAGATGATTATCTAGATCATGTTAGCGTGGGGAAGTTTTCTGGCAGTAATAAAGTGGGTTGATTGCAGGCGTGTAACCCGTACAATGGACACGAAAGTTAAATAAAAAAGAGTATGAATATGAGTGAAAAAAAAGTAGTTCATTATCTTAAAGATTATCAGGCACCAGAATTTACTGTGCCAGCTATTAATCTGACTTTTACCATCGATAGTTTTTACACTACTGTGCTTAATCGCATGACAGTGGTACCCAAAAAAACACAACAGCCTTGTGTACTTGATGGCAGTGCCAAATTACTGCAAGTTGTGATCAATGGTAAGGCTCTGTGTCCGTATGAATTTACTCAGGAAGACGAGAAATTGATTATTCATACTGTACCGGATGAACAGTTTGAATTAGAAATTACGACTCGCTTGTATCCAGATCAGAATAAAACGCTGATGGGTCTTTATGAATCAGGTAATAATCTGTATACCCAGAATGAACCGGAAGGTTTTAGAAAGATAACTTTTTATTTTGATCGTCCTGATGTGATGAGTCAGTTTACGACTACTATTATTGGCGATAAAAGGCGTTATCCGGTCATGCTATCAAATGGTAATTTGCTTGATAGCGGTGAACTGAGTAATGGTCGTCACTGGGTTTGCTGGCGTGATCCTTTTGCCAAGCCCAGCTATCTGTTTGCGCTGGTTGCCGGACAATTATCTGTTTTGGAGGGTAGTTTTACTACCCGAAACGGGAGAGAGGTAGCACTGAAGTTCTATACTAAACCAGAAGATAGTGCTAAAGCTGGTTTTGCGCTGGAATCTCTAAAGCAGGCAATGAAATGGGATGAAGAGCGTTTTAATCTGGAATATGATTTAGACATTTATATGGTTGTGGCCGTAGGCGATTTCAATATGGGCGCCATGGAAAATAAAGGTCTAAATATTTTTAATACCAAATATGTTTTAGCCAGCAGTAATACAGCGACAGATGCCGATTTTGAAGCCATTGAAGGTGTCATTGCCCATGAATATTTTCATAACTGGACTGGTAATCGGGTAACCTGTCGCGATTGGTTTCAGTTATCGTTGAAAGAAGGATTAACGGTTTTCCGTGATCAGGAATTTTCTGCTGATCGGGCCAGCAGAGCTGTACGACGTATTCAGAATGTTCGTGTTTTGCGAAGTATGCAGTTTGCCGAAGATAGCGGACCAATGGCGCATCCCGTCCGTCCAGCTTCTTATGAAGAAATGAATAATTTCTATACGTTAACAGTATATGAAAAAGGGGCTGAAGTGGTACGTATGTACCATACGCTACTGGGAGAAGCCGGTTTCCAGAAAGGGATGCAGTTATATTTTCAGCGTCATGATGGGCAGGCGGTTACCTGTGATGATTTTCGTGCTGCTATGGCCGATGCTAACGGGGTTAATCTGGATCAGTTTGCATTGTGGTACAGTCAGGCAGGTACTCCACAGGTAAAAGCCAAGGGAATGTATGACAGTAAAAATCAGAATTTCACTTTGCATTTACAACAGTATATCCCGCCTACACCGGACATGACCGAAAAACAAGCTATGGTTATTCCGGTGAAAATAGGACTGGTTGGTCGTGATGGTGCAGCTGTTCCATTTCGCTTAGAACAGGAAGTTGATGCTGTTACGGAAACAGTATTATTGTTTAATCAAACTGAACAGACATTTGTTCTTCATCAGGTGTCTGAGGAGGTGGTGCCGTCATTATTACGTGGCTTTAGTGCACCGGTTAAACTGGATTATCCCTATAACGATGAAGATTTAATTTTATTACTCGCCCATGATACTGATCCGTTTGCACGCTGGGAGGCCGCACAGACACTGTATCGTCGTGCAGTGGTAGCTAATGTTCGTGCACTGGCGGCGGGTAAGCCGGTTGCGCATCATGTTGAACTGGCTAAGGCAATAGCTGCGGCAATGAATGCTGATGATCTTGATCCAGCATTCAAAGCAGTTTTACTGCAAATTCCTACAGAATCTGAATTATGGGAAGATGATCAGCAGATAGATCCGGGGTTGTATGTGCAAGCTCGACAGACATTATTGCAAAATCTGGCGACTACGATTGAACATACTTTAGCGCAGTGGCGTGAATGGGCTGATGTACAGGAACAGCAAAGTACACACTCATCCATACCGGAATATTACCCTGATCTGGCTGGTATAAGAAGTCTGTATAATGGATTATTAAGCTGGGCGGTACAGGCAAAACCAGATTTACTGGCGACTATTGAGCAGCAGTATGAACAGCGTGCAACCAATATGACACATGAATTTGGGATGCTTTCTGCGATTAATCATCTTGCTGAGGCAGGACGTGATCAACTATTAGAACGATTTGCGCAGCATTATGGTAAAGATGATTTGGTGATGGATAAATATTTTGCTTTGCTTGGAAGTAGTCAGCGAGATGATACTTTGCAGCAAGTTACTGCTGCGTTAAAGCACCCGGCATTTAGTTTGGAAAACCCGAATAAGGTTCGCTCTTTGCTGGGAAGCTTTAGTCGCAATATTCGTCATTTTCATGCTGCTGATGGTAGTGGCTATCGTTTTATTACAGATTATATTTTGCGTATTGATGCATTTAATCCGCAAGTGGCTTCACGACTGGTGCAAGCCTTTAATCTGTATGAAAAACTGGAACCTGAACGTCGTACTCTGATGCAGGAACAGTTGCAACGTATTCAGCAACATCAGGGTTTATCAAAAGACAGTCGAGAGATTGTGGATAAAATTCTGTCAATATAGTGATCATCAATTTATACTGAAGCACTGTAAAAAAATACTGTTGCCAGACAACAGTATTTTTTTAATTAAATGATGATTACCGTTATTTATTTCAGCTGCTGTATTTCAACAGGAATAGTATCTTGTTGAAGTGAGTTTAGTGGTTTAAGTTGCTGGTATTTATCGAGTATTTTAATTTCTTTGCTGTCTTTTGTGGTAAAAAATTGGTCACCGTTTGGTAGCTGTTGACTAAAGATACCCAGCCAATTTGCTAAACCGCCTAGAAGTTCGAAACCACTTCTTTGTGCTGGATTGCGTATCTGACTGGTTTGATCGCTATTTATAATGACTAAAGGAATATGATAATTCTGATAGTATCGGTCGGTATGTCTTAGGCTATACTGTTGATTAAATTTATCTTTTTTTTGCTGATCATGCGATAACCCATGATCGGCAAAATATAAAATACTAAAGGGTTGTTTGGTTTTTTCTAACGCAGTATATATTTGCTGGAGTACGGTATCAGTAGCTTTGATGCTGTCGATATAACAATTGTAATTACTGTTGCTGACATATTTAGTTGCGGGTTTTCTTAATCGGGCACAAAAATCCCAGTGAGAGCCCATGAGATGCAAAACGATCAGTTTGTTACGCTGGTCAGATTGGTTATCTAATATTTGGGTGAGAGGTTGGAGTAACTGATCATCAAATGTGTTCTTTTCAGATTTGTTGCTGTTATTTTTTAGAAAAACAACTTTGTTGGCCTGATAAGCTAAAGTTGAAATTTTGCTATCAAACTGATTTATGGCGCCCTGATTCGATAACCAGATGGTGTCCATATTGGCTTTTTGAGCAAGAGTGAGGATATTGTCTCTAATTTGTATGTCCTGACCATTATTCAATGTCAGACCAAATGGCAATGCTATTTGAGTGTATGGACCAGTTGAATACATATTTTCCATGATGTAATTAGCTTTTTTATCCATAAATGGCGTATTGCTGATTTTGAAACCATATAGGTGCAGATAGTCAGCTCGGGCACTTTCGCCAATTACTAAAACGTAAAATTTGTATTTCTGGTTGGCTTTATCAACGGTAATGTTAACTGGTTTGTTTAATCCGGTTTTGATTTTTTCAAATTCTGCATGATAAGCATAAGTAAGAATAACCGCATCCGCTATAAATTTTAGGGGCTGGGCGTTTATGGCAAAGTTGCTTTGTAAGGTACGCGTTTTATGTTGCTGATAGCCTGCAAGGATTATTATGCTGCTAAGTAGCAGTAAAATAATCAGGCGTGTGCGGGAATCAGATTTTGGTAAATTGGTATGATGGGTTAATTTAATGAGAATCAAGGGTAATGAGGCTAATAGGATGGATGCCAGATAGGTGCTCCATGTGATTGATCCTAAATATTCAACACTTTCAGCCTGATCAGTGCTTAATAAGGCCGCTGCTGTGGCCAGACTGAATGATCCTAAACAGGTTGCAGTAGGATAATAGATAAGGATGGTGATAGAGGTTATCACCATGTAGATTTTCCACCAACGTGGAAAGAAATAAAGTAGTAATGTTGCTAGTATCCAAGTTTCAAGTATATTAATTGCGCTAAGAGGATAGCCAAGACTATTGATTATGATTGGGCTTAGTGCCAGTTGTAGAAGTACAATTATTTTAAAATCTAATAATTTAGTCATTTATTTCCCGTAGATTCAAGAAATCAGATCATGCAGACTGGTGCCTCGAAATTTTAATTTTATAATAATATTGCATTCGCAATAGTTTTGCGAATGCAATATTGTAGATTCGAAACTTGTTATTTTAAATGACTTTTAATGCAATTAACTTTATAAATATTTAATCAATAAAAAATAGCCTTGCATCAGAAATAATATGAAATTTATTCGCGTTTTTAATAAATGTCTAAATTTAACGAATCAGGCATCAAGTAGCTTTTTGCCAAGATAGCTATTTTCTTTGGTGATACCGGGTAAAACAAAATAAAATCCACCTCCGAATGGCTTAATATATCGTTCTAACGGTTCACCGTTGAGTCGGTTTTGGGTGTCGATAAAACCTTTTTTCAGGTCATTCTGGTAAGCAACAAATATTAAACCCATATCCATTTGACCTGATGGTAGTACGCCTAGTGAGTAGCTGAAACTGCGCCGGCGTAATTTGGCCACATGACGTTCTGGAATACGGGGTTCAGCACGACGCATATGTGAATCAAATAAGATGCGGTCGCCGTGCGGATCTTTATTCATTTGTGGATCGTCCATTTCGTGTTTCATCCCCATCGGTGCGCCACTATGTTTGTAACGACCAAAATCATTTTCCTGATCCTCCAGCGGGGTACGATCCCAGAATTCCAGATTAAAACGAATCAGACGAATGGCTTGATAGCTACCACCGATACACCATGCCGGTTCATGATTGGCTTTAGTTACCCACACTAATTCATCCATCTTGGCTGCATCGGTATTGGATGCATTGCCGGTTCCGTCTTTAAATCCAAATAAATTGACCGCTGTGGTGTGATTATCTATGTCTCGCGCCGGTAGAAAACCATCAATTTTCCATATCGGAATCATATATTTGTTTGTATGGCTGATGATATCACGCAGAGCATAAATTACGCTTTCACGACTGTTGGCACAGAACTGAATAGATAAATCACCGCCACACCACTGTTTTTGGAGTCTATCATTAGGAAAGCGCGGCATGGGAATCAGTTTGCTCGGTTTTTTATCGCTAAGACCAAAGCGTTGGTCAAAGAGACTATGTCCTACAGCAACGGTTACGGTTAATGAGTCTGGAGACAAGTGTTGTCCCAGCATGCCGGATTCAGCTGGCGGTAACTGGTCGTTTTTACCGGTTGACAGAGTTTGCGGACGTGTCAGATAAGCAATGCGCTGGGAAATAATCTGCAATAATTTTTGTAGTTGTATTTTCTGAGTAACGGTAATGTTAAAAGCCACAAAAATGGCTTCTTTGGTATCAGGCGTGATTACTCCGGCCTGATGTAATCCCTGATAGTCGACGGCCTGATTATAGTTATGTATACAGTTGTTACTGGCTTTCGCAGACTGCGAAGAGGTAAGACTGGCCATGCCTAGACTACCGGCCAGTAATATTTTCATACCTTGTCGGCGTTGTGGATTGGCCAGTGCATCTATCTGGATGTTGGTACGATCGTTTTGCATAAAAGCCCCTAATGTTTATATTTATAGTAGACCGGCACGCTCAGTTCGGCTCTTAGTTGTGCCACTTGATGAGCCTGCGTGCTGATAAGGGAATAAAGTTGGTCATGATCCTGTTGACTAAGCCGATCAAATGGTTGGAATTGTCCCTGTGGCAGCTGATATTTACTGAGGATAGCTAAAATTTGTTGGTTATTATTCTTAAGGTCATTGTATTTTTGAACAGAGATAAAGGGGGAAAGGTGACTAATGATTTGTGCTGAACCACGTATGTTCGCCTGTATATCAGCCAGATCGCTGTGACCATACTGATTTTCCTGTCCCATCAATTTGGTTTTTAGGGTCAATTCCTGAAAATCGGCTGCTGACTGGATAATTTTCGCTATATCAAATTCATCATGTGCAACTCTTTTTTGTAGATCTTTAATTTTATAAATTAAATTAACTGCTTCTGACTGTGCCTTAGGTAGATCATGACGATCAAATAAATCATATTCCAGTCGGTGGAAACCAACGAATGCCGGATCATCTGTTCCATTCAAATAATAATCAGCTCGCGAGTTAATTGTTTCATCGGCATTAGCAAATAAACGGATAATGGTGCGCACCTGTTCATAGCTTTGATGGGCGAGAACGTAATTGTGTTCAGCTTTTTGTTGCTGGCCGGTTCGGGTAGCGTCAGCGATAGCCTGAACGTATTGTTCTGTAGTTTTTAGTAGTTGTACTACTTCTTGTTGATAGGTGCGAATAGCCGATAAATATTTATCGGGTGTAGGGATGTCACCTTTAGCCGCTATTGCGTTACTCTCGTCGATGACAGGGGCACGTAAACCATGCGCTATGGTCAGCAAAGGTAAAAACATAAAACAGAGTGCCAGAGGAAGAAGCTTTCTAGGTTGCATTGTTTTTTTTCCTTAAGAATAATATTGCCATCAATAGCCAGAAGCTGGCAAATGTGATGACACTTATCCACATTGGCTGTGAACGATAAGCAAACAGAGAGGAGGCAAGGCTGCCAATTAAACCACTGTCATCAATAAATGCCGAGATGTTCCATGCTGGGTTAATAAGCCAGTCTGGAATGGAGATGTCATGCTCAAGTAATAAATTGGTTCCGTCTTCCACAGCTTTCATGCACAATGAGATTGCCAGAAACAGCAATACGATACTGGTAACGGTAAAAAATTTCTGCCAGCGAATAAAACGGCTGGTCAGAATAAATACATAAAAAGTTAAAGCAGACACGGCGAAGCCAATCAGTACTGCCAGCAGAAAAACCGAATAGTTGCTGCCGTTTAATTGCATGATTTGACCGGATAAAAACACCACAATCTCACTACCTTCACGGGCAATGGCAATGGCGACGATAAACAAAGCCCCCCACCAGGAATTTTGCCCTACTTGTTGCGCCATCTCTTTTTCTAGCATGGCTTTCATGTTGCGATTGGTTTTACTCATCCAGTACACCATTTGTACGATGAGAATACAGGCGACAAATGACATGCACATTAAGAATATTGTCTGGTGGTCATCGGTTAGCTGTTTGAATACGCCATTGATAATCAGGGCTAATATGACTGATATAGCAATGCCCAGTACTACGCCAAGCGTAAGGTATTGCATCCCCTTTTTACTGTTCTGATTGCGTCTGATCCATGCGTAAATAATACCGATTACCAGCAGTGCCTCGAAACATTCGCGCCAAACGACAAAAATAACTTGTCCCATAAAATTTCCCAGTGACTTGGATTTATTTAACGATTAGCTGACCTTTGGGTTTATTTAAATGAAAGTCATCAAAAAATACGTATGTTCCGGGTTTTTTGGGCGAGATAACGATAACGGAAGAGGCACCCGGAGCCAGTACTTTTTCTTTTATAAGCTGAGTACTTTCAAACTCGACAGGCCCCTTACCGATATTGCTGACTTTAATGCGAATGATTTTATTGGCCGGTGCATTAAGTACCAGCGGGATCATGTCTCCGTCTTTCATTTTTAATTCCAGTGTAACTTTATCGTCTGCAAGTACAGAGAATGCTATCACCATGCTGTAGAAAAACAGAATGATAAGTGAAATTTTTTTCATGACTATTTATTCGTGGAGAAGATTGAAAATCTTCTGTGAGTTTATAGGGATTACTCTGATTAAACCCAGACAGAATAATCCCGGCTAATTCGGTATAGCTTAGTTAATAGCTACCTTTTCGACCTACACCGGCATAGTCAAAATCCCAGCTGACTTCAAATGGTGCAAACCATGGGGCAACACCGGTTTCTTTATCGATATGACGTGCCATCTGATTTGGTGTAGGTGGAGAAATACGATAGGTAACACGGTATTTTCCATAGCCGTTTAATTTAATATTGTCGCCATAGTGAGGTCCGTCATTAGCAACCATGGTCATGAATTTACCGGAATGGTTATAGTTCCCTTTGGTTAATTTGGTAATGGTATATTCAATATTCAGGTTTGGCATCCAGTCACCTTCGGCAAAACCATTTGGGTTACCTTCTGTGGCATGAATATCTGCTTCCATGTGAATGTCGGACTGGCTAGCTGGCAAATGCATATTGCTGTGATTCATGCCCTCGGTGTCCATGGTAATAGGTGGCAAATAAACGCCGGCAATTTCCATGCCATTTTTGATAATGGGCTTACCCATCGGATATTCCTGAGCGAAAGCAGACATGGACATTAACACAGCACTTGCAATAACAATTTTCTTAAAAGACATGATTGTTTTCCTTTTAATTACATACAAATATATACACAAGCAAGAATTATGTTAATTCTTGCTATTAAATGATAATTATTATCAATATACTCTTTTTATGGTTATTAGCAAACCTGAAAATTCTAATCTGTTAGAAATTTTTAATTAGTTTCATGATATTGGAGAAATATTATATTTATATGTTTGAAATATAATATTTTTTCAGATTGTGGCTAATTATATTGTTTAAAATGCACTATTGTGTAGGATTCATTAGCCAAACTGCCGTGAGACTGAGTTTTTATTAAACAGGTTTAGCGATAAAAGGAAATAGATCGGTAATTAAAATACGGCTTTGATAAGCAATCTGATAAAACAATAAATTGTAAAATTAATCTGATTATAATTTAATATTTGGATGCTAATGATGATATCAGTGGGCAGATCTACAACTGGTTTTCGCTCATTCAATAAGGATTGTACTTTTGACAATAGAGTTTTGCTTATTAAGTAATATAATCTGTTTGATTTTGCTATTTGTCTATACCTGAAGAAAAATACATAATGTGGTTCTGGTAATATTTCAATAAATATCATCACTAGTTAGTTTTATGTTTATTAAACATCATATTCCCAAAAATCAAGGTTTAGGATGAAAATCATCAATTTGCTCTTTCCAACGATTATAATTCCAATCAATAATTTTGGTTTTTAACCCAGCTAACTCTTTTTGTGCAGCTTGCTTTTGTAATGGACTAAGATTTTGTTTTAAACGAGTTTGAATTTGTTCATTATATTCCCAAACAGGAGGGAGTTGGTAATAATCCCAAGCGAAATTATTATCGAGCTCAATAAGTTTTTGTCTTGCATAATCGCTTAATAATGACCAAGCATAGGCTTTGACTGGATCTTGCTCACGCCCTAAGCCATATAAATAAGCTTCAGTCACCCTTAATATACCAATAATTGAACTGTGCTCAGCCATTATTTCGGCATAATCAATTGCCAGTTTTAAATTTTCTGGTGTTAATGATTTACGATATTCGGTTAATTTATTAATTTTTTTATATTTTTTATCTTTATAATGATCGCCTTGTTGAAACAGCATTCGTGCTGTCAAATCCTCATAACAGCGATAACCGCCTTCCAAAGCATAATTGAAATATTTAATACTCTCTTCTAATTGTTCATCAGAGCATGGAAGATATTCATCATTATTATCGGTTTCACACGGACTAAAATACCAACCTTTTTGGTAAGCAAATTTTGGGTATTTTAAGTCAGCAAATTTCTTCCTTAAATAAATCTCCATATCTTCATCTTTAAATACCACCGGTTCAATTAGCGGTTTGCCGTTATTATCAACTAACTGATCTCGATATTTTTTCATAAACTCAGTAAATGACATCATACCTTCTTGTTTCCTATTTTCATAGTATAAACCATGCCAGCTAAGAATATCATAATAATAGGACATCGCATTTTTATCCCATTGCCAAGCATGTTTAATCAATTCCACTAACGCATCAGGATCACGAACACCATAATATTTTCCACTGTCAAATGCTCTATGATATAGCTTCTCAGCCTCTTCTATGCGTAATAACTGGCTTTCAGGAATGGTAGAAGGATAAATGGTATAGTCCATGGTTATATTTTTTGCGTCAACGAAACCAAAGTTCCTATTTTGTTTCACTGGCTCAATAACCATAATAATGCTAATTATTAATAGTATTTTGAACTTTGATTGTTTAACTTTATTATTCACGTTATGTTCCATTTATTAAATTATTCTTTTCAGTAGGGTTTTCGGCTGGATTTGATTTGGCCAATATTTGTCATCCCAATGCACGAGTATTACCTGAATCGATGAGGGTGGGATTTTTGAACATCAGTTTTGTAATAAAATTTATGTGTATTGTTTGCAAAATTTCACAATGATTTTAATACCAAAAAATGCCTATGGTGTCAAACCATAGGCATCTTAATTAATCACTCCTGATTAAGCATGGCTGACCATATTTGTTGTGCTATCGGAGTTAAACCTCGCCATAGCAATGGTTGCCAGTTATGTTGTTTACAGAATGAAAAGACGCGCAATTCAGCTTCCATTGGATTGCCGCAGGGTTGAAATACTAGATTACCCCGGTCTTGCCAGTCTGAATCAGCACTTATCAGATATGGTGATAATATATAGGCTATATATTCTGTTGATTCATTCTTATGCAATGGCCATTGATTATTTTGTGAGGTTATCTGTTGTAAATAGTAAGGTGCAAATGGTTGGGCTGATTGTAAATTTGCACGCAAAGCGGCTTTGATTTCCTGTTTACTGGGTGGATGCCGGTTCATGCTGAACCTCCTATTACTCTGTAAGTAAACAGCCAACTATTGATGATGACAAAGCTATCCGT
Source organism: uncultured Neisseriaceae bacterium (assembly GCA_946481965.1). Lineage (GTDB taxonomy): Bacteria > Pseudomonadota > Gammaproteobacteria > Burkholderiales > Neisseriaceae > Snodgrassella. Next base: position 6,114 of record CAMLPN010000019.1, on the reverse strand, counting down.
TTTGATTTTGCTAATGTAATCTGCAATAGTCAGATCATTTAGGATGCTTAGTTGAGGTTTGTCATTAGATATATTCCATTTGTAGATACCCATTTTACTGCCTTTCTCTCTTTGGTCAAAAGCCACTGTTATGCTGTCAAACATAATTGGTGGCAGACATGTGGCAGGGTTGACAGACCGACAAAGAGAACCGGTAGGCATAGCGCCTCCCTGCCACTGTCAACCATAAAGTGAGGAAAACAATGGTGGGTACAGACAAAATCTGTATTGAGATAACGAGGTATCTCTCTCTTTATCAGCCTGTCAAAGCTGGCAGTGCTATTAAACACGGCGTGTTCATCTTGCCGTTAAAGCCCAATACTGTCAAATAGGCGCAAATACCGGTCAATACTGCATTTACGGGCTAAAAATAATAGGCTCAGACTCAGTTCAGCTAAGGCGTTTGCTCATACCGGAATGCAGATATATTATAGTCAAATATGGATTTATCATTCTAGATAATGTCTAATTGCAAATTTTTATTAAGCAGGGTAATGAATAAATTTCTGACTTATTTGGAGAATAGTATTGATTGTTTGCTACGCTATAGCGAGATTTATTAGAATCAATGCTTAAAATCTTTATTTTAAAATCTAATGTTATCTTGCTGATTTTATTTGTTTTGATTAATATTCTTAAACAATGTAATCTCGTGCAAATTTGGGTTTTTTATTCTTCACATTCTAAAAATTCAGCAAATTATGCTTTTAGAATTATTTAGTTTTGCTGTCAGCGTGAACCGTAGCACAGTAACCTTGTTGTTTTATGGTGTTCCCGTAATAGACTTTGCACCTAATAATATTCATTTCTGGATTCAACTTGGTGGTTGAAAGACTGAATAAATAGATAAATAAAATTGACTAACAGTTTCTTAATATCTTAGATAGCTTTAAAAAATACAGGCTGCTAAACGGCAGCCTGTATGATGAAGTTTTGCTATCAGGCTACCATTTGAAGCCGACACCTGCATTAAAGCCTGTTTCACGGCCGGTTGAAGATACACCTAAACCCCAGGACATATTGCCACTTTTAGTCATTGCTTTGTAATTAATACCAACAGCTGCATAACCACGATATGAGCCCATTCCGATACCCACAGTTTGCTCGCCGGCGTCAAGTCGCGGTAAGTAAGCACCTGAAAGAGCTAAGGCTAGGGCTGTACCTGAATAGGCGCGTCGTTCGACATGATGTACGCGGTCGTTAATATCATCAATATGACGATTAATATTATCCATGCGGGCATTAACGCCTTTTAGCTGAGCTACATTGACTGCGTCTGTATCAGCAGTACCAGCAGCGACTCCTGTAATCTGACGATAAATTCCTTTTGTTGCATCACCCACCGATACTGCTGATTCTGTACTGGTGGTTGCTTGAATGGCTCTTGCCTGTTGTTCTGTGGCAGTAGTCGGAATATAACCTGTAATACCTGCCGCCGTATTGGCCACGGAATTGGCTCCCAGGGCAATTCCGCCATTTTGAGTGACGCTGGCATGATTGCCAATGGCAACGCCGTTTTCTGCACTGGCTGTTGCTTGTGAACCAATGGCTACAGCGGACTGACCACTGGCAACGGCTGCACCACCTACAGCAATAGCTTCACTTCCGCTTGCTGAAGCCACGGCCTGAGTAGAATTGACTTTTGCATATTTGCTGCCACCGTTATACAGATTGTTTATGGCATCACCTACATTATTGGCTGTTACCGCAGTACCATCAGCATTGCTGGTGGTATAGCTTGGTGCAGTGAAACCACCTGTGCCATCTCTAGTGAGCGGGTTATAGCTGGCATTACCACCCAGACTTGCTGCTACTGCAGACAGAGCATCAGCTGTTGAAGTAGACAGTTTTTGGGTATCAGCTATAGCTTGATTGGCTATTTCAGTTGCTGAATTATTAGTATTACCATTTCCGCTACTACTCTGGGCCAATTTGTTATCAACTGAATCAGACAAAGCCTGTAGATCCTGTTGCCATTCACTTTTTAGTTGCCACAACTGACCACCATTTACTGCATCAGTAGAATTCTGACTGGTATCACCGGCAGCAACTTTGGTAATTTTTTGTGCTGTGCCAGAACTATGACTGGCATCGTAAGCAGATCCATTCCATCGCAAGGTATCATGTTGTAATGAACTTAGTGTTGTAGACAAATCGGCCGGTATATTACCTGAGGCAATATTAAGCTGGTCTTGAAGTTGGGACAAACTGGTGGATGTTGAAGTGGATAGGCGATAGAGCTGACGTCCATTTATTGCCTGATTGGATGTTTCGTCAACTCTTCCGTCTGCAATATTACTAATGGTTCTTTCGTTACTTGCGTCACGATTCAGCTGATTTGAGAACATTGTTGTACCATCATCAAAATGCACTGAGTTCTGCTGTAATTCGTCAATCAAACGTTTTGAAGTATGAATACCATTTTGAGCAATGTTGCCGGTCTGATTAACATTGTCTATGGATTTGTAATGTTGTAGCATATTGGATTGCAGATCATCACCATTCAGATTGTCGATATTTACTGAAGTCGAGGTGGGCAAAGCGCGTAGCGAATCAGCATTGACACTATCTGTATAACCGCTTGCCTGAGTATCTCTAACTACATTTGATGCCAGTACAGGAGTAACAAATAGGGTTTCCAGTAATAACATGGAAATTAATAACCCGATTAATTTTTTGGGGCTAGAAACAGATTTTATCCAGCTTTTAGCTGTGACATCATTTCGGGTACTTGATTTAGTTTTCGTGGTGACGAGCTCAGAAGTTGCTACCCAGGTTTGCGTAGTTTCATTCCATACACACCGGTATATCTTATTCATAGTAAACTTTCCGTAGTAATAAAAACTGATCTTCAAACCAAAAACCGCAAATATAAAATTAGTTAAGCTAATAAATAATCTAATTTATTGCGTCCCTACACCTTCTTAAAAATAAGATTAAATCTAAAATATCTTAAAAAAATATACACTTAAATAAATTACCGGAAAGTCAAAAACTATGAAAATTTCAATAATTTTCCAATTTGAGTAATAATTAACCAAAACAATTAGTTAAAATAAAAATCTGAAATTATGTATAAAAATCTTTGAGATAGATGTCTAATTTAGATATTTTGGTTTACTAAATGGGTAAAATATTAATAATAATTAATATTGTGTTGCTTAAACATAACGAGGATATATCTTTCGGCAATGAATTTAACAAAAGATAATTGGTAGCTGTGAAACAAGTTTATTATTTCATTGCATATCAGATATTTATTTGAAAAACAAATAATTGCGCCGCTATTTGATTGATACAGATAATTTTGGAAACTGAAAATCTTCCCGATAAAACCAGCTTATCTAAGAAAAACCACAGTCATAAAGTTATTATCGTTAATCGTTATCTTGCTAAAATATACTAATTATTCTAATTGGATAATTAGTATATTATTAAACTACAATTTTTATTAAAATTTATATATCAACCTATTTCTGGTACTAATAATCAGAATTAATACGGAAAACTCAATAGTAAATAGGAATCGGTGTTAATCCAGCTTGCTGTTTCAAGATTAAGCTATCATTTAAATGTAATAAAAGAAAAATTCTGGGTGCGATTAATAACAAATTGGATGAGTGTGGCACTCCACCATTCAGCTTGATTAGTCAGATTCTTCCTTCTGTAGCAAGTGTATGTGAATGGATAATCAGAAACTTTTACATTGAAACGGGCACCGATGTTAGATGGTATCTTTGTATTCATATTTGTTTTACACTGCCTTATTAGCAGTTTTGTCATTTATTAATCATATTCAATCTGTGTCGTTTGCCATATGATTTCTATTTCTGACAACATCTACCATATTTGTTAAAAGGAATGAACCAAGAGAATTATAATCTTTGATAAATTCATCATCTCCTTTATCTTTATAAATCTGCATAAAGAGGCAATAAACCTAATTCACGTAACTTAATATCGACACGATGTACAGCTTTGATATCATCTGTATTTTTCTCATCAAAAAAGTGTGGTAGAGTAATAACCAACGATCCAGCTGCATGTCCTTCATGATCTGTGGGGCTAATCACATCAAACGCCTGTGGAACTATATTATGGGATAACTGAACTTTAGGTAAGTAAATCATCCATGCAGCCGAAAGCCTATCAGGAAAAGCCATTTTATAATTTGAATAATTATTATTAACTGTAATATATGCATCATCAAAATGCTCAGATAAAGCAAGACAAAATTTTTGAACATCATCTAAAGTTATTTCTAATGAACGAAAATCAATAATGATACGAACTTTAAAAGATTGTCCAGAACCTTCATCGGATAACATATACAGTAATGCGCTCTGTTCTGTTTTCTTATCCCAGATAGCTAAACTAAAACGGTCTTTTTCTTTATTATATCGTTGTGTCATTTTTTTTAACCCAATTTCAGTAACACCATCTTTATCAAACATTTTATAAATCGATGCTTTTTTTTTCGATGTAGCACATAAATACCAATCTTGTCTTTTGACTAGATATTGATGCTGGATTTTTAAAATGCCATTAATTTGCTCTATACATGTTAAAAGTGACAAATACTTTTTAGGGTTGAAATAGATTTCGAAAACTATATATCTTTTCATAATTAATGATCCATGTTATTTTGATAATGGTACATAAATTGAATATAAATTAGGATAATTTCGCTTTATACTATTAAAATATTGGTATGCCTTTATAGTCATCCACACCCAACAGCATTGAGTAGGATAATTAACTCAATATACCTTATTTTGCCTTTTTTTATGACAACAATTACCACATTTACTATCAGAGAATAAACTAAAAGTATTATCATCTTTCATAAATTCATCATCCCCTTTATCTTTAGAAATCTGCATAACGAGGCAATAAACCTAATTCACGTAACTTGATATCGACACGACGTACTGCTTTGATATCATCTGTATTCCTATCATCAAAGAAGTGTGGAACGGTAACAACTAGCGACCCAGCTGCATGTCCTTCATGATCTGTGGGGCTAATCACATCAAACGCCTGTGGAACTATATTATGGGATAACTGAACTTTAGGTAAGTAAATCATCCATGCAGCCGAAAGCCTATCAGGAAAAGCCATTTTATAATTTGAATAATTATTATTAACTGTAATATATGCATCATCAAAATGCTCAGATAAAGCAAGACAAAATTTTTGAACATCATCTAAAGTTATTTCTAATGAACGAAAATCAATAATGATACGAACTTTAAAAGATTGTCCAGAACCTTCATCGGATAACATATACAGTAATGCGCTCTGTTCTGTTTTCTTATCCCAGATAGCTAAACTAAAACGGTCTTTTTCTTTATTATATCGTTGTGTCATTTTTTTTAACCCAATTTCAGTAACACCATCTTTATCAAACATTTTATAAATCGATGCTTTTTTTTTCGATGTAGCACATAAATACCAATCTTGTCTTTTGACTAGATATTGATGCTGGATTTTTAAAATGCCATTAATTTGCTCTATACATGTTAAAAGTGACAAATACTTTTTAGGGTTGAAATAGATTTCGAAAACTATATTTCTTTTCATAATTAATGATCCATGTTAGTTTAATAATTAGATCTAAATTGAGTATAAGTTAGGTTATCTTTTATTTTTTGTTAAAAAATAATGGTATGCTTTTTTTAGTCATCCACACCCAACAACATTGAGTAGGATAATTAACTCAATATACCTCATTTGCTTTTTTTTTTATGACAACAATTACCACATTTGCTATCAGAGAATAAACTAAAAGAATTATATTCTTTCACAAAATTTATCATCCCACTTATCTTTATATATCAGTGTAAAAAGGCAATAAGCCTAATTCATGTAACTTGATATCGACACGACGTACTGCTTTGATATCATCTGTATTTCTATTATCAAAGAAGTGTGGAACGGTAACAACTAGCGAACCAACTGCATGTCCTTCATGATCTATGACGCTAATCACATCAAACGCCTGTGGAACTATATTATGGGATAACTGAACTTTAGGTAAGTAAATCATCCATGCAGCCGAAAGCCTATCAGGAA
>CAMLPN010000018.1 GCA_946481965.1 uncultured Neisseriaceae bacterium | reverse complement strand
ACCAATAGCATGATTTTCTACTTGGTTTGTGTACTAACTATGGGATATTTACAAACTGTTACGAACGAATATTGGCACCATAGCTTAGATATTATTTCTTGCTAAGCTGAGATGTTAAGCCTAATTCGGCATAATTTTGTTTGAGTTTATGGTTTTCAGCTTCCAGCTGCTTTAACCACTTAAATATGCGATGATTGCATACCGCTATATTATCCTGTCATTGATAGAATAGCAGAGACTACGATAACATATTTGTAGCAAAGATCTTAACCGGAAGACTAGCCTAAGCTTCTTTTAAATAGAAACAGTTTAATGCTCGGGTAATTTTTTCATATTGAAATTCTTCTTAAAAATATCATAGAGAATTTTCTATTTTTTGCTGTACTATTTTAGGACATAAATATACAGGCAGTATTTAGGCATTTCTCGTACAGATCATTATTAACACATCAAAAGGCCGAAAAAAAGGCTATAAGTTTATATTGTTTACTCTATTTATCCACTACAATAGGCTCAAATTGATATTCACTTTTACCTGCTAAAAGTTGGTCTATTTTATCCAAAAATTCTGCTACATCTTTATCTTTACGATCTGGCGTATTAGAACTAAATAAGTTTCTTCGATGAATTCTATCAGAATAAATAGAAATCTTATAACCTGATCCATCATACTCTTTCATATTATAAGGGTCACCATCTGTTAAATATCTTTTAGGGATTAATTGAAGAAGATTATGATGACCGGTATATTTACTATCAGGCTCATTAGGCATACAATGCCTAACATTATCATTTTGAACACAAGTTAATGTTGCGTATTTAATAATATAGTTTTCAGCGATTTCATAGCGCATTCTTCCAACTGGGGCTTCTGGCTTTGAATCATAGATAATAATTTCAACATCATCAATATCGACTATTTTTGCATTAGCAATAAAACTGAAAAAAACGAATAACCAAACCCAAAATATCTTTGTTTTCATTATTATTCCTTCTATCTATTTATCTTATTATTTCAACATTGTTTTCGCTTGTATCATAATAAAGTTGCTTTATTTTATTTAGGAAATCTTTTGCTTCATTATCATGATAGCGATTAGCAACATCATCATAATAGCGATTAACGACATCAAAATCCCATATATTACAATGACCATCAGTAAAACAACCTTCTATTTTTAATAATGGTGAATAATTATCTCCTCCGCCATATTCTCTGAGATCAATAAAATTAGAGCCAGATAAAAATAAAGTTGGAAAAGCTTTAAAAATATTATATTTATCTGGATACTGAATACTTTCACTTTCTACCCCACATTGAAGTTCTCCATTACTTAGATAACATATTTTGTAAGGATATTCAGTTATTGAATCAGCAGTAATTGTGTATAACAGAACTTCAGCAAAAGGGTTAGCAGTTAATTGATAGAGATTAATCGATGTTAAATTTTTTTTATCAAAAATTACTTTGGGCCTTGAAGGAACCGTTTTCGAATGGAATTGATATTTACTTTTACCAGATAGTATTTCTTTTAATTTATCATGAAAAAGTATCATCTCTTCATCATAAGCCTTTTTATAATTCCATGAATGGCAACGACCATCTGTAATGCAAATTTCTAATTTAGTCGAACCATAACCATTAAATGTAATAGGACTAATATAGCTTGATTCTGTTAAATATTGCTTAGGAACAAATTTAAAAATATCATGATGTCCTAGGTACTCTATTTCCGGACCATCTCTAGAACATTCTTTCTCATTACAAAATCCGTTAGGGATAATAATTGAATCAGCTGTTATTTTAATATTTAAAGAATTTACAAAATTATAATCAGAACTACTACTAGGAAAATTAGTAGGACTATTACTAATAGTAATCGTTGAAATATCCTGACGACTAAATACTTCAGCTTTTACCGTAAAGCTTAATAATAACAGCATAATAAAGCTATAGAAAAAACGCTTAAAGTTCATTTACCCATCCCTTTTACAATTTATTAATACATTAATTTTTTCGTATTCAATCTGATTACCATTTATGGATCTTATGTTTTCTTTATACAAATTCTTATCTTTCATTTAAGTGGTTTAGATTGAAACTAAGCATTTTCTAACACTTGCTTATTTAAAGGTAAACTGATTTCATTTACGCATTGCCTTTCCCTAAATTTTGCAGTATCGCCAAAGCCCGATTAACATCACTTTCTGCTACAAAAATATGATCATGATAATATCCTGCCACCACATTACAACTGATATTTTGTTGCGCCAATGCTTGTGAAAAAGCGGCTGTTAATCCCACCGCTGCCAGCGAAGAATGAACTCGTAAGGTTATCCAGCCTGCTATATATTCATATTTTAACTGCTGATTATCCGCTATAGCCTGAGGAAGAATGAGCGTAACGCCTTCTTCCTCTCGTACAATAGCCACAGCCTCAGCCAGTAGTGCAGCTGAAATATTTTTCACCGTACAAAACACATATTTGCCCACATTATGTTGTGGTGCAGCTGAACGCAATAAAATCTCTAGATTACTTTCACCATACATTTATACTCCCCTAATCTACCAGTAATTAATTAAATACCATATTAATCGCAACTATTAATAGTAATAATATTAATTAAGCATCTAAATCATTATATTTGTGTATCCAAGTATTTAAAACTATAAATATTTTTTAAACGTGCTCTTTAATAGCTTAATAGCAATCTGTACTAATCTTAAATAAGTATCTTCTTTACCTTTGAAATCATGCCGACAGATTAGATGGCAGTAAACTTTATAGCATCATTTTCAATGCCTATGGAATAAACAAAAAAAAGATAAAAAAATGCGCACACGATTAAGTGTGCGCCAAGTCTACAAAGGAGAAATAGAGGAGAAACTGTTAAACCAACTTGTAGCTGATTTAACGAAGCGAATTATGCCCGAAGTGACAAAATATGGCAAGTATTATTTTGTATTATTTCTACAAAAAAAGGTTATTTTTATTAAAAAGAAAACAATATTGCTTAAATTTATTTATTTTACCATTTCAATCAATAAAAAAAATCATATTTTACTGACACTTAGACACAAATAATGCGATTGCAACAAATAAACAACGAATTTAATAAAATTTTTGTTTTCACTGCCAATTAACCCGAATTTGATGCGCTTTATCAAAAAAGTCAGCTAATGCTGTTGAATCTGCTTGCTGCAAGTACCGTTGTAAACAGGCTATTTCCTGCTGTTGCTGTTGTAACAACTTAATTAAAGCTTCACGGTTAGACATGCATATATCTGTCCATATTTGCGGATGGCTGGCAGCTATGCGTGAAAAATCACGGAAACCACTACCAGCAAAACTTAATAGCTCATCAGCATCTGCACATGAGGCCAGCTGATGAATATATGCATAAGCCAGCATATGCGGTAAATGGCTAACAGCGGCAAATATCTCATCATGTCTGGCTGCATCCAGCCAGTAAATATTTGCTTGTACCGCCTGCCACATTCCCACTACCGTTCTCAATGCAACTTCATCCTGCTGATCATGCTTACAGATAATACATTTTTTTTGTGCAAATAATCCAAACTGCGCCGCCAGCGCACCATGACGATCAGAACCAGCAATAGGATGTGCTGCTACACAACGATTAAAATGCTCCGGCAACTCACTAGCAAAAGCTTGTAAAGCCGATTGTTTGGTACTACCTACATCACTAATGATTGTTTGTTCACCCATATAGGGAACTAATCTTCGACAGATATCGGGCAAAGTATTCACTGGAGTAGCAATAATGATCATATCCGCACCACAGATACTGTCAGCATTAATCTGAAGTGAGAAACCATCAATTACCCGTCGTTCCATCGCTCTGGTCAGATTTTCGATGTCAACGTCGATGCCAACAACTTCATCAACCAATCCTGCACGTTTAAGATCCAGTGCCAGTGAACCGCCAATTAAACCTACGCCAATTAATACCAGTTTACGAAATTTTATGGCTGGGTACTGCTCCGACAATTTGTCTTCTCTATTTTGCATTTATTTCCAGCCCATTAACTTTAACAACTCCATGCTGACAGAAACTCTCGCCAGTGTGCAGCGTCTTGATTTTGTAGATAGCTTTTTAAAAGTCGGATTTCCTGTTCATACTCATCAGCATCCAGAAAACCACGCATGAGATTAAAACGCAGATACATTAAATAAGTATTAGTGGCGTCCGTTTCACAATAATAACGGATATCAGCCAGATCGCCTTTATGATAGGCATTCCAGACTTTACTACCGTCCATCCCCAGCTTACCGGGGAAACCGCATAATTTTGCCATATCATCTAAAGGCACATTAGCGCGAGGCTGATACAAAGCTAACAAATCCATCAGATCACAATGCCGGCTATGGTAACGACTAATGTAGTTATTCCATTTAAAGTCACGGCTGTCACCAAAATCACCCTCACCCATATCCCAATATCGTGTCGCACTGATTCCGTGAATCAGTCCACGATAATGCAATACCGGTAAATCAAAACCACCACCATTCCAGCTAACTAGTTGTGGAGTATGTGTTTCCACCAACTCAAAAAACTTCGCTATCAATGTCTCTTCAGTGTCGTCAATATTACCAATACTGGCAACATGAATTTTTTCCGTACCCCAACGCATACAACAGGATATCGCCACTACTTGTTGCAGATGCAATTGCATAAAATCACTACCACCCGTTTTAGCGCGACGCTGCTGCTGGGCAAACTCTACTACTTCACTATCACTTACTTCATCAGGCAAATCATTCAACACACGTATACCGGCTACATCCGGCACTGTTTCAATATCGAAAGCCAAAATCGGAATCATGGTATCTTTTTCACAGTAAGTAAAGAATAAGTATTGTGTCATGAAGCATAAACATCGCCAACTATTAAACTGCCCGTTGACAAGATATTTCTTCATTTTAACCAGATACTAATTATTACCAATTTTACTTATAAAGCCGTAAAATGTTTAATCAGATGCCCGCATTGTACAGTTTTCTATTAATTAACAACCACTGCTTTTGTAAACATTCATTTTGGTTAATGCAATAGATTCTTTTATAAGGGATATTCGTAACTCAAACCATTACTCACTTATAAAAAATTGATTTTTTTTCATAATTAACACTTTCCTGTTTATTAAAGCTTAAGGCATAATAGCGTTACATAAACAAAACTCATTTATTAACCATAAATTATCAACTAAAAAGCACTCTCACATGAAAAAAACATATTTAAGTCAATATATCGCGCCATTAATGGTACTTCTAACCATAACTGCGTGTAACAGTTCCAACGTAAAAAACAACGAAGCATCAGCAGCTTCTACTGCGACACCAGCTTCAGCTGTTAGCAGTGCTACTAAAAGCATTGATGTTAATAAACCAGTTGATGAAGAAACCAGCAAAAGAATCAGCCAGAATCTGGCTGAAAGAATGCGCAAAGCATTTAATGACAATGAAATCACTATTAAAGAAGTTAACTATACGCCAATTAAGGGCTTGTATGAGGCAGTTGTTGGTCGTAATAAAATCGTCTATACCGATGAAAATGGTCAATATATGTTGGTAGGCAATATGCTTGATATTGATAACAAAGCCAGCTTGACTGAAAAGCGTATGAATGAACTGTCAAAAATAGATTTTAGTCAGTTACCATTGGATAAAGCCATTAAAGTTACTCGTGGTGACGGTAAACGTGTACTAGCAGTCTTCTCTGATCCAGATTGTCCATATTGCAAAAGAATGGAAGGAGAACTGGCCAAACTGGAAAACGTAACTATTTATACATTCCTGATGCCCATCCCATCACTACATCCAGATGCGCAGAAGAAAGCCGTACAAATCTGGTGTCAACCAAAACCTGCCGAAGCGTGGAATAACTGGATGCGTAAAGGTAAAATGCCTCCAGCTGTTAAAGAATGTACTAATCCTATTGCCGATATCATGGAACTGGGTAATAAGCTTGGCATTGATGGCACGCCGACACTGGCCTTCCCGAACGGAAAAATCATTCCCGGTGGAATGCCTAAAGAAGCACTTGAAGCTGAACTGGATAAAAACCAGAAATAAAAATTTAATTCAAACTAAAGCAGCTTATAAAGCTGCTTTTTTTTATAACTTACGAAGATAAACCAGCTTTATTGAATAATTCAATTAATCAATAAAGACCAATGAAAACTTCATCTTCAAAACTAAATATTTTTTCATAATATCATTGAGTAATAATGTAAATTAATCACATTTATCTTATAAATTAGATTATACAGATTATACTAAACCAAGATATGATTCATGCGAGAAATACGTTATGTACAGTGTGCAACGTGTCTATGACTATCAGGGGCAACAGCCAGCAATATTAACTAATCGTTTGTGGCCACGAGGAGTTCGTAAAGACAAACTTAATGGTGTGCAATGGTGTAAAACTATTTCACCTTCCACATCACTGCGACAGTGGTTTCACCAATATCGTCAACAGCGATATAAAGAATTTTGCCGTCGTTATCGGTTAGAATTACAGCAACCAGAACAGCTTCAGCAACTAGATAATATCCGTCAATTGCATCACCAGTACGGCCAATTAGCATTACTAACCGCCAGCAAGGATATCGCACACAGCCACGTACCCGTCTTACTGGTCGCTTTGCAACAGTAACCACTTAATTGTTTAAACAATATAATAATCGCATTAGCATGAATAAAAGCTCCGTACCTAAAACCAAAAATAAAACTGCCTGAGAAAAATCAGGCAGTCAATTCATTTGGATTCGATTTTATCAGGCTGCATCCGTCTGTACATCAGAACGCAACAATCTAATCAGCTTTACCACCCGATCTTTTAATTCGCGCCGGTCGACAATCTGATCGATTGCTCCCTTATCTAACAAAAACTCTGCTCGTTGAAATCCCTCTGGCAAAGTTTCGCGCACTGTCTGTTCAATAACACGAGGACCAGCAAAACCAATTAAAGCATTTGGTTCTGCTAAAACCACATCGCCTAGAAAGGCAAAGCTGGCTGAAACACCGCCCATGGTTGGATCAGTGAGGACCGAAATAAAAGGTAGAGATTTGTCACTGAGTAAATGCAAAGAGGCACAGGTTTTCGCCATTTGCATCAGCGAATTTAAACCCTCCTGCATACGTGCACCACCAGATGCAGCCACACAAATAAACGCACAGTCATGTTTTACCGCTTCACGCACACCACGGACAAATTTTTCCCCAACTGCTGCGCCCATCGATCCACCGATAAAACGGAATTCAAAGGCTGCTAATACCACTGGCGTACCATTCATCGTCCCGCGCATCACCACCATTGCCTCCTCTTCATGAGTTAGCTTACGCGCAGCACTCAAACGATCAGTATATTTCTTACTGTCACGGAATTTCAGCATATCCATCGGCTTTACATTAGCACCAATTTCATACTGCTTACCCTCATCCAGCATCATCTGAATACGCTCGCGCGCCGATACAGGATTGTGATAGCCACATTTCGGGCATACTTCCATATTCTTTTTTAAATCTGTGGCATACAAAGTAGCCGCACAAGAAGGGCATTTTTGCCACAAGCCCTCGGGAATACCATTGGATTTAGTCGCAGCTTCTTTATTAATCTTGGGGGGCAGGATTTTGTCTAACCAGCTCATTATCTTATTCCTGAACAGTGCTCAACAGCCGGCATAAAGCCGTTCTGCGTAACAAAATAGATACATGCAATTTAAACCAGCGCCTGTTTTAACTCAGCCACTACCGGCGCCAGAGCCTCAGCTTCATGCCCCTTATTCTGGTCTATGGTACCAACAAAGCGACTGCCAACAATAACCGCATCGGCCACTGCGCCGATTTTACGGACTGACTCAGCATCCTTAATACCAAATCCTACACCGATAGGGATCTGAATAAATTGACGTAAATGTTCAATTCTACGCGAAACTTCGGCTACATCCAACTGCGAAGATCCTGTTACCCCTTTGAGCGAAACATAATATACAAAACCACTGGCCTTACTGGCAATCAGTTTTACCCGTTCTTCTGTTGTTGTCGGTGCAATTAAAAAAATACAATCCAGACCATGCGCCTGCATATGAGCATGCAAATCATCAATTGATTCAGCAGGACAATCAACCGTTAATAAACCATCAACACCTGCTTTGGCAGCAGCCTGTACAAAATTTTCATAACCCATGTGATAAACTGGATTAAGGTAACCCATTAAAACAATCGGTGTTTTTTGATTGTGCTGGCGAAACTTAGTCACTACAGATAACACATCATGCAAAGAAACATCATTGCGCAGTGCCCGTTGGCTAGCTGCCTGAATCACCGGACCATCAGCCATCGGATCAGAAAACGGTACACCTAATTCAATAATATCTGTGCCCTCTTCTACCAGCACCTGCATTAACTGCAATGTAGTATCCACATCAGGATCACCACAAGTAATATAAGATACCAGTGCAGTACGACCATCAAGCTGCTGGAAAATTTGTTGAATTCTACTCATCTCTTCCTCGATCCATTTACGATCAACAGTACTCTATATTTTCTTCGCCCCGCCATACAGCCAGACGATATGACAATTTACTCATCAATTTTTCATCGACTGTACCGGTGCCGGCACCCGACCACCACGATTGATGAACACCTCACAGGAACCATTTTTCACTGGCATAATCGGTGCATGTCCAAGTAAACCACCAAACTCAACATATTCACCAACATCCTTACCGGTTACCGGAATAATGCGCACAGCTGTCGTTTTACTATTAATCAACCCAATCGCAGCTTCATCAGCAATCATACCGGCAAGCGTACTGGCAGGAGTATGTCCCGGAACCGCAATCATATCCAAACCTACCGAACACACAGCCGTCATCGCCTCCAGTTTATCCAAGGTCAGCACACCAGATTCTACCGCCGCAATCATTCCCTCATCTTCTGATACAGGAATAAAGGCACCACTTAAGCCTCCAACAGCACTGGAGGCCATCATTCCACCTTTTTTAACCGCATCATTTAACAAAGCCAGTGCCGCAGTCGTACCATGTGTGCCACATACGCTCAGCCCCATAGCTTCTAGAATTCGTGCCACACTATCGCCCACGGCCGGTGTCGGCGCGAGGGAAAGATCCAGAATACCAAATGGAATACCCAGTTTTTTACTGGCCTCATGCCCGATCAGTTCGCCCACTCGGGTAATTTTGAATGCTGTTTTCTTAACCACTTCGGCAACTTCCGTCAGCGTCAGCGCTGAAGTATTTTGCAATGCAGCGCAGACCACACCCGGTCCGGAAACACCTACATTGATCACGCAATCAGCTTCGCCGCCTCCGTGAAAAGCCCCTGCCATAAATGGATTGTCTTCCACTGCGTTACAAAATACCACCAGCTTGGCACAGCCAAATCCTTCCGGTGTGATTTCTGCGGTACGCTTAATGGTTTCACCCATTAAGCGTACCGCATCCATATTAATACCGGCTCGAGTAGAACCAATATTAACCGAACTACACACCACATCAGTACTGGCTAACGCTTCAGGAATAGAACGGATCAGTACCTGATCAGCCGGGCTCATTCCCTTGTGTACCAAAGCAGAAAATCCACCAATAAACGAAATGCCTATTGCCTTTGCGGCCTTGTCCAGCGTCTGTGCGATCGAAACATAAGAATCAGCTCCCGTAGCCGCTCCAATCTGTGCAATTGGTGTCACGGCCACGCGCTGATTAACAATTGGTACACCAAATTTAGTAGACAATTCAGTAGCAGTGCGTACCAGATCCTTACCAACACGAGTAATTTTGGCAAAAATTTTCTCGTTTAACCGATTAATATCGGTATCAATACAATCATGTAAATCAATACCAATCGTAATGGTGCGCACATCAAAATGCTGGTCAGAAACCATTCGCACAGTTTCCAGAATCTCGTTGTTCTGAATAGAAAACGACATTGATAACTCCTAAATCCGGTGCATAGCATTGAACAATTCTTCATCCTGCACGCGAATATGCAGCCCCCTTTTTTCACCTTCACTGGCCAGAAATTCACAAAATTGCATGCGTGGTAACGTACATACCTCAGCATTCAACAAAATAATCATCGTAAAATAATCATCCATCAGTTGCTGACTAATATTAACAATATTAACCTTATGTTCTGCCAGCATAGTGGCGACTTCCGCCACAATACCAATACGATCTTTACCAATTACCGTCATCACTGCACGACTAGACATAATTTTTCCTGTAATGAATTATCTATCATCACCATAATAAAAAATATGGTTCTTGCATTAAATTCTAATTTGCTTCAAGAAGCTGCAACTTGCGAATACATCTGACTACTTTTAAACCCCAAAGCACACAATAAAATCAAACCAGCAACCATCAGTCCTAATATTGACACCCCAGACCAACCATAATAGGCATAAGCCATAGCAGAAGTCAGCGAGCCCAGCACACCACCAATAAAATACATACTCATGTATCCTGAGGCAATTCTGCCTTTTAATGCCGGATCAGATCGATATATCAGCGTCTGATTAGTAATGTGTAAAGCCTGAATAGCAAAATCCAGCAGTATCACACCGGCAATCAAAGCCCACAAATGCATTGCACCAATATATAACAATACCCAGCTGCACAGAAATATCACCCCGCATAGCAGCGACATAACATAACTATATCCCTTATCAGCTGCCCAACCACCGACATTAGAACCAAAAACCCCCAAAGCCCCAAAAAGCCCGAATAAACCAATTGTACTCAGACTAAAATATAAGGCGCATGACTAAGCAATAAAGTCAGCGGCGTCCAGAGAATCGAAAATAGACAAAAATCCAATGCTCCCAGAACACCGCGCTGACGCAGTAACGGTGTTTGCCACAACAACCGCCAGACCGATACCAGCGTTTGCTGATAACTCAGTGTACTCGGTACATGCGCTATTTTTGGCAATTTCCATTGCAGTACCAGCGTCATTGCCAGCAACATCAGAGCACCAAGAATATACACCATACGCCAGCCCAACCATTGGGCTATCAAACCGGAAAAAGTTCGCGACAGCAAAATTCCCAGCAATAACCCACTCATCAGCGTACCAATTATCCGTCCTCGTGACTGCGGTGTCGTCAAACTGGCAGCCAATGGCATCAAAATTTGCGCAACGGTACAAAAAGCACCAACCAGCAAAAGACCACAAATAAAAAGCCACAAATTTGAGGCAAAAGCAATCAGCAAAGCACTGACCGCCACTACTGCATATAAAGAAACGATCAGCTTCTTGTTATCCAGTACATCGCCTAGAGGCACCAGAAAAATTAGTCCCAAAGCATACGCCAGTTGGGTTAGCGTGATCAACATCCCGCTATGAACAACATTCATGCCAAAATTACTGGCAGCCACCTCAATCAGTGGAAAAATAAAGTAGTTACTGGCTACCGCCAAACCAATGGCTAAGGCCATTAAAAATGTCTGTACAGTCGATAGCCCAATCCGATCATTCATAAAGTAAAATCACATATTAAACACTACCTATTAATAATAGCAGTCAGTGATTTTTACAAGGACACCCCATTGAGCATAGCCACAGTATTAACATCTTTATCACCGCGACCTGATAAATTAACCAGAATAGTTTCATTTTTAGACATCTTTGGCGCATTAGCCACTGCCCAAGCAACCGCATGGCTAGACTCCAGTGCCGGAATAATACCTTCCTGATGACACAGCAAATAAAAGGCCTCCATCGCAGCTTCATCGCCTATTGCTTCATATTGCACTCGACCAAGATCATGCAGCAAACCATGTTCCGGCCCTACACCAGGATAGTCCAGACCCGCAGAGACCGAATAAGTATCAATAACCTGACCATTGTTATCCTGCATTAGATAGCCACGAAAACCGTGCAATACCCCTAAAGGACTACCAGAACTAATCGGAGCAGCATGCTGGTTACCACCTAACCCCAGACCACCAGCCTCTACGCCAACCAGCTTCGTTTCAGCAACATGAATATAGGGATAAAAGAGACCGATTGCATTTGATCCGCCACCAACGCAAGCTACCGCTACATCAGGCTGTCGACCAATCGCTTCCTGCATTTGTACTTTTGCCTCTTCACCAATCACACATTGAAAATCACGCACCATCTCCGGATAAGGCATAGGACCAGCAACCGTACCGATAATATAGTAAGTATCATCCACTCGCGCTACCCATTCGCGCAGCGCTTCATTCATGGCATCTTTCAGCGTCTTAGATCCGCTGTCTACGCCAACAACTTCAGCACCAAGCAACTTCATCCGAAATACATTCGGAGCTTGTCGCTTGATATCTTCTGTACCCATAAATACCGTACATTCCATTCCAAAGCGCGCAGCTACCGTTGCTGAGGCCACTCCGTGCTGTCCGGCTCCCGTTTCCGCAATTACCCGCTTCTTACCCATGCGCTGCGCCAGCAAAGCCTGTCCGATAGTATTATTAACCTTATGAGCGCCGGTATGATTCAAATCTTCACGTTTCAGATAAATCTGCGCACCACCCAAATAAGCAGACAAACGCTTAGCATAGTAAACCGGACTGGGACGACCCACATAATGTTTCAAATCATCATGAAACTGCGCCCAGAAAGAAGGATCAGCTTTAGCTTCATTGTAAACTTGTTTTAATTCACCTAACGCTGCAATCAACGTTTCTGATACAAATAATCCACCATGCTGACCAAAAAAACCCCGATCATCAGGATAGTGATAATTTTCCATATTTCTTTCCATTGAACGACTATTCAAACGCAAAATAAAATCATCCAGACATATTAACACTTTTTAAATTCATTAGCCTGTTCTCACAACATATTAACAACCTTCTTACAACAACCTTGCTAATCGTCAATGACAGTTTGTTCATAGCAGCACATAATTAGCATATCCATAAACAGTTCTCTATATGGAGATTTATTGCTACATTAGCTTGCCTGTCCATGATCTAAACACAATTACTCAGCTATAAAAGCATAACAAAGTATTTTTAAATTAATATAAATTAGTTAGTTATTTATTAACTGAATATTGACTCGTTATCTAACCTTATCCTAGCAGTTTATACCTTTTGACTTCATTAAAAGACCATACTTTGTATCAGTTCAGAATGAAATTTTTAGCTATGTAACCATACTTAAGTATCAATATCTAGAATAGTTCAAACAAAAAATTATAATAACAGTATTAATAAAAATTACTGCTTTGATGGATTTGTGTGCAGTGAATTACTATCATTTGACCTAAACCTATAATCCTCTTTTTTCTGACTATTTGTATCTCAACCTGAATACAATCAAACACAATAGCATATTTGATAGTTCGGTTATTAGAATTAAGTAACTAGTATAAAACTGATTTATCCTTAATACCCTACAACATTACATAACCTTATCTGGAGCAGTTCAGCAAGCTCAGCTCTGAATATGAATATTCGACTTTAAATGAATAATTAATTAATCTAATTATATTAATTACAAATCAACAATATAATCATTAAACTACTGTTTATATTCTAATAGTAAAAATTATAGAAGAAGGCATATATTTACACCACAATGAATTATTTCATCAGCATTAACATATAATCCAACAACTAAACCACCTAATCTTCATGATAACTATTCTGGTAAAATATTTTATATAGATTCTCATGCTGGTTATGTGGTAATGCCACGTGTTAACCTCGAACAAGGCTTTGCCAGTCTTGCTACATTACGAGAACATCCTGGTAATATGACCTCTTATAATTGCAGCACCGACAGCAAGCATCACAAACAAAATGGTAAAGAACGTCTTAATTTAAATATCGATAGTAGCAATATTGGTCTGCTTCGTGCAGTGGCAGTTCAATAAGCTCAGTAATTCACGATCTCAACTTGCCACTATATTAATCTGACTAAAATCCATCCTCAGCAGTATTTTAATTAACCAGGCTTAAAATAGAAATCTTTATTGAATTTAAATATTAATAAATCTAATTACATAATATTCAAAATTCATACATTTTTCTTATAAATCAACAACTTTATAATTATAATTTCAAATTAAATTACATAAAAACAATAAAAAAAGTTAATAAATTGCTTACTTTAAGCATTTAATATTAAATTCAACAATATATTACTTAATTAAATTGATTTTTGTGTATATAAAATCTAAACTAAACTACTTTATTGAAATAAATTGTTAATTTTATTTATTAAAAATACATAAACTACCATTTGAAAATTTTTTCGATGGTCAAACAGTGGGAAATAGGTATGAATAAAATTTATAAAATAGTTTGGAATTCTATTAAAAGACAGTGGACTGTAACTTCGGAACTTGCAAAAAAAGGAAAAACTAAAAGCGCAAAAATATTAGTACTGACTTGTTTAACATCCATTCCGGCTTATTCAGTAGCGATTTGTACTATAACAAACTCACAAATTTCTGCTATTAATGAAAACTGTCCAATAAATAGTTCGCAGATTTATGATAACCAACACAGTAACGATTTATTTACTGTTAAAGATGGTGGGCATGTTCTTTTTATTGGTGATAATACTTTCATCAGTACAGGCCAAAACCATGCTGTTGTTATCGGTACTCCCGATTCAAATAATACCAACCAAAGCGGTTATTTAAATTATATTGGTAACCTGAATATTTATAATGATGCTACACAAAATGCAGATATAAATCAAAGTAACTATCGCTCCAGTGGAATGCTTATAGGCGATAATAGTTCGGTTACAATTACTGGTAATTTATATATAGAGCATAAAGATAATGAGTCACATATAGATAATGACCCTAACAAACCCAGAGTATATCAGGAAGGTGCAGCAATCCGAGTCTGGAATAAAAATTATAATAGTACTAAATTTATTCACAATGGTAAAGCATATATCAAATCAAATGGTGGCGGTATCCATAATGGTGAAGAAATACCATCCTTATTAGAACACAAAGGTGGGTATCTTACCTTTAGTGATGAGGTTACTATTGAATCTAAATCTGTGGGATTAATAAATAACGCAGGTATAGTTCAATTTTTAAAAAATGCCAATATTACTGCCACAGATGGTACAGCAATTGTACAAACCGAACAACTGACTGGATCGATTAAAGTTAATAACAACCTGACATTGAATACTGAGGGTAAACACAACACTCTTAAAATTCATGGTGGAAATTTTTATGTGGGAGGTGAAGCAAATATTAATGCTAAAGCAACTCATAATGGTGGAGACAGTGTAGACCCTAATAACCCATATGATTTAAACAATGCTACTTCTTCAGGTATATACGTGACAGGTGGCTATATTATCTTTGGCGACAAATTAAATATAACTACAAATGCCAACCTGAATTTTCAAAGAAATGGTAAAGACTTTGTCTCTGGGGATGTTGTTAAAATAAGCCGTGGTACGATTAACTTAGCGGCAGAAAATAATTTAACTGCCACCGGTAGTGGTAATGCTATTAACATGTCTGGAGGAACAGTTACTATTGATCCAAATAAAGCAACTACAGTTAATATTAATACCAATACTGGCAAAGCCATACTTATGACTGGCGGTGATCTGACTTTAAGCGATACTAATATTAATAAAATTACTGCCGGCACAGCTATTGATTTTAGTGGCGGCACATTCACCAATAAAGGTACGTTAACATTTCTTACCTCCTCCAATGATCAGGCAGCCATTCATAGCAATGTTGGCAGTGGTAATGACGCAACCTTTGTGAATGATGGAAGCGTTAATATCAATGCCATTACCGATATGACTGACATCATCAGGCATGAAGGTTCTGGTACTCTAAATGTAATCAATAATAATGAACTGTCAACACTTAAAAATAATGGTAAGGTACTGTCCAATATAGATGCCGGAGTCATTAAAGCCGATAACAATGGAAATTTAACCGGTATCATTGATGCTGCACGTGGAGAAATTTACCTAAACAATCTAAGTGGCAAAACCTGGTTTATTACCGGTAATTCTAATCTAACTAACCTCATTAATGATGGTACTCTTTGGTTTAAACACGCTAGTGCAAGTGATTTTTACAATGTCAATATAACCGGTGATTATAATGGGAATGGCGAAATAAAAATGCATACCGTATGGAATCATCCGGGAGATGCAGATGGTGCCAATTCCTACTCAGATGTGTTAAATATTGAAGGTACTGCTTCTGGTAAAACCACCATCATTCCAGTTTCTGCTAACGATCAAATGAATATCATTGATGGCGATGTCAAGCAAATTGATGAAATTATCAATACTATCCCAGTAGTCAAGGTGGGTAGCCATAGTAATGATCAGGTATTTACTGGCACAGCCACCACTACTGGTGCAAGTGAAGTCCAATTAGCAAAACGTGAGAAAAATGGTAAAGATGAATATTTCTGGACTGTTGAAGCCAAAGATAGTTCTGATGATGGCGTTAGAGATGAAGACAATGGTGGCAATGGCAATGGCAATGGCAATGGCAGCAATGATAGTGGTGGTAATGGCGTTGGTGGTGGTTCCATTGAATCAAAACTGATCTATGCAGAACCAGTAGCCGGTTATGTAGTAATGCCACGTGTTAACCTCGAACAAGGCTTTGCCAGTCTTGCTACATTACGTGAACGTCGTGGTGATATGACCTGTGATGATTGCAGTGCTGACGGCAAACAGCATAGCTGGGGACGGATCATCGGCAAACATAACAAACAAAATGGTAAAGAACGTCTTAATTTAAATACCGATATCTATGGTCTGCAAATTGGTCACGATTTCTGGACTAAACATACCGATAATAATGGGTTAAATATGCTTGGCGGTTATTTATCTTATAGCCATGCCAACACTGATTTCTCAGATAAGTACCACGCTAAAAACGGTTTGATTATCAGTGATAAATACACCGGTAAAGGTAAGTCCGATAATATCAGTCTGGGTATCACCAATACCTACTACGCCGGTAATGGTTCTTATCTGGACTTAGTTGCTCAGTTGTCTTACCTACATAACAAATATACTGCTCGTTCCGGTAATAATCCTGATAGTCAGGATGGCTGGGGAGCTGCAGTATCTGCCGAAACCGGACGCACCTTACCTTTAGGTAAATCTGCCAATTGGACAGTAACACCACAAGCACAGCTGATATATCAATACTTGGATTTAGACAACTTTAATGATGGTATTCGGCATGTCGATCAGAATAATCAGGATGCATTGCGTGGACGTATCGGGGTTATGCTGGCCTATAATGCTACTGGTAAAAGTGGAAAAAATACCTCTGTCTACACCGTGGGTAATATCTGGCACGATTTCATCAAACCAGCTCATGTCAATATAGGTCATGACAGCGTGCGTGAAAAATATAACCAGACTTGGGGTGAAATAGGAGTTGGTGTGCAAATTCCGATTGCCAAACAAAGCCAGCTTTATGGTGATATTCGTTACGAACATAACTTTGGTAGCAGTAAATACCAAAACTTTAGTGGCAATATTGGTCTAAAAATAAACTGGTAATTTTTTCAGCTTAGAGACTAATTCATTCAAAAAATGGGTATAACATCAGATGACAAATAAATGATTAAATTTTGAAACATCCGTTAGCCCAGTATGATACCTAGTTAACATAAGCAGTCTGATTTTTCGGACTGCTTATTATTTTTAATAAATTTTCTTAATGAAACATATTATTACATATAAAAGTAAATATACAATTAAATAATATCTAGATTAAAACGATACCAGTTCAAACAAACAAACATAAAAATTAACTAAATAAATTTTGCAAAAATAAAGCAAAATAAATATAGATATCATAAATGAATCATCGAAATAAATGTTTGATTTTTTTATTCTATAAATACAATCACAAACAATACTGTTATATTAATTATAAGAAAGAAAAAGTTGTAACCTTTAAAATTCTATAGAATTTTTTCGGATGGGAAATATGAATACAATACATCAAATAATATCGAAATTATATTGGCGTCAATAGTTTGACAGTTCTGAACTGATAAAACATCGCAAAACCAAATAGGTAAATATGCCAATTAGACAATAATTCTACTGGAACAATTGGTTTAATAACATCTGGATTTAGGGAAGTTTAACGATGGAGATCGTCACGTGGATCATAATAATCAGAATGCACTAGGCATTATGTTGGTATTTAGTACTGCGGATAAAGGCGAACAAAGTATCAGTATCTGCACGATAGATTATGTCTGGCATGATCTTATTAAACCAGATCATGTCAATATGAGTAGCGACAACGTGTTTGAGAAATTTAAAAATACTTGGGGTGAAAGAGGAGTTGGTGTACAAATACCGGTTGCCAAACAAAATCAGATCTGTGGAGATGTGTGTTATGAGCATGATTTTAGCATTAGTAAACATCAAATTTTCCATAGCAATATCAGCTTGAAAGTAAAGTGGTAATAATCAGACAACCAAATCTGCTCGAGAGTGTTAACAATAATACTTCATGTTTTCTATTTATTTTCAGTCAAATAGGTAGTGTGAAGACTTGATTATCAAATTTTTTAATAAAAAAACTGATTCAATACTCAAATTACTTTTTTATTTTCAAAAAAAGATTAATATTTAGATACGAATGTTAAGCAAACACATTAATTACAATATATCGGTTTCTCAAAATTAATTTAGTTAGTATGATTATTGTATGATAGTAAAATAAAAATTTAGAAACAGTATATTACGTGGTTAAACAAGAGTAATGTTTATTCAATATCGCCATAAAATTTGCCATTTTTTCAGGATCTTTAATTCCTGTACTCGTCTCTACCCCACTGGATACATCAACCGCCTGCGCACCTGTCCCAGCAATGGCGGTATTAAGATTATTCGGATTCAAGCCACCAGATAAAATCCACGCCATAGACAATTGCTGTGGCAATAACTGCCAGTTAAAAGTTTGTCCGGTACCGCCATATTTTCCCGTAACCGCAGCATCAAATAATAACGCATCGGCATCAGCATATAATTCAGCAGCAGATAAAATATCAGCACTCGTTTTTACGCGAATGGCTTTAATATAAGGTCGGCAGAACTGCCGGCAAAATTCTGGTGATTCATCACCGTGAAACTGCAGCATATGTACTGGTAACTGTGATAACACTTGCTGCACCTCAGCAGCAGAAGGATTAACAAATAATGCGACAATACTTACAAAAGGGGGTATTTCAGCCAAAATTTTTTGTGCCTGTTCGATATTTACACACCGCTTACTGCCAGTAAAAAAAATCAGACCAATTGCATCCACCCCTAATTTTGCTGCTAATAAAGCGTCCTCTGGCCGGGTCATTCCACAAATCTTGCTACGAATTTTCATAAGATATCTTTCAAACACTGCTGTATAAACCAATATTTAATTTAATCCAGATGTACCCACAACCATGATGGTAACGGAGCTGTAGCAACATGCCATTTTTCTGGATAATCCACTCCAGTCAGATATAGTCCATCAGGCATAAAAGTTGGCGGAGCGAATCGACGACTTTTTGCTGCTAGTAATCGGGCAAAATCTACAACACTTAACTTACCTGCTCCTACGTATACCAGTGCACCAACAATATTTCGCACCATATTATGGACAAAAGCACTTCCATGAAAATCCAGCGCCAATAACTGAGCACTACCAACTATGCGCAAATCATATAACGTTTTCACCGGTGATTTAGCCTGACAATCACTAGAACGGAAACTGGAAAAATCATGCTCCCCAATCAGTAGCTGTGCTGCCTGACGCATCAGTGCCACATTCAGTGGATAATGCGTCCAGCCTACTTTACCTCGCAATTGGGGCATACGCACTCTGCTGGACTCAAGCATATAACGATAGTGACGTCCATACGCATCAAAACGAGCATGAAAATCAGCAGCAACCTGCTGTGCCTGTAAAATACGTATATTTTTATCCATAGCGGTATTGGTACCACGCAGCCATGCTTCAGCACTACGTTTGGCATAAGTGTCAAAGTGGACAATTTGCCCTGTAGCATGTACACCAGCATCTGTCCGTCCAGCCACTACCACATTAATCGGTTCATCAGCAATTTTTGTTAAGGCACTTTCCAGCACACTTTGAATCGTATACAAACCATTTGGCTGCTTTTGCCAACCATGGAAAGCACAACCATCATATGCAAGCCTTAATACCCAACGTTGAAGCGGTCTGTCTTCGATAATCTTCATCTGCCGTTTTACTGCTACCACTTCAACCATAAAAGTTCCCTTGCCTGCTACCAGATCCAATTTCTAATTATCGCATAGCTACTCTTCTATTGATAACTAGACTAATACATAACTTAATGATTATTCATTTGTTAGATAAAATACATTTATATATAGTCTATAATTTTAAATGATAGAAAAAATGATTGGACTTAACAAACAAATATTATCCATATAATCTTTTTAGGCTATTACAAATTTAAACCTGTTCAGCTCAAATTGAATTGATTGTTATTTACTACGTAATAGATAACTGAAAATATATTAGAAAATAGAATGACAACTGGTAAACTGAATTTTTGATGCAATAACCATAAAACCATAGAGGTACTACATAATATTGTATAATTTTAGACTAATGGCTAAGTAAATAAATCACAGAATCTATAATTTATTATGTTAGCTATCCTAATAGATAATCTCGAAATAATTTTTAATAAAAAAGACTGAATACCAGCCATTGCCGTATCCAGTCTTTTAATAAGAATATAGTATAAATGGTCTAAAGAATGTAAACAAATAGAGACTGTTTAACCACCTAACTGGTATAACAGCTTTTGCGCCTCTGTCAATATTACACCATTTGCCTCTTCTACCAGTTCACGTAAAGTCTGTCGTGCAGTAACAGCATCATCCATTTCCAAATACATTTTGGCTAATTCAAGCTTGGCTTGTAGAGGAACAGCCATTTGTTCTGGCGTCAATGGTTGATCAGTCTTTGGTTTTTCGTTTTCCCACTCCTGAACACCTGTACCAGTAGCAAAAACAGATGTAGATGAATGAGCAGAATGGGTCTCAGATTTTTCTTCTTCATAAATATGAATATCTGAAGGCGCAGAAATTTCAAAATCGTCACTCAGTGTAAAATCCAGAGAAGATAAATCATTTTTTTCATGATTAGATTGAGAAGTTTGCTTTTCATCAAAAGTAACTACCTCAGGTATATTATCATCTTCAATTGATTTAACGACCTGATTTTCATAATCTAAAGCAAATGAAGCTGAGTCATCAGCCAAACTCAGTGATGGATCTTCATTATTATAACTTTCACCTACTTCTTCATACTTAGAAACCGACTCTGCATTCCCATGATCTAAATTAATTGTCTCATCCTCAGTACTTAACCTTAGTGATGGATCTTCATAATTAAAACTTTCACCTATTTCTTCATACTTAGAAGTCGACTCTACATTCCCATGATCTGAATTAATCGTCACATCCTCAGTACTTAAACTTAGTGATGGATCTTCATAATTATAACTTTCACCTACTTCTTCATACTTAGAAGTCGACTCTGCATTCCCATGATCTAAATTAATCGTCTCATCCTTAGTATTTAAACTTAGTGATGGATCTTCATAATTAAAACTTTCACCTACTTCTTCATACTTAGAAGTCAACTCTACATTCCCATGATCTAAATTAATCGTCACATCCTCAGTATTTAAACTTAGTGATGGATCTTCATAATCCAAACCAATCCCTATATCATTGCTACTTAGATTTGATGTTACTTTTTCTTGATGTATCTGAGAAGCTACTTTTTCGTCGTATGCGCTTAATGTAGGTTCCTCTTTATCTAAACTTAATGCATCCCAGTCAACATCTGCAGACACCACATTATCCTTGCTGGCAAATGTTTGCTGATTCTGTGGAACAACAGTTTCTCTCATCGGCTTTTGTTCAGCAGGATTGACTGTTTTTTTTCTGATCAGTTCTGATTTACTGTTTGCTCTAAAATCAACATTCCATTGTGGAATAGGTTTATCTCGATACCAACGAGTATCTGGTTGAGAAGTTAAAACATTACTATCTTTTTCAACTTGAGATAAATCCCGTGTTTGCTGATCTGCTTTATCTGCTCCTGAGAAAGACTCTTTTTCTAATTGAATTTTATCGTCTATTTGCTTTGATTGAGCCGCGGAGAATATACCACCAGCTGTAATATCTTCAGATTTAGGCTGTTGGCCTTTTTCAATAGCATCCCATTTTAAATCACTGCTGGCAGTCGCATCATCAAATCCAGCTTTTACAGTTTCAACTGGTCGCTCTTTCAAAACTTTAGGCTGATTTGTATTTACAGTTTGTTGCACTTCCTCAAATTTTTCCGCTTCTTCCAGCTGCTCCAGCCACGATAAATCATTAGCTTTTGGTTCCGCTGCAGAGGTTTTTGCTTTTCCAGTATCGGATACCAGTGGTTTATTGTCATAATTAAAATTTAACCAGTCTTCATTATCAATACTGGTTTCTTCTTTAACTGTTCCGGTATTAGGGGTGTGAACAAAAGAATCAATTTTAGCTTCTTCAGTTTGTATAGATGTTAAGTTTGGCATGTCCTGAGTTGGAATTTCATCTTCAGTTAGCCAAGACCAATCATCAACAGCCTTGTCTACAGTTGTCGCTTTAGCTGTAATAGCTTCTGCTGTCTCTTGTTCTTTGTTTACAACATCTGAATTAATTGTCGATTTATCAGAACGAACAGGAGTTTCTTCAAAGACGATATCATCATCTTCGTCGTCATCTTGTTCTTCATAATCTTCATCATCATACTCATCTGAATCTGCTTTTTTCTTTCGACTCCGCATCCAGATTAAAACTGCAATTAACAAAACTCCGGCAACCCCACCCAATGCATATGGCCACCATTCAGGCAATAAACTTTCTTCTTCGACCACAGGCACTGATTCAACTGGAGTTGGTGCTGGCTGGGCAGGTTTAACAGCAGAAGCTGGTTTAGGTTCAACTGATTCGGCAACTACAACTGAACTAGCTGAAGCAGCAGACGCTGTTGTAGCTACGACGTCTGAAGCAATAACTGGCGCCGAAGCAGAAATTGCAGAAATATTAGCTGTACCAGTTTGAGCTATGGCAGAATTTGTATTATCGTTTTTAGTGCCTGTCCCATTTTCTTCTTTAGCAGAAGCTATTTGTGGAACATTTTCTTTACGCCTTCCAGGAGCTTCATCAGGAATAGTGGCAGCTATATTAACAACTGAACCTTTCTTTAATTTCGCCAGTCGAGCCAATTGTGCTGCAGAAGGTATCTTTAGTTTAGCATTTTGATACATTACATCAGGATTGCCATTTTTAAAAGCATGTGGATTGGCAATCACAAGTGCATGCATAGTCTGCGCAACAGTTAAACCCTGAGGTCTCACTTTACGAGCGACATCCATCAGGGTTTCATTTTTATCAACTTGATATTCACCTACTGCAGCATCTGAAGCAAAAGCATTATTTAGAGCTGCTCGGGCTCGAGCTTCAGAGGAATTTCTCTGACTAGTATACTTTGGCTGATTTTTGCTTTTGTCTTTGTCTTTACTGTTTTTACGCTTATCGTAACTTCGTGGATCCAGCAAAGCGGTATATTGTCGCCCCTGATTACCGCTTACCAAACTAAATGACAACATGGGTTCGCTGATAGAATTAGGTGAACGCAAATGAACCACTGCATTTTTTCCCTGTGCAGTTACTTTTACTACCTGTAAATTCGCACCGGAAACGGTTGGCTTTCCCTTTAAAGCGGCTTTTGCTTCATCCCCTGTGACCACAACAGTACCAGAAAATGGCTCACCTAAGGCTGAATTAACCTGCAAACCACCTAAACCTGACCACACAGGTATACTACCTAGCAAAAGTAAAGATATTGCAATGATTTTTTGATTATTTGCGCTTTTCAAACCCGTATCCTCACCGGTATAAATCATCCGCCCTATACAGCGAACTTCTTTTAAAATGAAACTTTGTCTGAACTGATTAATCAAACTGGTGTTTACGTTTACCAAATCTAATTTAATATTATCTCACGCTATCATAGCTTTTACGATACCTTTATGCCAAGCCACTTCTAGCGATTTGAAACATATTCAGATGTAAAATCTACTCTCTGTATATATTTTAAAGCGTTAGAAAATTTAACAGCAGGCTAACTGTAAGTTAAAACAAATGATTTTTCCTATTTGCTTAACAAATATCAAAATTTAATAACTCAGCCTATTATAATGCATATATACAACAATTTTATTTATTTTCATCAATTGAATTCATTTTAGAGCAAACCACATTATCACTTTATTAAACGTTAATATTTAAAATATTAAAACAACATATTTCTAATGATCTGATCGCAGTGATTGAGATTAATATAAAGAAATCTCTATTTTAGTTAGTCTGAAAAATTTCAAAACAAGATAATATAATCCAGATACAAAATGAAAACTTCATATAATTTTTTTCTTCAATAATAGTCACCTATATTATTAATGAATTTATCTATTAATCTTAATTAAAAAAACCATTCTATTTTTAACCAATTATCATAAGAATTATATAATTTTATATCCTTTCCAATTTTATCAAAACCAGCATTAGATGGAAAAAATTAATTTATTTATGCTTTTTATATTCTTTCATCTAAATTTAATTTGAATTTATGAACTAAGTAATTAACTATTATAATATTTCAACCTCAACAACCTTTTATAAGCTCATTTACTCTTTTAGAATTTAGTAATATTATTTAAAATATAAATAAGTCTATCTAAACAATTCTGAAACAATCCCCCAGATCATTTAATTCGTGATCATCATTTTTTTGCGTCCATATACTAATTTTGACTTCTATGTTTCAATTTTTTATCTAAACGATTTATATTCATGTTTTCAATATTGTTTATTATCCATAATTTTAGAATTCTAAGTATTAATAGCATTGCATTTAATATGATTAGTGCTTACAAGATCTTAAAGTATAGGTATATCCTTTCCGACAAGCTTATCTAGGCTATAATTGTCATAACCCTTATGGGTATACAAACAAATAATGCCAAGGAATAAATTTTTCACCTTCCGAAATGTATTCTAAATATTGTGATCAGATTTTTAATGATTAAGTACTAACAGCGATAAGCAAAAATAGGTCTCCATATTATCGACTTTGGCTTACATTAGTGAAAATTGAGCCCTAACTGTCTAATCTGAAGAAATAAAGACACTTCCTTTTATGCCGAGAACACCATTACAACTCACCAAGAAGCATTTTCAATTGTTTTTTATTTACCAAATTGTGTTGATATAATTGATCTCTTACTCAAATACTCAAAGTAAATGAACAACTATCTCGTTTCACACCTACCTATTCTCTATAGTAAGCAATGAATTTTTTTTTAAGAAATTCTAATAAGTGACTATTCTGTAATGTTTTTTAAAACAGTATCAAAATATATAATTAGTATTATATTTGCATTTTAGAGTGTGAAATTAAGGTTGATAGAAGCATTAAACAACCTAAAATTTATTCAGTTTAAAGACTGGTAAAAAACAAAAATCATGATAGAATATAGACATAAATAAATGAACATGGAGAAATATATCTTAGTCTACAATCACTATTAGCATCTATAGAACAAAATCTGTATGATCATAAATCTAAAAATGATAAATAACTAAATTAAGGATAGTGATATTTAAAATTTTTTAAAGAAAATACATAAAATATCCATCTGAGGGGTAAAAGTGACCAGTAAACAAAGCTAAATCTAAAAACTTAGGGTATCATAGCTATCTTCTGAATGGTGACTCTAATTTTCCGACTTTCCTGAAGCTGAAATCAACCAAACAATGAAATCCATCTTTGAATTTTTAGTAGTTATTCTTTTTTTTGTTACGTATGAGTTAACAAAAAATATTATACTTGCTACCGAAGTAGCTATTGGTGCCGGCCTTATTCAGGCAGGATGGTGTTTATTTAGATATCATCGTTTACAAACAATGCAGTGGGTCAGTCTCCTTCTGGTCATTATATTTGGCGGTGCTACTATTCTGCTAAAAAATCCGCATTTTATTATGTGGAAACCTTCAGTTTTATTCTGGATTATGGCTACTGGTTTATTTTTTTCCCACTTACTCAATAAAAATGTTTTGAAAAGTACCATCGGTAAAGAAATTATGCTCCCAGATACAATATGGCGCAAACTTACTTATGCATGGGTTGTTTTTTTACTGATGTTAGGAGGATTAAATCTGATTGTTGCCTATAACTTCACAGAAGAACAATGGGTAAACTATAAGCTCTTTGGTAGTCCAGTTTTGCTGTTTTTGTTTGCTATCGGACAATCCTTTTATATCAATATATTTCAGCGAAAGGATCAATTGTAATGTTATTTATGATTTTAGCCACAGATAATGAACATAGCCTGCAAGCACGCTTACAGGCTAGGCCACTACATTTGGCACGTTTGCAAGAATTACAGGCACAAAATCGTTTACTGGTTGCTGGTCCGAATCCATTACCTGACGATGAGAATAACTTTTCTGGTAGTCTTATTATTGCAGATTTTAACTCTCTGGATGATGCTCAGGCTTGGGCTGAACAGGATCCATATGTTGATGCAGGTGTATATGAGGAAATATTGATTCGTCCATTTAAGAAAATTTTACCGAATGATTGATGTTCAG
This sequence comes from uncultured Neisseriaceae bacterium, assembly GCA_946481965.1. Taxonomy (GTDB): domain Bacteria; phylum Pseudomonadota; class Gammaproteobacteria; order Burkholderiales; family Neisseriaceae; genus Snodgrassella. The sequence goes on along the minus strand of CAMLPN010000018.1, from coordinate 13,203 downwards.
TCTGCCATCTGTCAGTGTCTGGAATCATTACAACCACAACAGATTAAAATCACTGATCAAACTCACCTGCACAGTGGACATGCACATAATACCGGCGGAGGGCATTATGAGTTACTAATTGTAAGTGATGTGTTTACTAATTTATCTCGAATGGCACGGCAACGAAAAATTTATCAGTTATTGAAAGATTTGTTTGAACAGCGCGCGATTCACGCTATAAATATTAAAGCCTTAACTATCAGCGAATATTTAGCGCTATAATTTTGCTTTTAAATTAACATAAAAGAAAGATTTTAATTATGAAAAAACACCTTATCGCAGCTGCTTTATTATTAAGTTTATCTGGTTTTGCTTCTGCGCAAACTGTTGTCACTGTAAATGGCACAAAAATCGACAGCAAAGAAATTGACAATGAGGTATCTATGTTGGTTAAAGAAAGTAATAACCAGATTCAGGATTCACCTCAATTACGTAATGAAATCACTAATCGTTTAGTAACTCGTACCTTGTTAATACAAGCTGCTAAAAAACAACAATTGGATAAAGATCCCACATATTTAAATCTGATAAAACAAGCTGAGGCTAAAGCTAAAGAGTTAGGTGATGATAAAAAACCGGGATTCAGCACACAATGGGCAATTTTTAAAGATGATTTGTTAACGCAAGCCTATCTGGCCAATGTTATTAAGAATAATCCTATTAAACCTGAAGAAATCCAGACAGCTTATAAAGAACTGGTTCAAAAATATTCAGGTGTAAACGAAGTTCAATTAGGTGAAATTATTACTCAAGATGCAGCCAGTGCCAATAAAGCCATTGCTGCTTTAAATGCTAAGAAAGATTTCCGTACCGTAGCCAAGCAATACACTACGGATGAGAATGTTCGTAAAAAAGGTGGTATTCCCGATGGTTACGTTAACTTAAAAGAATTACAGGAAAATGCCCCAACCATTTTTGAAGCCATCAAAAATCTGAAAAAAGGACAATTTACAGCTTCTCCAATTCAAATTCAACCGAATAGTAGTATCCATGTCATTTTCTATGTTAATGATATCAGACCAATGGAAATCCGATCACAAGAAGACGCAAAACCATTTTTAGCTCGCAAATTACAGAATGCCGTACTAGATAAAGCTATAGAACAATTGTACAAAAATGCAAATATCAAAAATTGATTTGCTATGAGCATAAAACCCTGATCCAGACTAAGGAATATTGGACATGAAAAAATCCACAATCTGGTTAGCTGGTTTGACTGTCATTACAACCAGTCTGGCTTTTGCTGATCCGCCTTCAATTGACAGCGCACGTGTAAATGAATTTCTACATCAGGTACAAAAACGGATGCAGAACCAACCACAAAAAACTGCTCCCGATTTGAATAAACTCAAAGCGGATATAACGCGACAGTTGCAAACTGCCGATATATTGAAAGCGGAAGCACTAAAAGCTGGACTGGATAAACAGCCTGAAACTCAGGCGGCCTGGCAAAATATTGAAGCAAGATTCTATGCCACACAATATGTGCAATATCTTGCTGCACACACTAAAGTTACCGATAGTGATGTGCGCCATCAATATGATTTGTATAATCGTGAAATTAATCTGCTACCAATTGTTTTCCCGACCAAACAAGCTGCTGAAGAGGGACTGACTAAGCTGAAAAAAGGTCTTGCTTATGAGGAACTGTTAAAGCAAACAAATCCAGATGCAACGACAACTAACTGGATTAGTGCTCAGAAATTGCCAGCTAAATTTGCTCGTATAGTGCGACCATTAGTTAAAGGACAGATTACCTCAAGCGTATTTGAATATGAAGGGCGTTACTATCTACTGAAATTAGCTGGTGTAAGGCAAGCGAACAATGCACCAGCATTCGAGCAGATCAAAGAACAACTCCGTGAAATAGCTAAACAAGAAAAAGTCCAACAACAAATCGAAGAGTTACTGAAGAAAAATGGTATTAATAAACCCCAGTAATATTCAGATTCTTCATAAAAGGTGCCATATGGCACCTTTTTTATTTGGGATTTTAATAAATATGATTGATTTATTATGGCTATATAATATAACTGAAGGTATTTTTACACAATTAAAAACCCCTATTAAATCCCGCATTCTAGAAAAATTATTACAATTTAATAATTTATCTAGTTTTACTATTCACTTCTTGGCATCTGGCTGAATAAACGATCAATCCGCAAAATATATATTAAATAAATAGCGCAAAATTTATCTTTACCATCTTGATTACCCGCTCATAATGTAAAATACCAATAATTCTCGATTTCAATCAGTAAATTTTGAAGTTTTATTTATAAAATGTGCATTAAACAACTGCTCTGATTCTGTATTCATTTATTGTTTAACTGCTTCTATCTGAATATTTAACTTCACAAAGCGACTGGCCGGTATTTGTGCGAGAAAATGATTCAGGCCCCATTGAGAACGATCAATAATTCCTTCAAAATCCCCACCACAAACTTCTGATGACGTTATGGCGTTATGATAGCAATTAAATTTATTTGCTTTTAATGTCACAGGCTTTGTTTGACCAAGCATCGTTAACTGCCCACGTACGGCTCTGACTTTACCATCTTTACTAAAAACCCAATGTTCCGATACAAAACGCATTGTCGGGTATTTGCCAACATTAAAGAAATCCTTACCTAACAAATGTTCATCAAACATTTTGCGTCCCGTATTTAACAACGTTAACGGAATACTAATATCTACGAATCCGGTTTTTGCGCTGGCATCATATTGCACTTCACCATTTAAGTTGTAAAAACCGCCAACATTACTGGAGGTAGCAAAATGATCGAGAGTAAATCGAGCATTGGTATGTATTGGATCAATTTTATAATTGGCTGCTAAAACAGGCATAATCACACCTGCGCAAATCACAGCCACTAGCGTAGTCAATTTTGCCATCAGGCATTCCTTTTTAATACCATATTAAAAAAGTTTATTTATATTAACCTTTTTATGACAAAATTTAAATATCAACCCTTATTTACTATTGTGAACAAATTTATAATTCCAATAAATTTAATGATTTATATTCACCTCCCCATATTCAAAATAAAGGCTCTTTAACAATTTTATTACAATGAATGTAATGTTATTCAACTCACAGCCTCTCCTATTTAATCATTCACCCAGTCAAATATGGCTATAGACTCTACATGTGAAGTTTGTGCGAAAAGATTCATTATTCCGCCAGCGCGATATTGATAACCTCGTCTAACCAGTAAATTGGCATCTCGTGCCAAAGTGGCTGGGTCACAGGAAATATAGACTATGCGAATAGGTAAGTACTTATCATTCATTTCATTTAAAGCTTCAATTAACTTTTGAGCACCAGCTCGCGGGGGATCAAGTAACCATTTATGTGCATAATCTAATTGCTGGATCTTCTCGCTAGTGATTTCAAAAAGATTAGCCTGATAAAAGTGCGTATATTTTGTTAACCCATTACGACGGGCGTTTTCCTGTGCCCGTTGGCACATTAATACTGATCCTTCTACTCCTGTCACTTGGGCACCTAAACGTGCAATCGGCAAACTAAAATTCCCCAAACCACAAAACCAATCAATAATTTTCTCTCCAGCTTGTGGTCGCAGCCATTGCATCGCTCGATGTACCATCAGTGCATTGGTATTTTGATTTACCTGCGTGAAATCATTTGGTGAATATGTAATGCTAATTCTATATTCAGGCAGATTGTAAGACAGATCTGCGGTTTCTGATGGAGCTGTTTGCAGCACGGTATTATGCCCATCATTAAACCACCATTGCCAGCGTTGATTGGTCTTATTCTGTAGCTGTTTAATCAGTTGATAAACATCCCGCCGCATATGTGTAGTCATTTGCTTGACATGCAACGTCAGCGCTGTTACTTCACTACCCTGATTAATCTTGATATCGCCTACACTATTTTCTGGCCAATGCCGTAATACATCCTTAATAGGTTTCAAAGCTTCAGAAACATGTCGAGGCAATACCAGACAATAGGCAATATCCACTACGTCATGGCTGTGACGAGCACGAAAACCCATTTGTAATTGGCCTTGTTTATAATTTGTCGCCAAAGTTACACGTTGTCGATAATGCCAAGGCCAGCCATAAATTGGCGCAATTAGCTCTGTGGGCTGTACTTTTCCTAGACGCTGCATCTGGCTCAGCCAAGCACGTTGCTTCAGGGCAACCTGTGTAGTGAATTCAATATGTTGACTGCTGCAACCACCACAACTAGCATAATATTCGCATCGAGGTGTTTGTCGATTAGCGCTAGGTTTTAGCAAATGAGTGATTTTACCTTCAGCATAAGTTTTTTTTTGCCGTACGGGCTGCCAGCGCACTATCTCTCCCGGCAAAGCCTCATCAATAAAGATGACTTTACCATCAACTCTAGCTACACCTTTTCCATCTTGATTCCAATCTGTGATATGTGCAAAACTGTTATGTTCCAATCAAAATCCTTCAACAATAAATAGCATAAAATTAAGGAAGAAATATTTTTTAGTCATCTTAATTTAGACTGACACTTTCTTGAGTGTATTTTCTCTGAGTTTGGAAATACTTGTCAAAACCAGCATACAGCAAAACAGCTATGGCAAATTTAGTCTTAACATTGACATTATGACATTGATAATGATTGTCGCTCTTTCGCCTTGCCCAGCTGCACCTATTAAATTTGGTATATTACTACTCTATAGAGAATAGAAATCTTAGTTATGGTACAAACTGTTTGAAAATACAATTAAACATAACTAAATAGATATATAAAACACTTTGCAATGCGTCATAAAATACAAAAATTTAACTTTTTTTAATCATAATCTTTATATTTTCTCACATTTGCGAATAATTTAAGTTATGATTATGCCCAATATTTATAGCGATAATGGATTAATGTTCATAATGATTAAACGTACTCTTTGCGCGCTAACTGCGCTTGCTATTTCTTCCGGTGCAAGGGCTGCAGTTGCTGTTCCTGATTTTTCTGTACCAGAGCAGGGGCAGCAAGTGATTTTAAATATTCCGCAATTACGACTATTTTTGTTTCAGGACGGAAAACTAATTAAAACCTATCCTATTGCTGTTGGTAAAATTCGCACCCAGACACCTATAGGTCAATTCAAAATTGGCGCTAAAATCCCGCATCCTACTTGGAGTGTACCAGTAAGTATTCAGAGGGAAATGGCAGCCAAAGGTAAAGCCGTCACTAAATCTGTGCCACCTGGACCGAAAAATCCTTTAGGGCCAGTATTTGTACGTCTGGGAGAACCTAAACTCGGCTTGGGTATTCATGGCACCAATGCACCTAGCAGTGTGCCTGGAGTTCGCAGTCATGGCTGTGTCCGCTTACACAGTAAAAATGCACTGGATTTTGCTGCTACGGTAAAAAGTGGATCTGATGCAGCAGTGATTTATCAGCAGGCATCGGTAAACGTTGATGCTGATCATGATATATGGGTGGCGATATATCATGATCCTTACAATAAACGTTCTCTTAATAAAACTGGCCTGAATAATAGCATTAAATCATGGGCACAGGCTCATCATCTAAATATTAATCAGAACCGTCTTAATACAGTATTAGGGAAACCCAATGGAGTCTTAACCTGTATCAGCTGTGCAGCGGGGAAAACCAAAGTTAAAGGAGCATTAAGTTCATTACAATGGACAAATGGCGTTGGTGATATCGTGCATTTGAAACAAAAAGTTGCCAATAATAACGACACTGTTACTCCAGAAAGTAATACAGTTGAAGTAAATGAAGATGTAAATGACAAATCTGAGCAGACCATAACACCAATCCGACCTATAGTCCCGAAAGCTAAAGTAAAACAAACTGGCAATAGTCAGGGATTTGATAATTTAATGTAGTTCATTTCTTGTTTTTCAGATCAGGCAATATTCATTATCTAATTAAATAGATGGTTATTCCTGATCTGATTTAAACTGATTTAACCTTATCACAGACCGGATTTTCTGCCGATTTAGTGTTTATGCAGTTATGCACTGCATGCAGCCATTTTTTCTGTCAAGGTAACAGATAAAGCGCATTTATCTAGGGATCTATAGACGTATACAATATGCACCTTACCTGATCTATACCTGCTTAGAAAATGCAAATCCAGTATTTATGCCATAATGATAAACACTGGTACTATATAGTAAATTTATAGCTTATTTTTGGCTAACTGACGTAATAGATGCTAAGTCGATATTACTAACCATAGCACTTATTCGTTCATGACTTCAGTAAGTTATATTTATCTGTACCAGTATTAGATTGTTATTTTTTTATATACTTTTTGTTTATGATCATGTGATTCATCTTCTATCTATGAAACAACCAAGACGCAATATTATTACCCTATTATAGATTATTAATTGATAAGCTTACCCTGCCCCACAAAAACATTGATATTAAAAGTCAGTAATTTTAAAAATGAACTTCTACTGCCTCCTCCCCTAATAATTCATGCAGTTTTTCCAATAATTGAGCTTCCAGATTAATTAACCAGCTTGCTGGGGTTCTTAATTCACCATAAGCTTGTTCATTTTGACAACAAAACTTAAGCAGTACATGTCCGCCCTTACCTTCACAATAAGGCTGTAATAAAATCGCCAACTGCTCTATCGATGAATCGCTATTAATGGATAGTTGTAGGCTTCGTGCAGAACGTGCATAAGCTTCTGCTAATGAGAACGCGTTATCTGCAGTGACACGCAATCCACCGCCACCATTATATTCATCTACAGCAACCTTACATTCCATAATTAATACCTGATCAGCTTTAAGATGATGTCCGTAGTCTTCTAAAGCCTGACCTGCTACCACAACTTCCTGTTTAGCTGTACCATCTTCCAGCAACACCACAGCAAACTTGCCTCGTTTACCCATAATGTAACGTACTGATGTAACAAAACCAGCCAGTTTCTGTTTGTTATTAGATGGCTTAAGTGCAGCCAGTTTAGAACTTACCAGCTCACGCACCTTATCTGCATAAGGTTCAAAAGGATGACCGGAAAAATAGAAACCAATGGCCTGTTTTTCTTCCGCCAGTTTTTCTGCCAGGCTCCAAGGTTTAACTTCGATCATTTGTAAAGGTTCAATCGCATCTTCAACCATATCAAATAAGCCACCCTGATTAGCATTAGCAGCTAGTTGTTCGGCATTTTCGATTGCCAGACCAATATTAGCCAATAGCTGGGCACGGTTAGCATTCAGTTCATCAAAAGCACCAGCACGCACTAAAGCTTCCATAGTACGACGATTAAGATGCTGTCGATCCACACGCTGACAAAAATCGAATAAATCAGTAAAAGCTCCACCTTGTTTACGTGCTTGCACTATCGCTTCGACAGCACCTTCGCCTGTACCCTTTATGGCACCTAACCCATAGCGAATCTGTTTTTGATTATCAGGAGTAAAACGGTATTCAGAATGATTTACACTCGGCGGTAAAAAATTTATACCATTATCCACACCGTCATCGACAAATATTTTCAGCTGATCTGTATTGGTCAATTCACTGGACATAGTTGCTGCCAGATATTCAGCCAGGTAATGACATTTTAGCCATGCTGTCTGATAGGAAACCAGCGCATAGGCAGCTGCATGAGACTTATTAAAACCATAGCCAGCAAATTTTTCCATATAATTGAAAATTTCGTTAGCCGTATTTTTATCTATCCCTTTTTTGGCTGCTCCGGCCTCAAAAATGGCTCGATGCTTAACCATTTCTTCAACCTTTTTCTTTCCCATGGCTCGGCGTAATAAATCAGCACCACCAAGTGTATAACCACCGCAAACCTGCGCGGCCTGCATCACTTGTTCCTGATAAACCATGATACCGTATGTCGAATCAAGCACAGGCTCCAGAAATGGGTGCAGATATTCAACCTTTTCTTCTCCATGCATACGTCGGATAAAATCCGGTATCAAATCCATAGGTCCGGGTCGGTATAAAGCCACAAAGGCAATAATTTCTTCAAATTTAGTTGGTTTGGCCGTTACTAACATTTTTTTCATACCTACCGACTCAAACTGGAAAACTGCCGTGGTATTGCCTTTGGCGAAAATACTGGCATAAGTTACCTCATCGTCTAAAGGAATATGATTGACATCAATCTTTTCACCGGTGGTTTTAAGAATAAAATCCTGCGCCATTTCAATAATGGTCAGATTTCGCAGTCCCAAAAAGTCAAACTTAACCAGACCTATTTGCTCCACATCATCTTTATCCAACATGGATACAGGTGAAGCATCCTCACCACTGGCTTGATAGATCGGACAAAAATCAGCAATTTTACCCGGTGCCATCAACACACCCCCGGCATGCATGCCCAGTCCGCGGGTTAGATCTTCTAGTTTCAGAGCCAGAGTCATTAATTCTTCTGCTTCTTCCTCATGCAAAAGTTGATTGATTTGTGGTTCCGCCTGCATGGCCTTAGTCAGACTCAAAGGTTTATTGGCTTCTACCGGTATGAGTTTAGACAGGCGGTCACATAATCCAAAAGGCAAATCCAAGACTCTGCCAACGTCACGCACCACTGATTTCGAAGACATTGTGCCAAAAGTAACTATCTGGCTAACGGCAGGCACGCCATATTTATGTCGTACATACTGAATAACGCGCCAACGGTTTTCCTGACAAAAATCAATATCAAAGTCTGGCATAGATACGCGTTCAGGATTTAAAAAGCGCTCAAACAGCAGGTTATAGCGTAACGGATCCAAATCAGTAATTTTTAACGAATAGGCAACCAGAGAGCCTGCACCAGAACCACGCCCCGGACCAACTGGACATCCATTTTGTTTTGCCCAGTTAATAAAGTCCTGTACGATCAAAAAATATCCAGGAAATTGCATCTGAATAATAATACTCAGTTCATAATCCAAACGTTGTTGATACTCAGGCATTTTTTCTGCTCGTTGCGCTTCATCAGGATAAAGAACAGCCATGCGCTCGCGCAAACCCTCATTACTCAAATGTGTGAGTAAATCATCCAATGTCATACCATCTGGCGTTGGAAATAAAGGCAGATAATGTTCACCTAATGTCAGGGTCAGATTACAACGCTGTGCAATCGCTACCGTATTTTGCAATGCTTGTGGAATATCGGCAAAACGACTGATCATTTCTTCAGGCGTAGCAAAATACTGACTGGAAACAAAGTCATGTGGACGACGCTTATCGCCCAGAACATAACCACTGGCAATACATACTCTGGCTTCATGTGCCTGAAAATCATCGGCTTTAATAAACTGAGTTGGATGTGTCGCAACGACAGGTAATTGATATTGGCTTGCCAGAGCCACACTGCCTGCCACCACTGTCTCCCATTCCGGCCGTTCCGTTAAACGCTGAATTTCTAGATAAAAGCGGTCACCAAACCATTGTTGATACTTCTCACATGCCTGAGCTGCTACTTCATCCTTCTGCGCCAGTAATGCCTGACCAATTTCACCATACTGGGCACCAGACAAACAAATCAGACCACTATTATCGCCTGCAGCCAGTGAGTGCTGGCATATAACCGGCTGACTGGGATTTCTGTCTGATCCTACATAGGCATCAGTCAACAAATTGTTTAATCGAAGATAACCAGCATGATTTTTAACTAACAGCATCAGTCGAAATGGTTTATCCGGATTTTCTGGATTTTCCAGTCGCACATCAGCACCGATGATTGGTTTGATTCCGGCATTACGGCAAGCTTTATAAAATTTCACCAACCCAAATACATTCATCAAATCACTGATACCAAGTGCAGGTATGCCTAAATCCAGCGCATATTTGATTGCTTCTTTAATGCGTACAATGCCATCTTCAATAGAAAACTCAGTATGCAAACGCAGAGGAATGTATTGTAATTTTTCAGACATAATGATTCACGCCGTTATTGCTCAGATCGGCCAGTATTAAAATAGATAAAAAGAAAACAGATTAGCACAATCAGCTTACTGTGGTACTTGAAATAATTCAGCAAACATGATTAACTGCAACTATTCACACAACCCTAATTCAGCTAATTAGTGGGTTGATTTTACCTTATTTAAGCGTTAAAACCGCAATAAACTAAAGTAAAGGCCTTAAGTTTTTATTAGTGTCAGACCAGATTACTTATCTAGTTAATATAAAAGGATTATCCACTTAAAAAGCATTAGTCAATCGTATTATTATTTCAAATGGCAGAATAAAGATAATCAATACTTAGAATTCATGATACTTAGTTAAATAATTATTTTTTGCCATAATAGTAATCAATAAAAGGCACTAATTAGTCAATCTAGCATAATATTTAGAATTTCTTTTATCGCTTACACTAAACTAGCTGCATCACTTGATCATGTATTGAAAGATATTTATCAATATAAACTGCCACATAGGCATAGGATAAATTTAGCGACCAAGCTATCATTAAACCAATCAGTAATGGCTATTGTCGATTTAGAAATCATTAAGTTATCGATATACTGGCAACGATTCGGCTTTAACAAATACCAACTACCATTTTCTTTCATGACTAGCAGATGAAAACGGTATAAATCATAAGCATAAACCGATAACGAGCATATTTTTATTGCAGATAATGCAATAACCCATTTTCCATACTAACCTTTACTGTAAAATATCACTCATATTTAATATTTTTTAGTCACTATAAACTTGGTAAATCCATCTTACTTAGATGAAACTACAGAGCATTGATTTCAATTACTCCATGATTTTTATAAAAACAGAAGCCCAACGCGATAGCTTAAAACAGTTGTCATAGCTATAAATTACTAATAATAAATAATTGATTTATTTTAATATTTATTAAATATGAGTAATTTAAAAGTTTTATCTCACATCATTTAAATACCATTAATTTTATTAAATTCAATATATGATAACCATGAATTAATTTATGTATTGATATCGATTTTATGCCTCAGATAATCAGTTTTTGAAATTTTTCTGCGCGATGTATTTATGACTGTTAAAACTCAGCAAAAAACAATACTTATAAGCAAAGAAAAAAGCTACCTGAATTATTCAGGTAGCTTCTATCTGGTTTCCCCCACAAATGCCGCATTGGACTCCATCCGCTTGAACCTTTGGGACAAGGCTAGCCGTATCGAATAGCTTCGGGTTCATTCCAAAAGAAGAATGCTCACGCCCACTATTACCCAACAGCTAAAAAAGCGAATTATTGGTTCAAAGGAATATATGCCCTTACGAACATCGCAGGGGAAGAAAACTAATAACTTAAATTACGCCAGAGTGTCTTCGCATAATTTAATCATACCCTGTATTTTACGCTCAAAATCTCCAATTGCCAAATCTCCGTGCATAGTAAATTTAAGCAGATCATGTGCCAAATTCAATGCAGCCATAATAACGATTTTATCATTTTCAATTACTCTGCCTGAACTCTGTATAGCAATTATCTTTTCATTCAACATTTTAACTGCTTGCATGAGCGTTTCATGTTCACTTTTAGGCGTACCAATATTAAAGGGACGACCAAGAATTTCCACTCTGACTTGTTGAATTTCGTCCATTAATCTTCTCCCTGAGATATCGGTAAGCGTTGTAATAAACGTTGCAAATCAGCTCTGGAGTTTTCCAGCGCAGATTTAAAACGATTATTTTCCAGAACTAAATCATCAATTCTGGCTTGCATGATTTCTTGCAAATGAAATTTTTCTTGCTCATACTGCTTAATTAATTCTTCACGCTCCATTTGAGTAGTGGAGACTTGCTTGTGCAACTGATCTTTTAATAATATTATCTGTTTAGACAGTTTTTCTTTTTCTGCCAGCACAGTATTAAAATTTAAGACCAAGCGTTTAAGGCAGTCTTCCAGTTGTTCTAATTGCTTTTCCATTACTGACCGCTTTCGTTTTTCAAAACACGCTGTTTAATTGATTCATTCACGTCCAATCCAGAAGATCGCCCCTGTAAATAATTTCTATTCTGTCTTGGGTGACCGTTCCATTAATATTTCAGCCATCACCCCTACTTTAATTTGACCATGAAATAATTGCTGTAAAACAGAAGCAATTGGCATATCTACTTCTAATTTGGCTGCCTGACGGCATACCTCTTCGACAGTATAAACCCCCTCAGCTACATGTCCAAGTGTCGTTAATGCCTCGGGTAGGGATTTACCTTCAGCCAGCAATAAGCCCACTCGCCTGTTACGTGATAAAGACCCAGTGCAAGTAAGAATTAAATCCCCCATTCCAGACAGTCCCATCAATGTAGAAGGCTGCCCACCTAAGGCCTGATTTAGGCGTCCAATTTCCGCCATTCCACGAGTCATCAACGCTACTCGAGCATTAATACCATAGTTCAAGCCATCAGCAATACCAGTTGCTATTGCCATGACATTTTTAACTGCGCCACCTACTGCTGCACCGATTACATCTTCATTAGCATATAAACGTAGAACATTATTATTCAGCTGAATGGCCAATTGTTGAATCCACTCAAAATTGGCAGAAGCTAAAGTGACAGCACAAGGCAATTGTTGTGCCAGTTCTTGCGCAAAGCTAGGTCCAGATAACACACCGACACTATTATTATTTGGCATAACCTCAGCCAGTACTTGATGAGGCAAAAATCCAGACTGTTGCTCAAAACCTTTACAGGCAGCAATAACAGGGACATTACCAAGGCCAGCAGCGACCAGTTTTACCGCACTTTGGCGCAATGCAGACACCGGAGTAGCGATAATAATTAAATTGGCATCACTGAATTCATTACTCGGAATAAGATTATCTGGCAAAAGAAAATCGGGCAGATAACGCGCATTGCTACGTTGTTGCTGCAATTGTCGCACATGTTCAACATTATGTGACCATAACCACACCTGATGCCCATGTAAAGCAAAATGAATGCCTAAGGCCGTTCCCCATGCTCCAGCACCCAAAACCCCGATTTTCATGACCATAATTCCTTTTATTTTAACTAATCCTGCCAAGCAAATTTCAGTCCATATACTACGGTATCATTGAAAAATATACCATTATCTAGTATTTGTAGCTACAATGAGGCGGATAATTAGTGCAAACCTAATAAATTCAAGCCTACATTGATTATTTCACTTTCTTTATTTTTTCTGTTTTGATGGTTTTCAAAACTTCCTGACTAGAAATGTCATTATAACGTTATATTTCAATTGACTTAA
>CAMLPN010000017.1 GCA_946481965.1 uncultured Neisseriaceae bacterium | reverse complement strand
CTTTACTAGCGTTTAAATTAAGTTCTAAATTAGTTTTAACCCCCTACTGTAAAGCGCTTCTTCATGTATTGCTTGCCGTTCTCGTTCATTGCATAACTTAAAGATGTGCCGAACTGGGTAAGGGATAGGGGATTATTCAGCCCTGTGTTACGGATGTATTCGATATAAGCATGGTAAAGATACTTTCTTGGATTGAATGGAGTAATACCCAGATTACCTACAGACATACCATTAGGACTGTCTAACGCGTCAAAATAGCTACAGAAATCGACTAAATGGTCAGATTCTCTTTTAATAGTCGTTGCTTCTTCTGATTGTTGCTGTTTGTGTAATCTTTCTTTAGCATCATTAGGGTTGGCGAACTCATTAAGATGATATTTTCTGCTATTTTCTGGTTTAAAAAAGCCAAGTATGTATAGTGATTTGTAATCACTGTTGGATAACAAAAAATATATTAACCATTTTAAATTAGGGTTTATTGATATTGAATATATTTATAGTTCCTGTATTAAGGTAAATCGTTGTTGTTCTTTACCGTTGATGCAAACTGTTTCGCTGAACATCTGTTTAGGTCGAACCCAAAGAGCATAATCTCCATAGAGACACTGATAAACTACCAGTTCTTCTTCTGTCTCACTATGCCGAGCTGTGCCGAAAACTTGATACAGTTTACCTTTATAGTGTTGATAGATGCCACGTTGCATAGTGTTCTCTGTTTGCCGATAGTGGCTGTTAAGGTGAATAAATATTTTGCTACGGATAAAATGATAGACGATTGTTTAAGGTGGTGACAATATGTTATGTACTAGCTGGTGAAGTTTGAATACAGTGAAGATTGCAGCTACGAATTATTTTATTTAATAATGAATATTAATCAGGTAATACTCTTAAGTAGGGCTAAATGATAGTTTGGTTCTCTCAAGAATTTTTTATGCTATTTGGTTTTTTATTTTCATTTTATGGTCTTTATCTTAGACAACAATCTAGCCATATTTACTATAAAAGATCATAATCAGATGAACTTGGATCATTTTTACGATGCTTAAATTCAATCTGAATTTTTTAAAAACAAGTGAATTGGTTAAATATTTTTTATGATGAGCATTTGAAAAAGTCTTGGTGTACTGTTATAAACCTTTGTTATTTTTATTTGCCGGATTGAGAAGGTCGCATGAATAACCTGAATGCGGAAACAGAAGTGGAAAAAAAGCTGCTAACGCGGGAGGATACACGAACGTTGGTATTATCATCGTTTGGTGGCGCTCTTGAATTTTATGATTTTGTAATTTATGTATTTTATGCCAAAGTACTGTCGAATCTGTTTTTCCCGGAAGGATTAAGTGAATTCTGGGCAATGTTGAATACATACGGTATTTTTGCAGCCGGTTATCTTTTTCGTCCTCTCGGCGGTATTGTGATGGCTCATTTTGGTGATCTATTTGGGCGAAAAAGGCTGTTTGCATTGTCTATTTTGATGATGGCTCTGCCAACATTATTTCTGGGATTAATGCCCACTTTTGCGACGATTGGTTATGCTGCACCAGTATTGTTGTTAATTTTAAGAATTGTACAGGGGGTGGCAATTGGTGGGGAAATACCAGCTGCTTGGACTTTTGTGTCGGAGCATGTACCTGAAAAACGGATTGGCATGGCGAATGGTTTTTTAACCAGTGGTCTGTCATTAGGTATTTTGTTGGGCTCATTAATTGCTCTGCTGATGACCAAATATTTCAGTAATGAAGCTATTCAGCATGGCGCGTGGCGAATTCCTTTTATTCTGGGTGGTGTATTTGGATTGCTGACTTTGTATTTACGCAGTTATCTACAGGAAACACCGGTTTTTCAGGCTATGCGGCAACGCAAACAACTGGCAACAGAGTTACCACTTAAGACTTTGCTCAGTCAGTATAAAGTAGCAATTTGTCTTGGTATGTTGATGACCTGGTTTTTAACTGGTTGTGTAGTGGTTATTTTACTGGCCATGCCACAATTGCTAACCGGTACATTTGGCTTTTCCAGTGCTCAAGCATTTGAGATGCAAAGCATAGCAATTGTAATGCAAATGCTGGGTTGTATTTTGTATGGATTTTTGGCTGATCGATTAGGAGTTGGTCGAGCGTTTACCATCGGCACGGTACTGACAGGTGTGATGGCAGCAATATTTTATTCTTCATTAGGGCTATATGGTTATAGTGTAATTTCGATTTTATATCTGTTACTTGGTCTGGCTACAGGTGTTGCCGGAATTGTTTCGGCTGCCATGGTACGCATGTTTCCTGCAGTTATCCGTTTCACGGGTATTTCATTTTCTTACAATGTGGCGTATGCCATTGTGGGCGCAATAACTTTACCCTTGGTGCAATGGCTTAATAGTTATAGCCCCATTGGTGCAGTGTATTATATTATGCCATTATGCTTAATTGGAGCGATTAGCGGGCTGGTGTTTATGCGTCGGTACCGAAAAATAAATTAACATGTGGCTATTAGTGAGAAAAAATTCTGTTTTTAGTCTGTTTTGACGGGATTGAGATATTAACTGAATGGAAAACATGGGATTAAATACAAGTATGTTACGGGTGAATTTGCTCTTAAAGTAATCGCGAAAGACCAGTAAATTGATGTTCTTATCTTATTGAATGAATTATCAGTATTTGCCAGAATAAATATACAGTTGTGATGGATTTATTAAGGCAATGACGCAAAAAAGCTGCTTTATCTTTATTTATACATAGTCTGAGATAAAGCAGCTTAATTTATTGCAGTGATCGATTACGCGTTATTCGCATCTTCTGTTTTCGCTTTGGCCAGCTCCGCATGGTAAATTGCTTCGAAGTTGATCGGAGACAACATTACCGGAGGGAAGCCAGAACGCATGGTGGAGTTAGCTACTAGTTCGCGAGCATACGGGAACAGGATATTTGGTGCTGCTACTGCCAGTAATATTTCGGTGTCTTCTTTTGAAACGTTAGCAATGCGGAAAATACCACATTGAGAAACTTCATTCAGAAATAACACTTTGTCATCAGTTAGTTTAGCGGTAACGGTTACGCTAACGGTAACATTGAAAAATTCTTTTTCAATTTCTTCTGCAGTCGTGGCCACACGCACATCTATCTGTGGCTCACCGCTTTCCAGAAAAATCTGTGGTACATGCGGGGCTTCTAAGGACATATCCTTAAGATAGATTTTTTCAATGCTGAATACCGGTTGGGCTGGAGTCTGTTCGTTTGTTGTTTCTTTGTCGCTCATTATTTTCTTTCCATAAATGGTGTTACTTTATAGTAATGTCTTATATTGTGGCAGTATACCACAGTAAACTAAGGTTAAGCTTTCAGTAAAGGGTCTAATTTACCTGCTTGATTTAATGCATTCAAATCATCAAACCCACCCACATGTGTTTCTCCGATATAGATTTGTGGTACGGTGCGCCGACCGGTTCGCTGCATCATCTGATCCCGTATTTGTGGATCGGTATCAATGCGAATTTCATTAATTTCAGTAATGCCCTTTTGCTTGAGCAGGGCTTTGGCCATCTGGCAGTAGGGGCAAACACCAGTCGTGTACATGGTAATGATTGGCATAAGATTCTCCTTATGTGTGCCGACAGTTATAGATAGGGATATAGTAGCATATTGTGTACAGTTACTGCTGTAGATCTGTACTTTCATCTGCGTTAAGCTAAGGTATAATTAAGGCCTATTCTAACAAGCGGACTCAAACAGATGATTCGTTTTGAGCAGGTTTCTAAAACCTATCCCGGTGGGTTTACTGCATTGAAAAATCTTAGTTTTTCGATCAGTAAAGGAGAAATGATTTTTATTGCTGGTCATTCGGGAGCTGGCAAGTCAACAATTCTTAAGCTAATTAGTGGTATTACTAAACCGACTAAGGGTAAAGTCTGGCTTAATAAGCATGATCTGGGGCAGTTAAATGACAATCAGCTCGGATTTCTGCGCCAGCATATCGGTATTGTATTTCAGGATCATAAATTATTGTTTGATCGCAATGTTTTGCAAAACGTTATGTTACCGTTGCGTATTATTGGTTATGACAAAAAGCAGGCGCAACAGCGGGCGCTGATCGCGCTGGAAAAAGTGGGATTGAGTGGCCGTGAATTGGCTAAACCAATTACGTTGTCTGGCGGCGAGCAGCAACGTTTATGTATTGCCCGTGCAGTTGTGCATCAGCCTAGTCTGCTGATTGCCGATGAACCTTCTGCTAATCTTGATCGAGCTTACGCTCTGGATATTATGGAATTATTCAAGACTTTTCATGAAGCCGGAACAACCGTTATGGTAGCGGCTCATGATGAATCTTTGATGGCTGATTATGGTCATCGTATTATCCGCTTACAGGAAGGAAGGTTATACGCATGAAGCAGTTGCTATCTTTGCATTGTGAAGCTGCCGGCAAAGCTTTGCGTCAGCTGATACAGCAACCAATTGCGACTTTGCTGATTCTGTTGATGCTGGCTATTGCGATGACTTTGCCTCTGGCATTGTATCTTGGTATTCAAAGCGGACAGCAGGTTTTGGGACAGATGAATGAAGTACCCACCATGACTCTGTATATGCAGGTAAATGCCAGCGCAGCGGATAATGAATCTGTGCGTACAGCACTGCAAAATAATAAACAGCTGGATAAAGTTGTTTTTGTGAGTAAGCAGCAGGGGCTGGAAGAGTTACAGCAAAGCATGGGAAATCAGGATCTCGTTTCCATGTTGGAAAGTAACCCACTGCCGGATGCTTTTACTGTGACGCCACAAATGACTACGTCTGCCGAACTCAATGCCTTACAGGCTCAACTGGCACAGTTACCCATGGTTGAAAGTGTCAAAATGGATGCAGAGTGGACTCAGACGTTGTATCAGATTAATCAATTTATACATCAGATGTTGTGGTTTCTGGGTATCACGTTGGGTCTAACGTTTATGCTGGTGGCGTATAATACCATTCGTTTACAGATTCTGAGCCACCGCGAAGAAATTGAAATCACTAAGTTACTGGGTGCACCGGCCTCATTTATTCGTCGTCCTTTTTTATATCTGGCTGTCTGGCAGAGTTTGCTGGCTGCTGCCATCAGTATTGGTCTGTGTTTCTGGTTAAATCAGTTAACCCGACCACTGGTTAATGCAATTTTGCAACCCTACGGCATTAATATGATGTGGCGATTTTTTAATCTGCGGGAAATAGTGGTGATTTTACTGCTGGTTTATGGCTTGGGTATGGCCGGTGCCTGGCTGGCTACACGTCAGCATTTGATTAGTTTTAAATCGCTCCGTTAAATAAAAAACCAGTGTTATTACACTGGTTTTTTATGACGGGTTAAGCTGTAGTAGTCGTTATCATACAGTTTAGTTATTTTGGCGAACCTGAGCGGCTTGGGCCAGCAATGCAAGCAATGCTTCTGTTTCTTCCCAGCCAATACAGGCATCGGTAATACTTTGTCCGTAATTTTCTGGTTTGTCCTGTCTGCCTTCAGCCAGATTACTTTCTACCATGATCCCCATAATATGTTGTTCACCATTCTGAATCTGGGCTGCGATATCTTTAGCAACAGTCATTTGCTGACGATAATCTTTGTGGCTATTGGCGTGACTGCAATCAATCATCAAATATGGTGTTACTTGTTTTTTATCCAGTTCTTGCACAGCTGCCTGTACATGTTCATGACTGTAATTGGGCTCTTTACCACCACGCAAAATAATATGACAATCCGGATTACCACTGGTGCGTACAATAGCTGAATGACCGGCTTTGGTTACGGACAAAAAGTGATGGGGATGGCTGGCGGCACCAATAGCATCAATGGCAATTTTCAGATTACCATCAGTACCATTTTTAAATCCTACCGGACAACTCAAACCAGAAGCCAGTTCGCGATGTACCTGACTTTCGGTAGTACGCGCACCTATAGCACCCCAAGAAATCAGGTCAGCAAAATACTGTGGAGTAATCATATCCAGAAACTCAGTTGCAGCCGGCATACCCATATTATTTAGGTCCAGTAGTAATTTACGCGCCAGACGCAGCCCATGGTTAATGTCATAAGAACCATTCAGATAAGGGTCGTTAATTAGTCCTTTCCAGCCTACTGTTGTGCGAGGCTTTTCAAAGTATACGCGCATGACGATCAGCAGTTCTTTGCTGTACTTTTGTCGCAATACGTTTAATCGCTGTGCATACTCCAGTGCTGCTGCAGAATCATGGATAGAGCAGGGACCAATGATAACCAGTAAACGTTTGTCGTGACCATGAACCAAATGAGCGATGTCCTCACGGGTATCATGGACCACCTCGGAAGCACGTTCGGTAATCGGTAATTCATATAAATGAGCTATTGGTGGCAGCAGTTCTTTAATTTCTTTTATTCTGACGTCGTCTGTTTGACGTGATACTGCGTGATTCATATTAATTCCTGTTTTACTCTTTTATTTTGATAATATACTTATCAGCCTATAGTGAAAGCCTTTAAAAAGCAAGAATTAATCTATCTGTTAGCAATATTATTGTCTATAATAATTAAATAAGGCTATTTAATTATATTTAAAATTAAAAAATAATAATTTATTGATATTTTATGGCTAAAATAACCATATTGTTGTTTGCTGAATTAGATCCATGTCTGAGACCGGTTATTTTGCATCTGCATGGCTTTCAGGTACAATCTGCGTCCCTGTGGTTCGCAAACCTCCCACATTAAAAAACTAGGAAATCAACTATATGCGTGCTAAGAATAATTTGGGCACAGTCAGCCAGTTGGGCAATCAGGATACTGTTTATCGCAGTGATTATGCCCCTGAGCTATTGGAAGCCTTTGATAATCTACATCCCGATAACGATTATTTCGTAAAATTTATCTGTCCTGAATTCACCAGTCTGTGTCCCAAAACCGGTCAGCCGGATTTCGCTACCATTTACATTAATTATTTGCCCCATCTGAGAATGGTTGAGAGTAAGTCACTGAAACTGTATTTATTCAGTTTTCGTAATCATGGTGATTTTCATGAAGATTGTGTCAATATCATCATGAAAGACCTAATTGCATTGATGCAACCTAAATATATTGAGGTCTATGGTGAGTTTACACCTCGGGGTGGCATAGCCATCCATCCCTATGCTAATTATGGACAGGCAGATACCCACTATGCCGACATGGCTATGCAACGCTTGTTGCAGTTTCAGTTGAAATAATCTTTACATTAATAGCGAGATTTACAGAGAGCTAAATGTCAATAGCGACCAAGAGTAGCTTAGCATAGTCAGCACGATGATCTCGTTATCGTTTCATAGGATAAAATTATGTATGAATTTTCATCTGCGCAGCGTCTTAAAGCATTGCGCTGGTTAACCTTTTGGCACATGCTGGTGATTGTAACCAGTAATTATTTGGTGCAGTTTCCATTTACATTATATGGTTTGCATAATACCTGGGGAGCATTTACCTTTCCGTTTATTTTTCTGACTACAGATTTAACTGTACGTATTTTTGGAGCCGGTCTGGCTCGCAGAATTATTTTCTGGGTTATGCTACCTTCTTTATTCTTTTCTTATGTTATCTCAGTGCTCTGGCAGAATGGTCACTGGATGGGCTGGGAAGCATTAGGTCAATTTGATTTGTTTGTTGCCCGCATCGCTTTGGCCAGTTTTGCAGCTTATGTGGTCGGTCAGCTGATGGATATTATGGTTTTCAATCGGCTGCGACGTCATAAACGCTGGTGGCTGGCGCCTAGTGCCTCAGCGGTGTTTGGCAGTGCGGTGGATACGCTAGTATTTTTTGCTGTGGCCTTTTACCATTCGCCGGATGCCTTTATGGCTGCAAACTGGTTGCAAATTTCTCTTACCGATTATGGATTCAAAATAACCATTGCCGCGTTATTCTTCTTACCGACTTATGGCATTGTGTTGCAATATTTACTGCGTCGCCTGACCACTTTGCCACAACAAGAAACGCCATGTCAGGGTAAAAGGGCTTTTAATCTGGACTAACTGTGCAAAATTAATCTTTTAAAACTTATCAGGTCGCTAGGATGCGGCCTGATTGCTATATAAGACTCTGTTATAATACCTGTCTATTTTAAATATCTGGGCTGAAGAGAATAATATGGAAGCGGAGCGCATTAATCAGTTAAATAATATTCTGGACGATATGCAAAGTCGGAATAATGATTTACGGGGGTATCTTTGACTACGCTGGTAAGAAGGATCGTCTGGAAGAGGTGATCGGATTGTCTGAAGATCCCCAGTTGTGGAATGACCCGAAAAAGGCGCAGGAAGTTGGCAAAGAACGTAAAATACTGGAAGGTATAGTACTGACTCTGGATCATTTACATAATGGTATAGAAGACAGCCGTATGTTGCTGGAAATGGCTGTAGATGAAAATGATGCAGATAGTTTTGTGGCTGTTGAAGCAGATATCGGTGCCCTGCAGGAAGAACTGGCGGCGTTGGAGTTTAAGCGCATGTTCAATCAACCCGCAGATGTAAATAACTGTTTTATTGATATCGTGGCTGGTGCAGGTGGTACCGAAGCCGAAGATTGGGCCGGCATGTTACTGCGTATGTATACCCGTTATGCAGAGCGTAAAGGCTTTAAAGTAGAAGTGCTCGAAGAAGATGAAGGCGAAATTGCCGGCGTGAATCGTGCCACGATTAAGCTGGATGGTGAATATGCTTATGGTTTATTGCGTACGGAAACCGGTATTCACCGTTTAGTGCGTTATTCACCATTTGACTCCAACAATAAACGTCATACCTCCTTTGCTTCAGTATTTGTTTATCCTGAAGTTGATGATAGTTTTGAAGTAGAAATTAACCCGGCTGATTTACGAATAGATACCTATCGTGCTTCCGGTGCCGGCGGTCAGCATATTAATAAAACTGATTCCGCGGTACGAATTACCCATGAACCAACGGGTATTGTGGTGCAATGTCAGAATGATCGTTCTCAGCATCGTAACCGTGAAGAAGCCATGAATATGCTCAAAGCGAAACTGTTTGAACTGGAAATGCGACGTCGTAATGAAGAAAAGCAGAATCTAGAAGCCAGCAAAGATGATGTGGGCTGGGGACATCAGATTCGCTCCTATGTATTTGATTCTTCCCGGATCAAGGATTTGCGCACTGGTTATGAGGTTGGTAACATCAAAGCAGTTATGGATGGTGATCTGGATGGTTTTATCGAAGCCAGCCTGAAACAGGGTGTTTAATTGACAATGAGCACAGGCTGCCAGCAGAAACTGGCAGCCTTTATTGATGATAGAAGATGAAACTTCCAGTTTCTTTGCTGTCATTTTTTAACTAACCGCTTCTGATCAATATTATTGAGTATTAGGATAAATAAAGTGAATTCTTACTGCCCATGTGAGCAATTTTGTTTATCGATTGATGTTCAAACGAGTTGACAATTTTCAGAAGTGTATAAGAAAAGAAACGTATTTTCTAAAAAAAATACATTCTTTTTCTGCTAACCATATTGATATTGCCACTAATAGTGGTAAAAAAATTGTTACGAACAAGATAGAATATCAAGATTGGTTGAGTTGAGAATACAGCCACTTGTATCTGTTATGATTGATAAATATGCATTTATTCATTTATTGTGTGTAAAGGTAAAGTTCCGAGCGATAATTGTTGTTGGCTAGTAGTTGATTTGTATTATGAGGTAATCCCATACCTACAGCCTTATGGTGGAGTACGCCTCAAGTCATTAGACAAGTAAACTAATAATATGTAGCAGATGATTAATGCTAAACAGATACTGCATTTTAACCTAGATTGACTAGCTGAGAACCTAAATACCCAAACTATTATTCACAATAAAGCGTTTTACTGATTAACCGAATTTCGTCTTTTATTCTTCTGGAAATAGATTCAATATGATAGATCCCTTATTTGCCTTATCACCCCTGGATGGTCGTTATGCTCAGACAGTTGCCCAGTTGCGTCCGATTTTTTCTGAATATGGTTTGATGCGCGCGCGCATACAAGTTGAACTGGGCTGGTTAAAAGCATTGGCTGCCGAACCTGCTATCAGTGAAGTACCACCATTCAGTAGCGCTACCATACATGAAATTGATCAAGTCATTGCCAACTTTTCATTAGCAGATGCGCAAGCGGTTAAAGCTATTGAGGCAACAACTAATCACGACGTTAAAGCCATTGAATATTGGTTAAAACAGCGTTTAGCTCAGTTGCCAGAAGTGATGGCAGTGAGTGAATTTATCCATTTTGCCTGTACCAGCGAAGATATCAATAATTTATCGCATGCATTGATGTTGAAACAGGCGAAGGAAGAAGTGCTGTTACCCAAATTAAACCAGTTAGTTACGGTATTACGTGAACTGGCTCATACCCATGCAGCCTTACCAATGATGTGTCGGACGCATGGTCAGGCTGCGACACCTAGTACTTTGGGAAAAGAAATAGCCAATATCATTTCACGGTTACAGCGGCAACTTAAATTGCTACAGCAACAACAGTTTCTTGGCAAAATCAATGGGGCAGTGGGCAATTATAATGCTCATTTAGTCGCCTATCCTGAAGTCGACTGGGAAGCCCATTGTCGTCGCTTTGTAGAATATAATCTTGGTCTGACCTTCAATCCTTATACTATTCAGATAGAGCCACATGATTATATGGCTGAGTTTTTCCAGAATATCAGTCGCATCAATACCATTTTGATTGATTTTAACCGCGACCTTTGGGGTTATATCTCGATTGGCTATTTCAAACAGAAAGTGAAAGCTGGAGAGGTTGGTTCGTCTACTATGCCCCATAAAGTCAATCCGATTGATTTCGAAAATTCTGAGGGTAATCTGGGGATGGCCAATGCTGTTTTAGGTTTTCTGGCAGAAAAATTACCGGTATCACGTTGGCAGCGTGATCTGACTGATAGCACTGTTCTGCGTAATATGGGAGTAGGATTTGGTTATACCATATTGGGACTAACTGCACATTTGCGTGGATTACATAAGCTGGAAGTCAATCCAGCTGCCTTTGCAGCAGATTTGGAGGCAACGTGGGAATTACTAGCAGAACCGATCCAAACAGTAATGCGTCGCTATGGTGTGGCAAATCCTTATGAACAATTAAAAGATCTCACCCGAGGTAAACACGGAATTACTCCTGAGCGTTTACAAATGTTTATCGCTCAGTTGGCCATTCCCGATGAAGCTAAAGCGCAGTTGTTGGCACTTACTCCGGCTTTATATCTGGGTAAAGCTCAGCAGCTGGCAGAGCGTATCTAAAGTCATAATCAATAGGCGTTGAGGAAGATGATATGTTTTTCTCATCGCCGTCTATATACTACGTTCAGCTTAAAATCTCAGTTAGCCATATTTTAAATTGTTATCCAATGTACACATTAAATGAAAAAATAATATTATCAAATTATTAACTGAATAAAAAACATAAAAATAACAATATTCTGCAAATTATCAATTAAAATGGTCAATAATTACTTATTTTTCTTATCCATGACACTCTTATTGAATTTATTGACTGAATAAATATAACTTTGCTTTGAACTAAACCTAAAAGATTTTAATCAATAATTTATTAGCATAAATTCAACTGTTTTTTTGAATCCAGAAACCCTATAATAAAAATGGTTAAATAGAGACCAGTCTCGTAACCGTAACAAATACAGATTCTATTCAGGGAGGTTATATGAAAAAAAATTTACTAGTAGGGATATTATTATGCAGCATCTTTGCTGTAGCAGGTTGTGCCAGCGATGACCATCATGATCGTCATCGTATCGGTTATTCTATAAAATGTTCAGATGGTACATATGCAGGCAGTTCTGGTCGTTGTTCCAATGATCCTGCCGGTTCAGATTTAACTATTGAGGTTCAGTAAAAATCAATTTTTTGCTTTTTCTGGCTATCATTAAGATGATCGGGAAAAGCACAGCAATATTTTGGCAGATAATAGGCATATAATTTTTTAGCCTAAACAGGAAGTTCGATCCGCCATTAAAGCAGAGAAATAATAAGCCAATGATGCAACCCTCTCTTAAAACAAATTCGTCTTGGTAATGCAGATAAATTTGCGCAGGTAAAAAATCACCTCCCCCTGCATGCAAATCTATTATTTTCGACGATCATCTATTTTTTGCAAATACCGATTAACAATTAATATTGTATTAGCAGTAACCGGTGGCGATGGTATCGAGAAATCAATGTCAATCAGTGGTTATTTATCTGGGTAATTTGCCAGTTCAATTAAATTATTATCCGGATCACGAATATATATGGAATTGATTTTTCCACAAGCGCCAGTTCTGGTGGAGGGTTGCTGTTCTACAGGGATATTATGTTGCTGTAAAATAGCCATTACTTCATCCAGTGATTGTTCGACAATAAAACATAAATCTGCCGAACCCGGAGTGGGATACTTGGCTTTGGGTTCAAATTCATGCCTCTGCTGATGTAGGTTAATTTTCATCTGGCCAAAATGTAATGCAGTACGATTATCTGCAAAGGTATTAACTTGCATACCCAAAACTCCGGCATAAAAGGCACAGGATGCCTGAATGTCTTTAACCGTTAATACCAGATGATCCAGTCTTTTTATGTGCATTTGCTACTCCTGTATCAAAAAAATTTACCTAGCCGAATTAAGTATAATTCTTAATGATCAGATTGTGGCAAAAAAAGAATAAAAATTACCTAAGATCAATAATTTACAATATGGTTGTTATCAAAATTTGTTTAATTAGTCATAAGCAGATAGCTGAAGAATTTATAAAAACAAGTTTGTTATACATACTAGTAGATTGTTTGTTGCGCAAACATGTGTTGAAAACACTAAATTATGTTATTCATTAGGATTGATAACATGACAGCGTATGTTGTGAACTATACGGTGTAATTGGAAAATTCTTATCAGTCAAAATAATATATCTACTGGATAAGCATCAATAAAAATGCCAATGCATTTTAATAGCATTGGCATTAACAATCACAATCTTTTTTATTTCATGCGTAATTCTGCTGCACGTGCGTGCGCGGTCAAACCTTCACCATGAGCCAGAATGCTGGCAATCTCCCCTAACTCATCGGCACCTTGTGCAGATACTTGAATCAGGCTACTGCGTTTTTGAAAATCATATACACCCAGTGGTGAAGCAAAACGTGCGGTTCGACTGGTCGGTAAAACATGATTGGGGCCGGCACAATAATCTCCCAGACTTTCACTGGTATAAGAACCCATAAAAATAGCACCGGCATGACGAATTTTTGGCTGCCATAACTGTGCTTGTGCCACTGATAATTCCAGATGTTCTGGAGCCAAAAAATTGGCAATCTGACAGGCTTCATCCAAATTTTGTACTAGGATAATGGCACCGCGATTACTTAAAGAGGCCTCAATAATGGCTTTTCTTGGCATATCAGCCAGTAAATTTTGCATCTGCTTTTCAACTTCGCGTGCGTAGTCTGCATCCGTAGTGATCAGAATGGCCTGAGCAATCTCATCATGTTCAGCCTGACTAAATAAATCCATGGCTACCCATTTGGCCGGTGTAGTGCCATCAGCAATAATCAAAATTTCACTCGGACCGGCAACCATATCAATGCCGACAACACCGAAAACCTTCCTTTTGGCTGCAGCTACATAGGCATTGCCCGGTCCGGTGATTTTGTCGACTGCCGGAATGGATTCAGTGCCATAGGCCAGAGCAGCTATTGCCTGTGCGCCACCGATCGTGAAGATCTGAGTCACTCCAGCTACATAGGCTGCTGCCAGTACAATATCGTTGCGCTCGCCGTGAGGCATGGGCACAACCATAATAATTTCAGCTACTCCGGCAACATGTGCCGGGATCGCATTCATCATAACTGAACTAGGATATGCGGCTTTACCGCCTGGTACATAAATACCAACTCGATCAAGAGCAGTAATTTGCTGACCTAATAAAGTGCCGGTTTCGTCTACATAACTCCAAGAATCCTGTTTCTGGTGTTGATGATAGCTTTTAATGCGTGCCGCTGCTTTTGTCAGTGCTGTTTGCACCTGGGCAGGTAAACGATTAAAGGCCGTAGCCAGATCAGCCTGAGTCAGCATCAGCTCATTCATAGTCTGAGCCTGAGTCTGATCAAACCGATTGGTATATTCAATTACCGCCGCATCACCACGTCGCTGTACATCGGCACAAATTGTGGCAACGGTTGCATCCACTTGCGGATCCTGAGCCGTTTCAAATGCCTGTAAAACTTCCAATTGTTCGTGAAAATCAGCGTCCCGACTGGAAATATATCTCATACCGTTGTACAGCGAGTGTAAGCACTACACCCGTCCAGAAAATTAGATTAAATGCTGTTACCAAAGTTATCGTCGTCCACATCGGTGGTGTGAACCTGAGTTTTGGCTGCCAGCTCGTGTGCAGGAATAGTATTACCATCTACCTCGACATCGTAGGGTTTAACCACACGTACACGTAAACCACGCCCAGCTTTACGACTGTCAATCCATTCATTGTTAATAGCCGTAATCGCATTGTTCGCATTATCAAAACCATAATCGCGGGCGTTAAAGCCACCTTCACTGGTAACCAGTTCACGGGCTACAGAACTTACTGTTGCCCAGCCTTCAATATCACAGGTGCGTTCAATGGCTTTTTGTACCATGGGTACCAGTCGATTCCAATGATGTTGACTGGAAATTTCACCGCCAGAACGACTAGATTTATTACCGCGTGTACTGTTAAAACTATTTTTGGCAGGACGACCACGACCACGACTGCTTTCTGGTTGTTTATTCATACTATCGAAAGTAGTTTTACGTGGACGACCACGACCGCGTTTGGTTTGGCCAGCTTTATTGTAATCATAGCTGTTACCGTAATCAGTTACCTGAGTTTCTACCTGAACCAGTACCGGTTTCTTTTCTTCTGGTTCAATGGTGACACTGATTTTTTCTTGTGGCATCTCTGTTGTGACTGCTGGAATAGTAATGACCAGTGGGGTGTCGTCATGTTGGTCAACAGATTCTGCTATTGGTGTAAAGGATTTATTTTCTGGTTTATTAATAAAACCATTATTGCGTTTTTTCAAACGCAACCATAAATGATTACCATGCATTTGTGTTTCAAATATATCCATGGCATTAATCAAATAAGATAATTTTGTATATCCATAATTGCGGGCATCAAAATCAGAATTAACCTTATTGATATATTGTCCCACTACGCCAAGAGAAGTCCAACCTTCATCATCGGCATGTTCTTTAACCGCATTGCGGAATAAATTCATCAACGCCGTATCCTGTTTCAATTCAGTGGCGGATTTACGTTTGGTATGGAAAATAGGAGCCTGCGCTTTATCTTCGCAGATTTCTACCGCGGTATGACTAAGCAAATTTTCAGTATAAATAAATTTATCACAGGCTTTGCGGAAAGATTCTGGGGTTTTTTTCTGACCAAAACCATATACGGTCAAACCACTTTCACGAATACGAGAGGCTAGGCGAGTAAAATCACTATCGCTGGATACAATACAAAAACCGTCAAAGGTATTACTGTAAAGTAAATCCATCGCATCAATGACCATTGCCATATCGGTGGCATTTTTACCTTTGGTATAGGCAAATTGTTGTACTGGAGTGATAGCATGTGGCAGTAATGCATCTTTCCATTTAGATAAACCGGTACTCCAGTCACCATAAATACGTTTAACACTGGCAATACCATATTTGGCAATTTCTTCCAATAAAGATTCGATAATACTTGCTGAAGCATTATCAGCATCTATCAGTACCACCAACTTTGCTGAGTTTTCTGTAGTCATAAATAGGTTTCCTGTTGTTATATTAAATTATTCAAATTTAAATGAGTTAATTTAGCAAAAATATCTATAATGGGTTGCATGATGGCATATTTAAGTTTTAATGCTGCTTTATTCACCACAAGACGACTAGAAATATCAATTATATGTTCAACAGCTTCCAGATTATTCGCTTTCAAAGTATTGCCACTGGACACCAAATCAACAATAGCATCGCAAAGACCCACTAACGGAGCCAGTTCCATAGAACCATACAATTTAATCAGATCAATGTGAACACCTTTGTTGGCAAAATGTTCTGCGGCAATATTAGGATATTTGGTAGCAACACGTAATCGACAACCCGGTTGTGAAGCAGACGAATAATTAAAACCTTTGCGCACAGCGACCATCATTCGACAATTAGCAATATGTAAGTCCAGTGGCTGATATAAACCTTTACCATTATGTTCAATTAACACATCTTTGCCGGCAATACCGAAATCTGCAGCGCCATATTGAACATAGGTAGGAACGTCAGTCGCACGAACAATAATAAGGCGGATATTGTCGTGATTTGTTTTAATAATTAATTTACGTGACTTATCTGGATCTTCAGTTGCATGAATGCCCGCTGCTGCCAGTAACGGCAGAGTCTCTTCGTAAATTCTTCCTTTCGATAATGCAATAGTTAATTGTGCATTCATTTTTCATCAGTATAAAGATATAGCAAATATTTTTGCATAATTTTATAAATGTATTATGTCGTAATTTTAATTTAACAACACTTTCTAAGGCATAAACCAGTTATATTGCACTTTGGCTATGCAGTTTTTACACGATAACTTGGTTTTCTATGTCTGTAAATAACCGCTAGTATAACCTTAATTAAATAATCTTTTAGTAAAGAGACAACTATATTACAGACGCAACTTTATACAGCCTAATATTATAATTAAGCACCTCTTTTGATACTTTGTCTATAGTCAATCTAATTAAATACAGGTTAAAAATAGCTAAGAAAATGGTTACAATTACTTCTGTATTTCATTTGGATATTAGCATACTAAATAAAAGCAATAGAAATAGTATTAGTTTTTTCAAATATTATATGATTTTAGCATTTTAATCAAGCTCAGGCCAGTGAATAGATTAACTAAATGAATTGACAAATATCATCGCAATAGTTTGATTTTTATTTAATAAGACTGTTTTTTCAGTAATTAGAATTGTAGAAAAATTTCCTTTAGCTGAGCTTGTAAAGATATGGTTTTAAAATCATATCCGTACAAGCATATTTTCGCTCATATTGATAGCATGCTCGAAGAAGGTATCTAGCTATGGTCGGCTAGAGATAAATAATAAAAATTGTTTATAGATATCAAATAAGAAAACTTAGACATGATATATAAAATAAATTCAATTTTATGGCTTAAAAAAATGAGTTAAATTATAAATACTAATAGCTCATTTTAATTACTAAAAAACTAAATATAAAATTAATCCTATAATTTGCCATGGTAAAAACCAAAATAGCAAAAAAATACTTTACAGCCAGCAAAAATCCGTTATAATGCCGTCTTCTTCGCTAGCCCAGGTGGCGAAATTGGTAGACGCAGGGGACTCAAAATCCCCCGCCGCAAGGTGTGACGGTTCGAGTCCGTCCCTGGGCACCAGATTCAAAAAAGCTGCTATTACTCAGTAATAGCAGCTTTTTGTATATCGACATAATGATGTAGTAGCAAATTTACAGAATCTGATTGCTTAATATTAATTTATAAAAATACCAATATTAAATTGATTTAAATCAATTTTATGTGTGTCTATTTGGTCTAATTCAACAAATAAATATAAATAAAAAGCGGATCTGGCGATGTAAAACTATAAACAGAAAATTGAAATAATGAAAAATTGGGCAGAATAGAATTGAAACATAAATAAACAATGTATCATTAAAATGTCTGTTAAATAAATTTAATTCACCAATACTTAATAGACATGAATAATCCAGTTTTACCGAATATTAGATTTAATCGATTTTAACGGGAATAATTACAAAATATTAAATCAATCTTATTCATTATTTGACCTTATACTGTATTGATAAATAGGTAAATTTTCTATCGGTATCTTTGATGTTTGTTAGAAAGAAGGCGCAAATGTAGAAAAAAATCAACATGGTAATTCAATCAAATTTTATCAATTCAAAGTTTCTAATTTAATGAATTAGTCTGATGACATATATTTACACAATAATGTAAAATTGCTAATATGAATTAGACATATGATACTTAAAGAATATTGTAATTGTTCAAAGTGTCATCATAATTGCGTGCCACAATATATTTTAACTACCAATTTAATGATAACAATTACTGCATAATGATTATTAAAGAAGTAGACAGTAAAAAAAGAGATATAGACATACTAACGCAACTATTGCGTCGATGCGATCTTTCAGAAGCAAACCGCTGTCAAATCCAGAAACGGCTTAATCGTCTCTATTCTGGCATTAAGGGTGAAGCAGAATCGGCTTATCAGCTCAATTTTTATTTTGGTCAAAGTCATGATTGGATTATTCTGCATGATCTGCGTCTGGTTGACCGGCGTCAGGTAGCCCAGATTGACCATTTGCTAGTTAACCGTTGTTTACAAATATTTGTCTGTGAAAGCAAAAGAGTAGCTGGTAGCATAATTATTAATGAATTCGGCGAGTTTTCCCATCAGTATCAAGGTAAAATTCAAGGTATGCCTTCTCCACTACAACAAAATAAACGTCATATTACTATTTTAAAAAATATCCTTAAAACACAAATTAATTTGCCCAAGCGTATGGGCATAAAATTACAGCCTAGTATTAACAGCTTGATTCTGGTCGCTAATGAAGCCCATATACAACGGCCGAAAAACAGACTTACTGATTTAAATTGCATTATCAAAAATGAACAAATAAAAACAGCTATAGCCAGTTACACGAACAAGTTCAACGTATTACCGCTATTAAAAAAAATCTCGTCAGCAGCGTTGCAAAATTTTGGTGAGCAATTGTGTAATTTACATCGACCGGCACCATTGCGTGACTGGTATAAATATTTCGGAATCTATTCGCTTGATAATAATGGTGTTGTCATGAATGATATTGTGTCCAATGATAATGCTCGCAGTAATCATCAACCACCTCAACCGGATTCGGTGACCATACCGTCCTGTCCTGGCTGTGATAAACCCCTTTCTCTAGCTGAAATACAGTATTGTCAGAAATATAAAGAAAAATTTGCTACTAAAGCTTATTGTTATCAATGTCAACGCAAAATGAAAACTACCTAATGATTATCTGCTGAAAATAAAATTTTTCCTTATCAACAGTCGCAAACAATAAGCTAATCTAGCTTAAAATAAATAATTATTAAAAAGTAAGGTTTATAATTTCATTAATCCGAAAATGATACTAATTCAATAATTTTTGCAAAAAATTTGCAAAAAGGTACATCATCAGTAACATCACCTATTTATTAACCACCGGAGTAACAGGATGAATATAGTCGACCTATCCAGACAACGCTATACAACTAAGCACTATGATAAAAGTAAAAAAATACCAGCTTCACAGCTGGAACAATTGCTTGAAGTAATCAGAAATAGTCCTTCATCAGTAAATTCTCAACCGGGTCATTTTTTTATCATTGATAATGATCAGGCGCGAAACAAAATAATGCCGGCAATTATGGAGCCAAATAAATCTCGTGTTGCTAATGCTTCCCATACCCTCATCTTTTGTGTCAAATCTCCATTAGACGACCAACATTTGCAAAACTTATTAGCGCAGGAAGATAAAGATGGTCGCTTTAAAACAGAAGAAATAAAACAGATGGGGGATCAGGGAAGACGTTTCTTTGTGAATTATAATAGTGCTAATCCGCAGGCACAGTATGAATGGGAATCTAAGCAACTCTATATTGTTCTAGGACAACTATTGTTTGCCGCAACTGTTATCGGCGTTGATTCCACCCCTATGGAGGGATTTGAAAAAGAAAAAATGGATGAGCTTCTTGGCCTAAAACAGTTAGGACTGAAAAGTGTTTTGGTCGTGACTCTTGGTTATCGTACTGTTGATGACAGTAATGCCAGTCGTCCAAAATCTCGTTTACCAAAAGAGCAATTATTTACTCAGCTTTAATTCGTCTCTGAGTTGCTAAAGTAGCCATAAAATGGGAATACTTAGTTCAAATTTATGGCTACTTCGGCATTGTTAGGCAGATTAAGTAAAAAATTGCCGGCTACACAGAAATAAAATCATCTGATTCAGAAACCCATATAATATCTGTTAAACATAATCATGTTTGATCTCAGAGGTTTTAACCGATCCATTTTATAAATAAAGTACTAATGAAAAAGTATAATTTGGATAGAAAATCCTCTAACAAACGAAGATAAAATAAACTAAATCATAATTTTCATATTGCAGGTCGATCATAGTTTATTGAATCCAGATGCTGCTAAGGGAGCTGCTTAATCGATTTCAACAAACACCAACACGCCATATTTAGTCATGAAGCAGCGGATGTATTTGATAAGATAAAGTAGGAAAAAGTAGTTGGTAAATATTGAAATGGGCTAATTTTGAAATTAAAGATAAAAATTTTAAATCTAGTTTATTTTAATGACAAAGTAATGATTTCTAAATTAGCTCATTTTCGTCAAGTAAAGTTAGGAATTGGATTTCGGAAGTTTTAAACATTCAAAAAACTTTAACTAACGATGGAGCTGCAAATTTGGCTTCTGAGCATATTCGAAGTCTTTAAATTATGAAAAATGATTTTATTTTTATTGAGGAAAAAAATAATAAGAAAAGGAATCTCATTAAAAAACTATATGATGAATTAATATAAATTCATTAACTTGATAAATAAGACTCAAGATTATGATATTAATTTTAGCAAGTGTATCTCTATATCATTGGAAAATTAGCAAAATAAATAACACTATTGATACTACAGAAATAGAAAAAAAGTAATGACGTCTAATAAAATAACAGCATTTGTAGAATTTGCTCCAGGAATTTATTAAAAGAAATAGTGATTACCTAGAAGGGTTAAATAAACAAAAAAACGGCACCATTATTATGTTTCATGCTAATAATAAAACGTCCATTAAATATAGGATATGATTTTATCTTCGTCTAAGATTGAAAAATGAATATAGAAAGATATCTTTAACAATAACGTTTTTCATCACCCCATGATAAAATATTGGTCAAGTCGGTATTGTTTTTTATTGGGTAGGTTAGTGAAGTAACTATTTTCCAAAACTGCCTTATTTAGAATCTACGTACTCATTACAACTAATGAAGTTTATTTCAGCAATAATGATATATAGACAAAATTTAAATATACCTGATTCGGCACAAATAAATTTAATCTGACCGGTTTTGATTAAAATATTGGTAGCCTTGTTCACAAACAAAAATCGGTATATTGATATCATGCGGATCGGTGTGAATTTGCCTCACCTGCTGACAACTGAAGCCGACAGCGATCATTTGCGGTTTAACTTTATGCTGAACAGACAGGGTTGCATCATAATAACCCCCACCCTGACCAAGACGATGGCCTTGATGATCAATACCAACTAAAGGAATAATCAATGTCTTTAACCAATGCGCGCGGATTTTTGCTCCCTCAAACTGCGGTATTTGGCGTTTACGAACATGTAGATTGTGTTGGCGCAAATAACGTTGCGTTATTCTAGGGTTGTTTAAGCGAGGACACGGGGTGAACCACAGTTGACGCTGGTTTGTTTCGATATAAGGTAAATAAACTTCTGCACCGCGTTGCTGGGCAGTCATAATTAGTGGCATTAAGCTTAGTTCACTTCCTGTTGCCCAATAAACGCCGAGGCGTTTGTGTCGACGAATAAGCGGATACAGCAGACGATTAATGTGTCTGGTTGCCCAGGCGCGATAGGATCGATTTAAGGTTTTGCGTTGGCGCCGTAGTTGCTGTCTTAGTCGTTTTTTATCGGAATCAATAGTCATTGAAACTACTCTACTCGAATGAATAGCTAAAATTACCATGCTTAACTAAGTCTGGTAAAGCGTTTACCTACTTGTAGAAAGCTATTTTTTTCTGTATCATCTTACCGTTTTACCTCGGTAAAATAACATGTAACGCTCGCATCGTACGCGAAAGGGTGCTCTGTACAAGAGTTCTATGCGTGGCGATGTCAGGCTTAACCCTTTAAGGATAAGAATTATGTCACAAATTACTATGCGCCAGATGCTTGAAGCCGGCGTACACTTTGGTCACCAAACTCGTTACTGGAATCCGAAAATGGCTGAATACATTTTCGGTGCACGTAATAAAATCCACATTATCAATCTGGAAAAAACTTTGCCGATGTTTGTGGAAGCACAGGATGTTGTGCGCCGTCTGGCTGCTAATAAAGGTACTGTATTGTTTGTTGGTACTAAACGTCAGGCTCGCGATATCATCAAAGAAGAAGCTACCCGCGCTGGTGCTCCTTATGTGGATCACCGCTGGTTAGGTGGTATGCTGACCAATTACAAAACCGTAAAACAATCTATCAAACGTCTGGAAGAAAAAACTGCTGCTTTGGAAAATGCTACTGAAGCCGGTTACGGTAAAAAAGAAATTCTGGAAATGCAGCGTGAAGTAGCCAAGCTGGAACGCTCTTTGGGCGGTATCAAAGATATG
Source organism: uncultured Neisseriaceae bacterium (assembly GCA_946481965.1). Taxonomy (GTDB): domain Bacteria; phylum Pseudomonadota; class Gammaproteobacteria; order Burkholderiales; family Neisseriaceae; genus Snodgrassella. Next base: position 17,929 of record CAMLPN010000017.1, on the reverse strand, counting down.
AAAGGCTTGCCAGATGCGATTTTTGTTATTGATACCGGTTATCAAAAAGGTACTCTGGTTGAAGCTGCTAAACTGGGCATTCCCGTCATTGCCGTGGTAGATACCAATAACAGTCCTGATGACGTGAAATACGTCATTCCGGGTAATGATGACTCTGCTAAAGCCATTCGTTTATATTGCCGCGGTATTGCCGATGCTATTCTGGAAGGTAAATCTCAATCTTTACAGGAAGTTGTGCAGGCTGCACAGGCAGCAGAAGAAAAGCAAGCTGCTACCGCTGCTGCTGAATAATCGGGTATTTACCGTTTTTTGTAAAAGAAGGGGACAGCTATGCCCCTTTTTTTTAAATAATTTTTCAGTCGGATCGTACACCGGCTGAATGTAATCAAGTTTAAGGAGTAAAACATGGCTGCAATTACTGCAAAAATGGTAGGTGATTTGCGTGCTGCTACCGGTCTAGGCATGATGGAATGTAAAAAAGCCTTGGTAGAAGCTGAAGGTGATATGGAAAAAGCCGAAGAAATTCTGCGTATTAAATCTGGTGCCAAGGCAGGTAAACTAGCTGGTCGTACCGCAGCAGAAGGTGTTGTTGCTGAATATGTTGATGGTCAGGTTGGTGCATTGGCTGAAATCAACTGTGAAACTGATTTTGTTGCTAAAGATGCCAGCTTTGTGGCATTCGCTCAGTCAGTTGCAAAAGCAGTAGCTGTACACAATCCAGCTACACTGGAAGCATTAGCTGAAACGAAAACTGACGATGGTGTTACCGTAGAAGAAGCACGTAAAGCCGTTATCGCTAAACTGGGCGAAAATATTACTGTTCGTCGTTTTGAGCGTATTGAAACCGATGGCAGTCTGGTTACCTACATGCATGGTACCAAAATTGGTGTTATGGTTGAACATAAAGGCGGGGATGCTCAGGCTATCCGTCAGGTAGCAATGCATATTGCCGCTTCTAAACCAAAATGTGTGTCAGCTGCTGAAGTTGATCCAGAGCTGGTTGCTAAAGAGCGTCATATTTATCAGGAGCAGGCTGCTGCCTCCGGTAAACCAGCTAATATTATTGAAAAAATGGTTGAAGGCCGGGTGCAGAAATTCCTGGCTGAAGTTACTTTGCTTGGTCAGCAGTTTGTTATTAATCCGGACCTGACGGTGGAAAAATTCCTCAAAGAACAAAATGCCGTTGTGAATCGTTTTGTGGCCTTCCATGTAGGCGAAGGTATTGAGAAAAAAGAAGTGGATTATGCAGCTGAGGTAGCGGCAGCTTCTAAAGTATAAGGCTATTGTTGCCATGGGCACTCTTGATTCAGACCACTGAATCAGGGTGCTTTTTTTTAAGCTGTTTGTTTTAACTCAAATAGATATCTTAAATAAAAGTTCCCATCAGTCCATTTTAAAATTAAAGTGATAGCTACAGGTTATCCAATGGCAAATTACAGAAAGAGCAATCATGACTAAACCAGCAAAATATAAGCGCGTTTTATTGAAATTATCCGGCGAAGCATTAATGGGACCTGATGCTTTTGGTATCAATCGCGATACCATCATGCAAATTGCAGCGCAGGTTAAAGAAGTAGTCGATATGGGTGTGGAAGTGGCTATTGTCATTGGTGGCGGAAATATTTTCCGAGGCATGGCACAATCCGCTAAAGGTATGGAGCGCGCAACTGCTGATTATATGGGTATGATGGCTACGGTTATGAATGCGTTGGCATTGAAAGAAGCATTTGAAAGTCAAAATGTGAAGGCTCGAGTACAGTCTGCTTTGAGTATGCAACAAGTGGCAGAGACTTATGCTCGTCCTAAGGCAATTCAATATCTGGAAGAGGGTAAAGTTGTCATATTTGCCGCCGGTACCGGTAACCCGTTTTTTACTACCGATACTGCTGCCAGTTTGCGCGGTGTGGAAATGAACTGTGATATTATGTTGAAAGCAACAAATGTCGATGGCGTATACGCAGCCGATCCGAAAACCAATCCTGATGCCAAGCGCTATCAACAAATTACCTTTGATGATGCGATTAATCAGAATCTCAAAGTAATGGATGCCACGGCATTTGCTCTGTGCCGTGAGCAAAAATTGAATATCATTGTTTTTGGTATATTTAAACCAGGAGCATTAAAACAGGTTATTATGGGCGAAGACGTAGGTACACTGGTACATATATAATTGACCGAATCAATAAACACGCTTGTGGCTACATGTATAACTGGGTTAGTATGCGCGTTTATCCGTTTCCGGTAATAGAAAAATCTGACCGGAATGAAATTAACGCAGCCGAATCAGACAGGAATGTTCATGATTAACGAAATTCAACGTACTGCTGAAACTAAAATGCAGAAATCAATCGAAGTATTGCGCGAAAATTTATCTAAAGTCCGTACTGGACGTGCGCATACCGGTTTGCTGGATCAGGTGGAAGTAGAATATTATGGTAGTATGGTTTCGATCAGTCAGGTGGCCAACGTGACTTTGATTGATGCCCGAACTATTGGTGTTAAACCTTACGAAAGCAAAATGGCCGCTGCTATCGAAAAAGCAATTCGCAATTCCAGTCTCGGTTTAAATCCAGCTGCGATGGGCGATTTGATTCGTGTTCCTATGCCGATGCTGACAGAAGAACGTCGTAAAGATTTGATTAAAGTTGTGCGCGGTGAAGTGGAAGACGGGCGTGTTGTTGTGCGTAATGTTCGTCGTGATGCTAACAACGATCTGAAACGGCTCTTGAAAGATAAAGAAATCAGTGAAGATGAAGCACGCCGTGGAGAAGAAGCTATCCAGAAAATCACTGACAAATATATTGCAGATATCGATAAAATGTTAGCCGTCAAAGAAGCTGATTTAATGGCTATCTAATCTAATCTGGCTGAAAAGGAAGTACATTGACTATCAGTAGTACTCAAAATGTTCCTGCCCATACCGATATTCCACAGCATATAGCTGTCATCATGGACGGTAATGGTCGCTGGGCAAAAAAACGCCTGATGCCCCGTATCATGGGTCATAAAAAAGGGCTGGAAATGCTGGAAGAAATGACCGCCAACTGTTCTCGCGTGGGTGTTCGTTATCTGACCGTATTTGCTTTTTCTACCGAAAACTGGCGCAGACCACTGGATGAAGTTAATTTTTTAATGAGTCTTTTTCTGCAATCATTGCAAAAACGCGTGCAAAAGCTACATAAAAATAATCTGCGCCTGCGTGTCATTGGTGACCGCAGTCGCTTTGCGGCAGAAATTGTCAGTGGCATTGAACAGGCAGAAGCCCTGACGGCAAATAATACTGGTCTGACGCTGACTATTGCTGCTGACTACGGTGGTCGCTGGGATATTCTGCAGGCAGTTAATCAGGCCATTCGTTGCGGTGAGACAGAATTGACTGAAGCGTCAATTTTGCCTTATTTATCACTGGGCGATGCTCCAGAACCTGATTTGTTTATTCGTACTGGTGGCGAAACCCGTATCAGTAATTTTTTACTCTGGCAATTAGCCTATACTGAACTGTATTTTACTCAAGTATTATGGCCGGACTTTGATAAGGCTCAGCTGACCATTGCTATACAGTCATATCAACAACGAGAACGTCGTTTTGGTCGAACTTCTGAGCAGTTACCAGTCTCTCAACAGCGTCCCTGATCCTTATGCTTAAACAACGTATACTTACTGCCTTAGTTTTATTACCCTTAATGATTGGGATGTTGTTTTGGGCAGATTCTTCTTTATGGGCAGCATTTTCTGGACTAATCGCCTTACTGGCATTATGGGAATACGCCCGTATCATCCACATGAGCCCGCTCCAGAATACTTTCTATCTGCTAATCACAGCCAGTATTGGTATTCTCTTCTATCTTCAACAACCAACCTTTTCTACAATTTTGTTGCAGGTAATACAAATAACAAGTCTGCTTTTTTGGTTGCTAGTGGTGCCATTGTGGTTGAAATACAAATGGAAAATCAAATCTAAATTTGTTGGCACGATAATCGGCTGGGTGCTGATGGTACCCTTTTGGCTTGCCTTAGTTAATTTGCGTCCTGATGCCAATTCAGCTTGGGCATTATTAGCGATTATGGCGTTGGTGTGGATTGCTGATATCGCCGCCTATTGCTGTGGTCGTACTATGGGCAAACATAAACTGGCACCTACTATCAGTCCTAACAAAAGCTGGGAGGGCGCGATTGGTGCTGTTGTCTTTGTTGCTATTTATACCTTCATTTTGCAGCAACAACACTGGTTGCCAGTAGCTTTGCCACTCTGGCAAACCCTGTTAATAGCCTTGATTCTAACAATAGTCAGTATTGTTGGAGATTTGCTGGAAAGCTGGCTCAAACGTGCGGCCGGTATTAAAGACAGTAGCCAGCTTTTACCCGGACACGGTGGCGTATTCGATCGGGTTGATTCTATGATTTCCGTACTCAGTGTTTATGTCGCTCTTCATTGGTTGGCTTTATTGTAAAAGTGGTTCTGAATATGAGTAGCCATCATAAAACCGCCATAACTATTCTCGGTGCCACTGGCAGCATTGGTCTGAGTACACTGGATGTGATCAGTCGTCATCCCGATCGCTTCAGTGTTTTTGCTCTCACTGCTTACCAACAGATTGAGCGATTAGCAGATTTATGTCTGCGTTTTCAACCCGTATATGCTGTGGTGGCAAAACAAACCGATGCAGTCAAATTACAACAGCGTTTTCGTATTGCCGCCATCAACACCGAAGTATTGTATGGTGAAGAGGCGCTGTGCCATGTGGCGCAGGCTAATGAAACCGATGCCGTGATGGCCGCAATAGTTGGAGCAGCTGGTTTGCTGCCAACTTTGTCGGCCGCTCAAGCAGGTAAAACTATTTATCTTGCCAATAAAGAAACTTTAGTTGTTGCTGGTGCCTTATTTATGCAGGCAGTACAGCAGTCTAATGCACAGTTGCTTCCCGTTGATAGTGAACACAATGCCATTTATCAGGTTTTACCCACAGATTATCAGGGTGATTTGGTTCAGGCTGGTATAGCATCACTAATTCTTACCGCTTCCGGTGGCCCTTTCCTGCATACTCCCCTGAGTGATTTTGCCCGCATTACCCCTGAACAGGCGGTCAAACATCCCAATTGGAGTATGGGGCAGAAAATCTCTGTTGATTCTGCCACCATGATGAATAAAGGACTAGAACTGATTGAGGCTCACTGGCTATTTAATGCGCCGGCTAAACAGCTCGAAGTCATTATTCATCCGCAAAGTGTAGTGCATAGTATGGTACGCTATATAGATGGGTCAGTTCTGGCGCAAATGGGCGAAGCGGATATGCGCATACCGATTGCTCACTGTCTGGGCTTGCCACAACGAATCAATTCCGGTGCTAAGCAGTTGGATTTTACTTGCCTAAATGGATTAAATTTTCTGGCTGCGGATTTCGATCGCTTCCCTTGTTTAAAACTGGCTTATGAAGTATTACATAGCAGTAATGACGCCAGTGCGTGTATATTAAACGCAGCTAATGAAATAGCTGTTGGCGCATTTCTGCATAAGCTGGTTGGCTTTATGGATATCGCTAGGGTAGTTGATAGCTGCTTACAACTGTTTAGTGGACATACAGCGACAGACATTAAAGAATTGCTACAGCTAGACCAACAAGTACGTACGGCCGCAGAAAATTTGGTCCATACTCATACTATTTAATCTAGATCCGGAGAAACTATGCTGTTAACCATCATTGCTTTTATTGTAGCAATCTTACTTTTGGTAAGTTTGCACGAATTGGGGCATCTTATCGTTGCCCGGCTTTGTGGCGTTAAAGTGTTGCGCTTCAGTATAGGCTTTGGTAAACCGTTTTTTTGTCATAAAAGAGCAGATATTGAATGGTGTCTAGCCCCTATTCCTCTTGGTGGTTATGTCAAAATGGTCGATACGCGCGAAGGTGATGTCAGTGAAGCCGATTTACCTTATGCATTTGATCGTCAACATCCACTTAAACGGATTGCCATTGTTGTTGCCGGGCCCTTAACCAATCTGATTTTAGCTATATTATTGTATACTGCCAGTTTTGGTATTGGTGGTATTACTCAGATACAACCATGGGTGGGTATGGTTGAACAGGGTAGTGTTGCGGCTAGTGCTGGTTTCCAGCCGGAAGATCGTATCAATTATGTCAACGGTCAGCCTGTGACAAATTGGTCTGATGCGCAGACAAAAATTATGTTGAATCTGGATAGCGGACCTGTCAAAGTTGCTGTTACTACTGCTGCTGGTCAACAGGCTATTCGCCAACTGAACATTGCCGGTACGGCAGCTGCCGATGATGTGGCTAAATCCGGCTACATCGGTATCGTACCATTCAAAGTTACCAATCGGGTTGGTGCGGTGATGCCAGATAGTGTTGCTGCTAAATCTGGATTGCAGATTGGAGACATTCTGCTAACCGTTAATGGTGAGAAACTAACCAGTTGGCAGAACTGGGTTGATATTGTGCGAGCCAACGCTGGTGCGAAGTTGGATATCACTTATCAGCGTAATAACCAGATTTTGAGTACCAGTTTGCGTCCTGATTCTGTGCAGCAGGATGGTATGATAATCGGACAGGTTGGTGTTGGTGCCATGCGGGATGAAGCATGGGATAAGCGAATTCGCCAGCACCATCAGCCCGAACTATTACAATCTATCCAGTTAGCTGCTAAGCGTACTTGGGAATATATTAGTATGACGCTATCACTGTTTGCAAAATTACTAACTGGCCAGGCCTCCTTACACTACCTCTCTGGTCCGTTAACTATTGCTGATGTTGCCGGTAAAACTGCTGCACTGGGCTGGCAAAGCTATACAGAATTTCTTGCATTGGTGAGCATTAGTCTTGGTGTGTTGAATTTATTACCTATTCCCATGTTAGATGGCGGTCATTTAATGTATTATGCTGTCGAATGGATACGTGGTAAACCACTAAGCCAACGGATACAAGAAATTGGACTTCGTATCGGCATGGGTGCCATGCTAATGTTGATGTTAGTAGCTTTCTTCAATGATCTTACCCGTTTGTTTGGATGAATAATGAAAATAAAACAGATTACTGTCAGTTTAATGGCTTTAGGCCTTTCTTCCCTGGCTCTTGCCGTCGAACCGTTTATCATTAAAGACATTCGGGTCGAGGGTTTACAGCGTACCGCGCCAAAGACCGTTTTTAGTTATCTGCCAGTTAAAATTGGCGATACCTTTAATGATGGTGAAGGTGAGAATATAGTCAAAAAACTGTATGCAACCGGTTTTTTCGATGATATTCGTGTGGAAACCATGGGCAATCAGGTGTTATTAACTGTGGTTGAACGTCCCATCATCAGTAGCTTAGATGTGACGGGTGGTAAAACCATCAACAACAACGATATTAAGAAAAATTTGGCCAACTTTGGTTTAGGTCAATCGCGAGTGTTTAATCCGGCAATTTTACAGCAGGCAATTACCGGATTATATGATGCATATCGCCAAAAAGGTAAAACCGCTGTCACCATCACTCCAAATGTAACTCGTCTGGAACGAAACCGCGTGGCAATAGAGTTAAAAATTGATGAAGGTGCCACAACTACCATCAAATCCATACAATTTAATGGTAACCAGCACTTTTCTTCCTCCAAACTGCGTAAACAGATGTCGCTTAGTCCACATAACTGGATGAGCTGGTTGTCCAAAAACGATCGTTTTTCTGATGGGCAGTTTAGGAACGATCTAGATAATCTAACTAACTTTTATCAGGATCATGGTTATCTGAATTTTCGCATTACTGACGTCAATATCAAAAACAGTGATGATAAAGTATCCCAGTTAATCCGCATTACCGTAGATGAGGGTGAGCGCTATCGTTGGGGCGATATTACCGTAGGCGGTGATACCCGTGAAGTACCGATAGAAGCATTACAGAAATTAGTCAAAATTAAACGTGGTAAGTGGTATAACCGCGGTCAACTTATTGATACTATTAAAGCCATTCAGGATCAAATGGGGAGTAATGGCTACGCGTTTAGTCAGGTAGATGTGCGTCCTACCCCTAATGACAGTAATGGTACTGTTGATTTTGTCCTTAACGTTATTCCTGATCGAAAAGTATATGTAAACCAAATCAATATTACTGGTAATAACAAAACTCGTGATGAAGTATTGCGTCGCGAGTTACGCCAAATGGAACGTGCCCCTTATGATATTTCGAAAATCAACCGCTCCAAAGAGCGTATTCAGCAATTAGGTTACTTTGATAACGCACAAGTAGACATTAGACCAGTTGCTAATACCCCAGATCAGGTCGATTTGGACATGAGTGTTAAAGAGCGTTCGACGGGGTCCATTAACGTAGGAGCCGGCTGGGCTCAGGATGATGGTCTGCTCCTTTCTGCCGGTATAGCACAGGATAATTTATTTGGTACCGGTAAGTCGGCTAGTTTACAGTTATCGCGATCCAAAGTGAGTCAGGTAGCTGGGTTATCATTTACTGATCCTTATTTTACTCCAGATGGTGTTAGTCTGGGCTATAACCTATACTACCGTGGTTACAATCCAAGCAAATCAGAAAGTAATGCAATGGATTATAAAACCACTACAGTTGGTGCTGGTATGAGTCTCGGTGTTCCGGTTACTGAACATGACCGTGTTAATTTTGGTCTAGGTGTTGAGCACCTCGCTGTAAATGTATATGGAGATTATGCACCACAACGATATCGGGATTTTGTTAAGGAGCATGGTAAAAATAACTGGATCGTCAAGGGTACCGTAGGCTGGGGTCGTAACACGACCGACAGTGCCGTTTGGCCAACACGAGGTTATATCGTTAATGCTAATGTGGATAGCGGTTTGCCAGGTGGCGATTTACAATATTATAGTTTTAGCCATGACCAGCGCTGGTATTTTCCACTCAGCAAAAACTTTACTCTGATGTTGTATGGTCAGTTGGGCTACGCTGATAGCTACGGTAAAACCAAAGATTTGCCATTTATGTATGCATTTAGTGGTGGTGGTTTAGGTTCTGTACGTGGCTTTGAGTCAGGGACATTAGGACCTAAATATTACAATCAATATAGTAATGGTAATTACAGTAGTGATAGCACAAGTTATGGCGGTAATTATATTGCCACCGCTACTGCAGAATTACTCTTTCCATTTCCCGGTATAAAAGATCAGCATACTGTGCGTTTAAGCCTATTTGCTGATGCTGGTAGTGTCTGGGATAATAAAACTTATGATTTCACTAATCAGGAAAAAGACCCGTATTCTGGCAAATCTCACAAATCCAGTCTCAGTAATGAAGCTCGTTATTCTGCTGGTTTAGCAGTAACTTGGTTATCGCCTATGGGACCACTGAAGTTTAGTTATGCTTATCCTATCCACAAAAAACCGGAAGATCAGTTACAACGGTTTCAGTTCCAGTTAGGGACCACGTTCTAATCGCTGTTAGATGAGGACAAATTTAATGCTTAAAAAAATTGCATTTGTATTTGCTATTACCACTCTCTTCTGTGGTTTTATTTGGGCAGAGAGTATACAAAAGCTGGGATTTATTGATACCAGTCGCGTATATCAGCAATCTATACAGGCACAATCAATTCAAAAACAGCTCGATAAGGAGTTCAGTTCCCGGCAGAAAAAACTCCAGGCCATGCAGGATGAAGGACTGAAACTGAAAGAAGCTATTGAATCAGGTAGAATCCCACCTAACCAGCGAGAGACTAAAATTAAGCAAATGCTGGAAATGGATCAGCGATATAAAGAAGCAGCTGCCCAACTGGCCGAAGATTACAATCTTCGACGTAATGAAGAATTTGCCTCATTACAGCAAAATGCGAACAAAGTTATTGTTGATTTGGCGCGCAAAGAAGGCTATGACCTGATTATTCAAGATGCCATTTTTGTAAACAGTAAATTTGATATTACTGATGCTGTTATCAAAGCATTAAATGCACAGAAGCAATAAGGTATTAATATGGCGGTAAACCAGATCACAGCAACGACACTGGTACAACAACTTGGTGGCGAATTACGTGGTGATGATGTTCTCATCACTAATATTACTTCACTGCAACAAGCACAATTAAACGATATCAGCTTTTTAAGCAATCCGCGCTTACGCCATGAAGCACAAGCCAGTCGGGCAGGTGTACTCATTGTTAGTGAAAAATCAGCGGATATATTATCTGGTCGTACCTTGATTGTGACCGATGATCCCTACCTATATTTTGCTCGTGTTGCTCGCTTGTTTCATCCTCGTCAGCTGCCTCAGGCTGGCATACATCCCACTGCAAGTATTGCTCCAAATGCGCACATTGCCATTAGTTGTGAAATTGGTGCTCATGTAGTTATTGGTGAACGAACAATTATTAAAGATAACACGCGCATACTGGCGGGTACCGTTATTGAAGAAGATTGTATCGTTGGGCAAGATTGCCTTATTCATGCTAACGTAACCATCTATCACGGTTGTCTACTGGGTGATCGCGTCGAATTGCATTCAGGTTGTGTTATCGGAGCAGATGGCTTCGGGCTGGCATGGGATAAACAGAATAACCAATGGTTTAAAATAGCTCAGACTGGTTCGGTGATAATGGGTAACGATGTAGAAATCGGTGCCAATACCACTATCGATCGTGGTGCTATCGAAAACACCATAGTAGAAGATGATGCTAAAATTGATAATCAGGTAATGATTGGACATAATGGCAAAATCGGAGCCCATGTCGCCATTGTGGCCTGTACCGGCATTGCCGGAAGCACCGAAGTAGGTGCTCATTCAGTTATTGGTGGCGCAGCAATGATTGGTGGTCATCTGACTATTCCGCCCAAAACTACCATTGGTGCCGCTACTGCCGTCAGCCACAGTATTAAAGAAAGTGGCCATTATGCGTCTATTTTTCCCTTACAGAAGCACAATGACTGGGTAAAAAACGCAGTTCATATTCGGCATCTGCATGAAATGAATCAGAAAATAAAAGAATTGGAACAGCAACTGGCTCAATTAACCAGTCACTTATCAAACCCTCAGGATTAAAATAATGGATTTGTCTTTACCCATAGATGTTCGTACCTTACAAAAATTACTTCCACACCGTTATCCGTTTTTATTAATAGATCGGGTGACAGCTTATGATACTGAAGCACTGACTTTAACTGCCATTAAAAATGTCACAGCCAACGAACCTTTTTTTCAGGGACATTTTCCCGGCTTTCCGGTTATGCCCGGTGTATTAATTATCGAAGCAATGGCACAAGCCTGTGGCACATTAGCGATTTTAAGCCACGGTGGTCGTGCAGATGATGAAATTTACTTCTTTGTTGGTATTGATAATGCTCGTTTTAAACGACAGGTAATTCCTGGAGACCAGTTGAAATTTGAAGTTCAGTTATTAGCCAACAAACGTGGTATCGGTAAATTTAAAGCTGTTGCCTTAGTAGATGGACAAATTGCAGCAGAAGCTGAAATTATGTGTGCCAAACGTCAGGTGGAAAAATAGTTTTTCTATCAGGTATAGCAAATACTCCATCCATACTATTTTCAAAACAGATTAACAGTAAATAACTGGCTTGTCAGACAGAAAAACTGCAGGAAATATACATGACAAAGATCCACCCCACAGCCATTATTGATCCCAAAGCAGAACTGGATAGTAGCGTCTCTGTGGGTGCCTATACCGTCATAGGTCCTAATGTACAGATCAATAGCAATACCGAAATAGGACCGCATGTCGTTATTGACGGACACACCACAATCGGTAGTAAAAATCGCATATTTCAATATGCTTCATTAGGCGCAATTCCGCAAGACAAAAAATATCGTGATGAACCAACAAAACTGATCATTGGCAATAACAACACCATTCGAGAATTCACCACTTTTAATACCGGTACTGTAACCGGTATCGGTGAAACGCGCATAGGTGATGACAATTGGATCATGGCCTATGTGCACCTAGCACATGATTGTGTAGTGGGCAGCCACACTATTTTTGCCAATAATGCCTCTTTGGCAGGTCATGTCGTTATTGGTGATTATGTCTTACTCGGTGGCTTCTCACTAGTACATCAATTCTGTATCATCGGCGACTATGCCATGACTGCCTTTGCTGCCGGTGTACATAAAGATGTACCACCATATGTAATGGCTGCCGGCTATCGGGCAGAACCGGCAGGACTCAATACAGAGGGTTTACGTCGCCATCACTTTACCCCAGAACAAATCAATAACATCAAGCGTTTATACAAAATTCTCTATCGACAGGGCTTAAACTATAGCGATGCTCAGGCTAAAATTATTGCCGAAGCAGATAGTGCACCAGAATTACAGGTGTTTAAAGAATTCTTTAAACAATCTACTCGTGGTGTCATTCGCTAAATTGACTGAGACTGACTCAAAAATGATATATTAATTGGTTTACAGATACGGTTTTATATTTATCTTTAATATAAGATCGTATCTTGAGATAAGAATAAAAGTCACAGATTCACTATTAAGCCATTTTTTAGTGATCAAAATATCTGGTTAAAAAGATTCAATGTCATTCTTAATATAAAATAAAAATAAAATTGAAAAAATAGTTGCCATAATGGCTGAATTGTATAGATTCTAGCCAAGGAGCAAATACCGTTACCAATGTCTTTTGCTATCATTAGTTATTAGCTACCTTTTAAATTTTGGTCTCCTCTCTGAAAAATATAGACTAAATCAAATTCGCTATCTGCTCAAATATTTATCAGTAGTTGAAACATCCATATTTGCGCTTATTCCGCCGATTAATAAATTAAACTATCAAAATTTTTATCAATCAAACCCTATAGTACTTAGTCCCACTAAGTTTTAATCTTAACAGAATATTTTTATTTAAAATTTGTATTATCTAAGTTTATAGTGAATAAAAAATTTCAGGTTATTGATATCACTAGAAACGAATTCAGAATTTCCTCATTTTTTAATTAAAATACAAACAAACAATCAGAATAATTATTCAAAATATTAAAAAGAACAATAGCTTGATAATTTGCATCAGTATTTTAATGCTAAACATTCTCAGGTAATAATTGTTCAGATTACACTAAGCCTGTACATTTATTCACTTATGTGTTGTGCAGTGATTAAATCACAGGCTATGGATCATAGAAATGAATTATGATTGTTCAATTAGCAAATTGATAAACTTTATCTGTAAAATAAAGCGTATTATCAAAAAGATATTGAATTATTTGAGAATAGGCAATAGTTTTGAATCATGCTGAAATACCATTATCAAACTGATGAATATTATGTCTAATTCATAATTAATGTTGGTCACATAAATATATTGAAAAAGATGTCCTGATTAAGCAGAAGGTTCAGAATAGATGGTAAAGAAAAATTATCAAGTAATTTTGACAACCGGCAATTTACTGAAAACATCATTAATTTGCTTAATGATATTTCACCTTTTGTGGAAAGCCAAAGAAATACCTTTCCTTACTTCTAATCATTATAAAGGTATATTATTTCATATCTGCTTATTTTTGACTTATTTGTCCTTAGTTATTGGTTCTTGTGCCTTACTGTACGTATTTATACGCACCATAAAGCAGATATTTATACCGTATCAAGTGGATGCCGAACGCTACGATCAATCGCCATTATTTTCAGAACTATTTGGCTATATGCTTGGCTATTTGGTGCTGAATTTTTATACTTTTTACTGGGGGTTACCACTAGGAGATGCCTTTCATTGGTATATAAGCTCTCCTGTCTTTATTTATGCCTCAGTCAATTTATATGCTACTTTAATATTGATTATCCTGAAAGCACTCAATAAATTGGTATTATTACTTTTTGGTATCACCAGACATTCTTATAAGAACGTACATCAACAAATCGTCAATGCAAACACAGAAATAAAAGAAAATAATCTATATAAACAAATATTGAGTAATCAATTTTTATTAATATTCGTTCCAGTATATTTAATTATTTGCTTACTATTAAATTATATAATAAGTAGCAAGGGCAGTGGACTCAATATTATAGACATCGCCGATAGTTATTTTAGTGTTTTAATCTTGTTTTTTGCCTTTATCATTTTATTATTGGTATTTATCCGAATTATTCTGCAAATTTTTTCAGCTGATAATTGTGCACCTTCTTGTATGGATTTATTTAATTATGCAACATTTTATTCTGTTTATTATTTACTAACTTTAAGCGTGCTGCTGCCTACTCTATATAATTATGTTTCACCAACCGATGGCCTTGTTCTTCCGTTTATCATCTGGATTTCAGCTTATACAATAATCAATATCATGGGCACGATAATCATTCTTGCACTCAAATACACAAAATACCTATTTTCACATCGTAATGTCACCAGTTTGTCTTAAATACTTATATTGCGCAGAAAATATTAAACATACAAAAATATTCTCTGATTAACACAGCTTTTTACCGGCAAATCATGTGTCAAATACTTTTATCGCCCCAGCCATCTTTACTACGGGAATATAATTGTATAAGAATAATTAATAGTTTATGACCAGTTACATCTTTAATTTTAAAGATGTAAATTTAGATAGGATTATTTTTTTTTCATATATATAAATGAAAAATATTCCCATATTGGATACTCATTAATCTGCTAACTTAATTTTGTTCTTAGCAGGAAACATAATCATTAATTTACGCTAATAATAAGAACATTAATCCGTACAAAACTCGTCTAATTTAGGCATACCTATGATTTTGTTGTTGTATTTAATTGTTTTGGCACATTAATCTGATTTTCTCTCATTCTTTAACAGCTACAATTTACTGGCAGCATTTCGATATCAATTGTAATTTTCTTGTCGTATCAACATTGTTACGACGACTATAATATTGAACATAAGTCTTTATTAGCAACAATCCATATCAGCATTACTTAGTAAAAAGCAATATTTTGCCTAACTACAGACGTTATCAGCCCGAAATCAAAAGCTATGATTATTTATCTTCAGTGATAAAACCCACCTTTAGCAAACCAGCATCGCGTGCGGCAGCTAATACCTGCGCAATATGATCATAGGCAACGTGTTTATCCGCAGCAATCGCCAGTACCACATCAGGATTGTTATGGACGTTTGAACTTAAATGAGAACGTAACTGCGCTAAAGTCATTGCCTGATCACCCAGCATATATTTACCGTCCACATCAATGGCGAGACGTAAAGGCGCTTTAGGTTCAACCTGATTGGTGCTGGCTGCTTTCGGTAAAGACAAAGGGATAGAATGAGTAAGAACTGGCATCGTAATCATGAACACAATCAATAATACCAGCATCACATCAACCAATGGTGTCACATTGATTTCTGCAGATTCATGTACCTCATCATCACCAAAATGACCAAAAGCCATGACTAGTCTCCATTATTTAATAATTGTGCATGTAAATCATGAGCAAAACCATCCAGATCACGAGCCAGATTTTTCTTGCCACGAATCAGACCATTGTAGAATAGCAATGCAGGAATAGCTGCAAACAAACCAATTGCAGTCGAAATTAAAGCCTCACCAATTGGTCCTGCCACTGCAGAAATACTCATCTGCCCGCTTTGGCCAATATTGATCAGAGCATGATAAATTCCCCAAACCGTACCAAACAGACCGATAAATGGTGCACTGGAACTAATAGAGGCCAGTACCGTCAGCCCTGTTTCATAGCGACGCATAATTTGTTCCATAGTATTGCGTATACGACTAACCAAATATTTATTGAAAGGTAAAGCCGCAGCTAAAGAACGATTAGCCCTGTCATGGTAATCCTGCTTTGCCTGAATAGCATCTCGTGCCAAAAGTGCTATAGGTGAAGAATTATCTGCCAGCTTGCTACTCACTTCAGCTAGACTTTCCGCAGAAGAAAAGCAGGCTAAAGCCTCACGATTATCACGTTTAGCCCGCCAAAGACTGAAACAACGTATCAATGCTATAACCCAGGTCATTATGCTCATTAGTACCAAAATTGCCAGAACAGTCAGCAAAATCCAGCCACTTTGGGCATAAATAGAACTAATATTACCATCCATAAAAATGACTACCTTCAAAAATTAACTAAATTGAGTATTTATCCAACTTAAGTCTAGTCCCACCATATTTACCTAATACTTAATAGAAAAATTCACGTTAAACTTATATTTATAAGGAATAGGTATACCGTCGCGAGTAGCTGGTTTGAAGCGGTGTCGCTGTACTGCTTGACGTGCAGAACGATCCAGACGGCTAGATCCACTGCTTTTTACTACCCTAACATCCACAGCTTTACCATTAGCATCAACTGAAACAGAAACAACAACCACACCTTGCTCACCGGCTTCTTGCGACTCTACAGGGTAGACTGGGTTCAGACCAGGTAAGTAACTACCTAGATATTCACGTGGTACTTTTATTTCGCCATTATTTTGGTTTCCATTGTTTTTCTTTCCCGAATCACCAGATTTACCATCATTTTGATTACCTTCTTTCAGATTGTTTTTATCTGAAATAGTTGAAGTGTTTGGTTTAGAATCTGCTGGTGGTACCCGCTTTTCTTCGGTAATAACAGGCCGATCTTTGGGTGCTTTTTCCTCCTGTTGCACCTTAAAATTGCTGTCCGTTTTTGTCGCAACAGCCGGCTTAATCCGAGCACGTTCATGCGTTACTGGTTTGACCTGAGGAATGGATTTAGGTGGAGGCGATGGAGATGCTTTGGGTTCATCAGAAACATTATTAGAACCTACACTATCTTCGCTTACCCCTAAATTAACAAAATCCAGAGTGATATTTTGATCAGATTTGACTTGCTGCCCCTTAAATACCGCCCAAAATAATAAAACATGCATTACTAGTACAAAGACAACAATCAAAAAATTAGTTTTTTGTTGGTTTTCCATAAGAACTATATGTTAATGTAAATTATTCTTGTTCGCAATAAGATGTTAACTAAGTGCTGGCTGGATATTCGATTCTGAATACTAATGAATGATATAAGTAACTGAATATTACTCAACTTATTAAAAATATTGGGAAAATATAAAATAATTAGTATGTTGTTATTTTTTCAAAGTTTATAACTACACTAAGCAGCAATAGCCTAAGATACGGGTAATATGATTATATAAATGGCTATCCAAGAGCCTATTCCTGCCAATGCCGATAAGGGAGTTTGTTTTTTGGCGCTATCACTAAAGCAATCGCAGCGGAACTAAATTGCATTATAAGGAAATTAATAGTTGCTGAAGCCAAAAAAGCTCCTAGCAAGATCAAACTAAGCTAAAGTTGTGATTCTAAATTTTATGATGAAAATGAGTAGCTCAGAAATATTCGGATAGTATTTTATACTATATAAAAGCAAGTAATCGTTTTCTTGAATTGATAACCGAACTATTAATATAGCTATCCTGAACAAAAATAATATCAAGGAATTCTATATTTTAGAGAACCACATTGGACAATCAATAATCTGGAAAATCTAAATATGTCTTATTGATGCCACAATAAGACATACCTACCAATCGAACGCCACAGCTTGAGTATAAAGAAAAATTTTAGGTTTTAATCAAATAAGCACATCACAAACAGTAAAAATAAAATGTTCAGCAAACCGACCTATAATAAAGTAGCCTAGCTGGCTTGCATTATCAGTTAATAAAGAAGAAATACAGATACTATTATGCGACATTGGGAAGCACTGAGCGATGAAGAGCATTGTTTATATCGAGCCTTAGCATGGCAAACATTGTCACTAACGAGCTTAAGTGAAGAAAAGCGCGAGCAAATAAAAAGCATCGTCACTGCTAAAGACTGAAATCGAGGGGGAAGAAAGTTACAAAAGAAGAAGTAGGAGATAAAAAACACAGCAGGAACAGTGGTATGACAGTTAAGCTTAAAAATAAATGGAGGTAGTAGTTGACAAGGATTAGGTAGGGGCGTATAGTTCGCCTTCTTCGCTGATGACGCGA
>CAMLPN010000016.1 GCA_946481965.1 uncultured Neisseriaceae bacterium | reverse complement strand
ATATTTGCACAAAAATAGCATTAATTAGATTTTTTGCATCTTCTACTTCTTTATTACATGCCTGAGTATAGTATCGAATAGATTTTGCTTTTTTCGAATCAACAGCTTCCCAATAAGGTTTACCTTCTATTTCTTGAACACGTTTATGCCCACCAAGGATGCAAAATTTACAACCAGAAATGGTGATCAAAGAAATACATATAATGATAATGGAAGATAATTTTTTATTCATTAGAAATGTGAATATATGAATTCAATGAGGTAATCCAACTTATCATATTATACAGTATAAAGCAATTAATTTATTGCAACAGAATGCGATAATTAAGATTTCTTCATTACTGATTCGAATACTTTTTAAATGATTTATTAAATATTAGCTATTAAATTTGATAAAAATATTTTCTGTTGCACATTTAGATCAGGTATTTTTTGGTATATGCTTTAATAATTTTATGTGCTTTCGAATAGCAAGATACGCTTGATCGTATAATATTAATTTTGCATATAAGATATCAATGCATCCAAAATAGTTTAATATCTAAACAACAGATTAATATAATTAAATTTCAAGTAATTCGACCAAACATATTATAAACAAATAGAGGATTTATCTGATATTTATTAGGATCAAGCTATTAATAACAGTATTTTAATTTATCTATTATTAACACAAAAATTTATATAGTTAATCACTCTGATGAGCATTTTCCATCTAATAGTCGGTCGACCAAATGATAAATCTTAGTTCAACACAATTAAAGCATGTTGCGAAAACTATTTTATTAATAGGTGCTGTTAAAATTGCGGTTTCCATGTTAGTCATGTCATTATTGTAATCATTCAGAGCTAAAATTTTACTGTTAATTGTATCTCTAAATTAATTACCTGTTTATTCATTATTTTTTTCCAATATATTAAAATTAGTTTTTATTTTGATCATTATAATCGGTCGGTTCGATACTGATTACTTAATATCGGTTATGACGAACGTCTTTTTGATGGTTCTGTTATTAAATAGTGTAGTAATCACTTTTTAATATCGACTTAATTCCTGTTTTAGCACACGTATGTTTGCCTGACGATCAGTCACGTTTTGCTGCCAACGCTGAATCTGGATGGCTGAACCCCTTTTTTGAGCTTGAGATAATTGTTTTTGGGCTAAAACTAATGCACGTTGTTCACTATTAATATCGCGTTGTATCATTTGTTTGGGTGTCAATTTAGGCGGTGTAATGATTTTTGCCGGAATTGCTTTATTTTTCCTGATTACTCCACCATTAATTTTGTTTGCATCCTGCTGACGTAAATGAATGCCTAGTTTAGGTATAGAGGGAACTTTCATCAGGTCACTATTTTGCCCAAATTCCGCACTATACCAAAGGCGCTGTAGTTGCTCGAGACTAGGTACGTTTATTTTTTCCAGTGAACGTACCTTTATATCATTGCTATCGGCAGGTGGATGTTTTGCTACCTGACACTGCACATCCAGAGGTGAGGTAGTATAGTTTACATGATTATTTAGTAACGGACAGGCGTACCAAATGACTGGTTTTGCGTCACTAGCAGAAACAGCCTCTTGAGGCACTTGCTCAATTGACATTTCATCAGCCCAAACCAAACCAGTTAAACTCAATAGCAGAAAAAGAGTATTGATTTTGCATTTAGAAAAAATTCTCATGACATCGTTTGCTTGTTTTACTTTCTTCAGTATAAGTTACCCTTAATTATTTATAATTTCAGTGCAATAGATTTAAGTATCCATTTAATCATTATCATAATATGGTTAGATTGAATACACCAGTATTATGATTATTGTTCATATAAAATATTTATTTATAATTTATGCAAAATTAAATTGTTAAAATATTAATACGAATCTAATACTTGCTAACCAAATTTTTTGTATTGTATCAATCTGCATAAAATAAAGATGATAAATTCTTAAAGTAAGTTATTTTGTGGTGATAAGTTTAGTTTAATATTAGAATATGGATTTTGTCGTTATAGTGAACGACAAAAGCAATTATTGATATGATCATTGACCAATCCTATGGATTGCATAAAGGCATTACAAGTAACCGGTCCCACAAAAACAAAGCCTCGTTTTTTTAATGCACGAGACATATTATGGCTTATATCGGTTTGGGTAGGAATTTCAGTCAGACTGGAATAGTGATTAATGATGGATTTATGGTCTACAAATGACCAGATAAATCGGGAAAAATCCTCGCCGTTTTTTTCCATACGCACATAAGCTTGAGCATTTTTGATGATGGCATTGAGTTTTGCCGGATGGCGGATGAGGCCAGGATTTTGCAATAAAGGATCAATTGAGGTGATAGTGATAATTTTATGCGGATCAAAATGATAAAAACAGCGCCGATATTCTTCACGTTTTTTTAAAATAGTTATCCATGATAATCCAGCCTGTTGACCTTCCAGACAAATTTTTTCAAATAGTTTATATCCGTCTTTCTGGATACGTCCCCATTCATGGTCATGATATTGTTGTTCCAATGGATCACTACCAACCCAATCACAACGAATTAATGGTTTTTCCATCATATACGAATCACTTTTATTATAAAATTATGAATTGCAGATAGATATAGGCAATTAGGTTAACTAAGCCATGTTTGTATTAAGGTAAAAATACCCAAAAGACAAAACATGATACATGCACCAAGGCGAATTCCTTTAAAAGGTAGGCGCACCATTAACCAATTACCCAGAAATATAACTGGAACGTTGGCTAATAATAAACCGACGGTACTGCCGAGAACCACAGCTGTCAAATCACGGTATTGAGCAGCTAATAAGATGGTAGCAATTTGGGTTTTATCCCCCACTTCAGCTAGGAAAAATAATATCAGTGTAGCAATGAAAGGGCCGTAACGCATAAATCGCGTATCAGGTCCCTCTTCTTTATCCGGCTTGAGTAACCATAAACCTACAAACAGAAAACTACAACCAACAACCCATCCCATTAGTTGTGGCGTAAAAAAACGAGCGACTTCTATTCCAAACCACGCTGACACCACATGATTAAGTAAAGTTGCACAAAGCATACCCGCAATGATGGCATATTTTCTGGGGAAACGTGTAGCCAGAAATAGAGTCAGTAGTTGAGTTTTATCGCCGATTTCAGCCAGTGCAATGGGAAGAACAGAAGACAAAAAGGGGTTCATGATATATTAAAGTCATCATTAATGGCGGGCTACAGACAAAGACATAATAAGCGCCCACCAAAGCAGTCTTATTCTGTCTTAAGTCTCGTTAATCCACCACTCGGTCAGACGTTACGACCATACAGCGAACACTGTAAATATGTTGATCGCAACCATAGATTTATTAAAACTTAATCTATGTAACTACTCCCTTAATTAAGGTGCTTATTATAACCACTTTTTCAACAGAAAACAGATTTTTTTGCAATGTTATATGTTATAGCAAGAAATAAAACGGGCTGTCTATAATAGCGACAGCCCGTTGTAACGATTAGGAATTAGATTAATAGTAACCTAGTATTTTCCACCATACAGCGCCAATTACAACAAAAATTACCAACTCTACAACACTCATGATGAAACCAACTTTCCACCATTCGCCCAGAGTTACATAACCGGAACCAAATATAACCGGAGATGTACCAGTAGCATAATGGGTTAAGGTCATCATAATGCATGAAGATGACGCCATCAGCAGAGCAAATAACATCGGAGGTGCGCCAAGAGCAAGACCGGCTGCATAGAAAGCGGCGAACATTGCTGTAATATGAGCAGTGGTACTGGCAAACATATAATGTGCATACAGATAAGCCAGCAACAATAATGAGCATGAACCCATCCAGCCCATTCCTAAGCTACCGATACTATTTTCTAATACACCAGAGAACCAGGTGATCAAACCAAGCTTATTCAGGAATGTGGCCATCATTACCAACGCGGAGAACCAAGTAATGGTATCCCAAGCACCTTTTTCTTTCAGAATATCATCCCAGGTTAATACACCAGATAACAACAATAATGTCAGACCGATAAATGCTGTCGTGGTTGGATTAACAACAGCAGATTTTCCAAAGATCATCTCAGGAATACCTGCCCATAAAACTAACAGAACGGCAAAGATTACTAGCATGATTTTTTCATGCGCAGTCATTGGCCCTTGTTCTTTCAAACGTTCCTTAGCAAAAGCCACAGCATTTGGTGTCTGTTTAATTTCTGGTGGGTACAGCCAATATATGATTAATGGCATGATTGCCATGGCTACCAAGCCAGGTAATAACATGGCTAATGCCCAAGTTCCCCAAGAAATATGAATGTTGGAATTAGTTGCTTTGGCAACCAGATCGACAACTAATGGGTTAGGGGCGGTTGCAGTTACGAACATTGCAGAAGAAATCGGATTGGCATGGTAGTTAACCAAAGCCAAAAATTTCCCCATCTTTTTTTCTGTTCCTTTTTCTGGATCAGAGTCATAGCTGGAAGCAATCGATTTCATGATCGGGTGGATAATACCACCGCCACGCGCTGTGTTACTTGGTGTAATGGGTGCCAATATAAGTTCCACCAGAGCTAAGCTATAAGCAACACCTATTGTTCGTTTACCCCATAAACCGATGAAAAGGTAGCCTACGCGAGCACCTAGACCAGTTTTAAGCAAACCACGTGAAATCATGATGGCTACACCAATCAGCCAGATAAGTGGGTTACCAAAGCTACTTAAAGCATCAGCCATGGCTTTACCTGGTTTATCATTGGTTACGCCGGTAATAGCTACCAGCATAATGGCAATGATAGATATTGCGCCAATAGGCATTGCTTTACCAATAATGGCGGCAATTACGCCGACAAACATTGCTAACAAATGCCAGGCCTGTGGCGAAACACCTTCTGGTATTGGAATAATAAACCAGATGATTAAGCCTAATGCCAGCGCAATGGCGGAGGGAATGGGTTTAAACCCGATTTTTTGAGGCATATTTTTACTCCCGAATCATAAAGATTATAGTTAGGACAGCCAGAAAAAATTTAAATTACAAGACTCTGGTATAT
The DNA here is from genome assembly GCA_946481965.1 of uncultured Neisseriaceae bacterium. Classification (GTDB taxonomy): domain Bacteria; phylum Pseudomonadota; class Gammaproteobacteria; order Burkholderiales; family Neisseriaceae; genus Snodgrassella. The sequence continues at coordinate 37,366 of CAMLPN010000016.1, read as the reverse complement.
TGTAAAAAAATTACATACCTAACCTGATCTCGCATAAATAAACATCATTCAGCATTAATAATTATACTACGATTCCACCATAAATTTTACTATTATTATCATATGTATAATTAATATTAAATAAATTTAATAACTTAGCTAATTTAAAATTTTTTTAAGTTCGCTGGTTTGGTTGTAATATAAATTTTGTAACCATACGCTTGAAATACTTTTAGCCATACCCATTTAGTCTTCATTAGTAAATGTACAGAGACAGTTAACTCTGTCCTTTTGTTAGCCTGAATCAAAGGGGCACAGAGTACGAGTTTATTATTTAGGAGATTTAAATTATGGCAAAAGTAATCGGTATTGACCTAGGTACCACAAATTCATGTGTTGCCATTTCAGAAGGTGGTCAGACCAAAGTTATTGAAAATGCAGAAGGCGCACGTACTACTCCCTCTATTGTGGCTTATCTGGATGATAATGAAATTCTTGTAGGTGCACCTGCTAAACGTCAGGCTGTTACCAATCCTAAAAATACAATTTATGCGGTAAAACGTTTGATTGGCCGTAAATTTGATGATGCTGAGGTACAGCGTGATATCAAATCTATGCCATTTCAGATTGTCAAAGCGAATAATAACGACGCTTGGGTAGAAGCTCATGGTGAGAAACTGTCACCTCCACAAGTTTCTGCTGAAGTTTTACGCAAAATGAAAAAGGCAGCAGAAGATTATCTGGGGGAACCTGTTACTGAAGCGGTAATTACAGTACCTGCTTATTTTAATGATAGCCAGCGTCAGGCTACTAAAGATGCTGGACGCATTGCCGGCTTGGATGTAAAACGTATTATTAATGAACCTACTGCTGCTGCTTTGGCCTTTGGTATGGACAAAGGCGAAAAAGGTGACCGTAAGATCGCTGTTTATGACCTTGGTGGTGGTACTTTTGATATTTCCATTATTGAAATTGCCGAAGTTGATGGTGATAAGCAATTTGAAGTACTGGCCACTAATGGTGATACTTTCTTAGGTGGTGAAGACTTTGACCAACGTCTGATTAATTACATTATTGATGAATTCAAAAAAGATCAGGGCATCGATCTGAAAAATGATGTAATGGCCTTACAACGCCTGAAAGAAGCTGCGGAAAAGGCTAAAATTGAATTGTCCAGCGGACAACAAACTGAAATCAATTTGCCTTATATCACTATGGATGCCAGTGGTCCAAAACACTTGGCCATGAAAATCACCCGTGCCAAATTCGAAAGTTTGGTAGAAGATTTGATTACTCGTTCCATTGAACCATGCCGTACCGCAATCAAAGATGCTGGTTTAAGTGTTAACGATATTAATGATGTGATTTTGGTTGGCGGTCAGAGCCGTATGCCAAAAGTACAGGAAGCGGTTAAAGATTTCTTTGGTAAAGAACCACGCCGCGATGTGAATCCTGATGAAGCTGTTGCTGTAGGTGCTGCCATTCAGGGTGCTGTGCTGGCTGGTGATCGAAATGATGTATTGCTGCTTGATGTGACACCTTTGTCTTTAGGTATTGAAACCATGGGCGGTGTCATGACCAAACTGATCAATAAAAATACAACCATTCCGACCAAAGCTACTCAGGTATTTTCTACTGCTGAAGACAATCAGAGTGCAGTGACTATTCACGTTTTACAAGGTGAACGTGAACGCGCTTCTGCTAATAAGAGTCTGGGGCAATTCAATCTAAGTGATATCCCTCCTGCTCCTCGTGGTGTACCACAAGTGGAAGTTACTTTTGACATCGACGCTAATGGTATTTTACATGTTTCTGCTAAGGACAAAGGTACTGGTAAAGTCGCTAATATCACTATTCAGGCTTCTTCTGGTTTAAGTGAAGAAGAAATTGAGCGTATGGTGAAAGATGCTGAAGCCAATGCTGCTGAAGATCGTAAGTTAACTGAATTAGTATCCAGTCGCAATCAGGCTGAAGCTTTAATTCACTCTGTACGTAAATCTTTAACTGAATATGGCGATAAACTTGAAGCTGCGGAAAAAGAAAAAATTGAAACAGCCATCAAGGAAGCTGAAGAAGCAGTTAAAGGTGAAGACAAAGCTGCTATTGATGCCAAAACTGAAGCTCTTGGTACCGCTAGCCAGAAGTTAGGCGAGATGATGTACGCGCAAGCTCAGGCTGAAGGTCAGCAAAACTCTGGTGCTCAGGCTGAACAGCCACAGGATAAAGCTAATGACGACGTTGTGGATGCTGAATTTGAAGAAGTGAAAGACAAAAAAGACTAATTTTTGTTTTAACTTAGCAGATTAAGCATTTTAACTGCCGATATAGGAAGACTGGTTACTGTTCAACACAGAACCAGTCTTTTTTTCCGACAATAAACAGTTTAGCCAAACATATAAAAGCAAATAGATATAATTATTTATTTAAAAGAACGAGCATAATTATTATTCATAAATAATTTGGTCAGTCGGTTTATGAATTAAATAGCTGAATGATAAGTTATTTCGTTAACACGAATAGTTAAGCAGCAGAAATTTTCTTTTATTCAATATATATAATTTCTCAGCAAAATTTAGCCTAGAAAATAGTAGGAATTATTTTAAATCTGAGTAATCACTAATTAGATGATTACAGAATTAACAGCTTTTATGTGTATCTGCCTGCAGTAAGGAATACAAAAATGTAAAGATCATAAGATATTTTCATTAAGCTAACTTTACTCGGAATATTTTAATCTTATTGCCCTGACCAATAAAAATGGTTATATTGCCTATATATTTGATTAATATTTAGATTATTGAGTTTATTGGTTTTCTGAATAAATTTTGCTGTAAGCTCAGCTACCTTCAGTTATTACAGGAGAGATAAATGGATTTCAATATTCTGTTGATCTTGCTTGGTGTATGCTGCGTCATATTGACAACCGGTTTTTGCGGACGCAATCAACGCTGGGGACCGTGGACTATGTTAGTTGGCATTGTATGCCTGCTTTTTCTGATTATGACTATGATTTATCAGTTGTCGCGAATATTATAAGTATCTGCATTAATTTAGTATGCTTATGCTGTTTTGGGAAAAATTTTTGGCGAGAATGATCAAATTTATTTTACTCACTATAATAGTCTTTATGGTAAGGTCGTATATCATCTATTTAGGTAGCCTGTAATAAATAAAAAATTAGGTAATCAGCATGCAAAACAATTTAAATAAAATGACCTGTATTGAGGATCTGCGCAAAGTAGCTAAGCGTAAACTTCCAAAAATGTTCTACGATTATGTGGATACAGGTTCATGGACAGAATCCACTTATCATGCCAATAGTGATGATTTTCAGGTAATTAAGTTACGCCAGCGTGTATTGACCGATATGACTGGACGGACACTGGAAACCACTATGGTTGGGCAACAGGTAAAAATGCCGGTAGCACTGGCCCCAACTGGATTGACTGGCATGCAACATGCTGATGGTGAGATTCTGGCTGCCCGTGCAGCAGAAAAATTTGGTGTCCCTTATACACTTTCGACTATGTCCATCTGTTCCATTGAGGACGTTGCCGAAAATACCAGTGCTCCGTTCTGGTTTCAATTATATGTCATGCGCGATCGTGCATTTATGCGCGACTTAATTCGTCGTGCTCAGGACGCGAAATGTTCTGCATTGGTGGTAACAGCAGATTTACAGGTATTAGGTCAACGCCATAAAGACATTAAAAATGGTTTGTCCACCCCGCCTAAACCAACTTTACGTAACTGGATTAATCTGATTACTAAACCAGAATGGTCTTTGGCTATGATGAATACACAAAGACGAACATTTCGTAATATTGTTGGGCATACCAGTGGCGTTAGCGATATGACTTCTATTTCTTCATGGGCCGCCGAACAGTTTGACCCGCGTCTAAGCTGGCAAGATATTGAAGAAATCAAAAATTTATGGGGTGGAAAGCTGATTATTAAGGGTATCCTTGACGCGGAAGATGCACAATTGGCAGTAAAAGCAGGTGCCGATGCCATTGTTGTGTCTAATCACGGTGGTCGTCAGTTGGATGGCGCCCCATCCACCATTCATGCTTTACCGGAGATTATTTCCGCAGTAGGTAGTCAAATTGAGGTATGGCTGGATAGTGGTATCCGCTCAGGACAGGATGTTTTAAAAGCCATTGCTCTGGGGGCAAAAGGTACGATGATTGGACGTGCTTTTCTGTATGGTTTGTGTGCCTACGGTGAACAAGGTGTAACCCGGGCTCTGGAAATCATCTATAATGAAATGGATATCTCGATGGCATTTACTGGCAAAACTGATATCAAAACAGTTAATAAAGATATTCTGATTGCAGGCACTTACCCGCTCGCTGAAAAATAAAAATTGAAACTAATAAAAAGCTATCTGTTTGACAGATAGCTTTTTTAGTCATGATATTGCAGCCTGATAATACTGTACCATCCCCAAAAAGATCGTTAAATAATGATTGGTACACTATTTATTGGATAAGACACTATCTTTTATACTGTTTTTTTTAGATTGATATTTACTGATGCCCAGTTTCATTTCTTCTGATACTGACAAAAGATCTTTGTTTACCTTTACAACACAGTAATAGTAGTCACATAGCTAATTGTTAAGCTGGTATCAGTTAAAACTGTATATCTTTTATCGTTATATTCGATTATTAATTTTTCAGTTATAAAAATCTGTATTTAATTTTAAACCAGTTATATTCAATCTGCTGTTTCCATCAATATTCTAGTAAATCGATATCCTTTTGTGCTTTAAGAAGTTGTTCAGCCATTAATTGAATATAATAAGCAGATTTGGTTTATTCAAATTTCCAATTTTTTAATATCGAAATAAATTTAGTCATTAATAGAAGTGACAAACGAATAATTGATTTTAACAGGTGACAAAGATGCAGTTGCCGGCTATGCTTGCCCTTTTGCTGCATCCTAGATTGTTATGAACATTACTGAAAAGATTGCTACCGAATTAAATGTTGCTGTTACCAAAGTTCAGGCGGCTGTTGATTTACTGGATGATGGTGCTACCGTACCCTTTATTGCCCGTTATCGGAAAGAGGCCACCGGTGGTCTGGATGATACTCAGTTGCGCACATTACTGGAACGGCTGCAATATCTGCGAGAATTGCAGGAACGCAAGCATACAATTCTGTCCAGCATTGAAGAACAAGGCAAACTTACTGATGAGTTAAAGCAGGCTATTGAAGCAGCTGATAATAAAACTTTGCTGGAAGATTTATATCTACCCTATAAACCCAAACGCCGGACTAAAGCACAGATCGCGCGTGAAAATGGTTTGGAGCCATTAGCGGAAATTTTACTGACTCAACCTGAACTCAATCCAGAAATAGTGGCAACAAACTATCTGAATGAACAAATCAGAGATACCAAAGCCGCCTTGGATGGAACCAGAGCTATTTTAATTGAAAAATTTGCAGAGGATGCCGAATTAATTGGCCAGCTACGTGAGAAGCTTTGGCGCGAAGGCAATATACATGCTACGGTTTTAGCCGGACAGGAAAGTGCCGGGGAAAAATTTAAAGACTATTTTGATCATCTGGAATCGATTACCAATATTCCCAGTCACCGAGTTCTGGCCATGTTGCGCGGACGTAATGAAGGAATTCTGGCAATTCATATAAAATACCAGCCAGATGACACACCAATTACAGAACCAAGTGCTTATGAACAAATGATTGCGCAACAGTTTGGTATTGCCGATCAGGGCAGAGCTGCAGACCGCTGGTTGCGGGATACAGTTCGTTTGAGCTGGCGTGGCAAGATTTTTCTATCATTGGAACTGGAAGCTCTGAACCGATTAAAAGAAGCCGCTGATCATGATGCAATTAAGGTTTTTGCACAAAATTTAAAAGATTTATTACTGGCAGCTCCGGCAGGTCACTTAACCACTCTGGGACTTGATCCCGGAATTCGCACCGGTGTAAAAGTAGCCATCGTTGATGATACCGGTAAACTTCTGGAAACAACTACCATCTATCCACACCAGCCACGTAATGACTGGCAAGGAGCGCTGACAACACTTAGACAATTAGTACAAAAACATCAAGTCAGACTGATTGCTATAGGTAATGGTACCGCCAGCCGCGAAACCGATAAGCTGGCGACGGAACTGATTCGATCATTACCCGATCAATCCTTACAAAAAATTGTGGTATCAGAAGCTGGTGCCTCCGTCTATTCCGCCTCGGCCTTAGCTGCTAAAGAATTTCCAGAACTGGATGTCAGTTTGCGCGGAGCAGTTTCTATTGCTCGGCGTTTGCAAGACCCTCTGGCAGAACTGGTCAAAATTGACCCTAAATCTATTGGTGTGGGTCAATACCAGCATGATGTTAACCAAAGCCAGCTGGCTAAAAGTCTGGATGCAGTTGTAGAAGATTGTGTCAATGCAGTTGGTGTGGATGTTAATACTGCTTCTGTCCCCTTATTAACCCGCATTTCCGGTCTGAACAGCACATTAGCAAACAATATTGTTAGTTATCGTGATACCTACGGTGCTTTTACCAATCGGCAGTCTTTGCTTAAAGTACCACGTCTGGGTGAAAAAACGTTTGAACAAGCTGCTGGATTTCTACGAATTTTAGATGGCGATGAACCACTTGATGCCAGTGCAGTTCACCCCGAAAGTTATCCTGTTGTCAGCCGCATGCTGGCCAATACTCATTTGCGCGCAGATGAATTGATTGGTAATCATCGGGCAATCAAAGCATTAAAACCAGCTGATTATATCCAGAGTAATGTTGGTTTACCCACTATTTTAGATATTCTGGCTGAGTTAGAAAAACCCGGTCGTGATCCAAGGGGTGAATTTCATACCGCTACTTTTGCTGAAGGGGTGGAGGATATTAAAGATTTACTACCCGGAATGATTCTAGAAGGCGTTGTCAGTAACGTCGCTGCTTTTGGCGCGTTCGTGGATATAGGTGTGCATCAGGATGGTTTAGTACATATATCGGCATTAGCGAATCGTTATGTCTCTGATCCGCGGGACGTAGTAAAAGCCGGAGATGTGGTTAAAGTTAAAGTCATTGAAGTCGATATACCGCGGCGGAGGATTGCGCTATCAATGCGACTAGAGGACGAGTCCCGGCTGACGGCAAATCATAAAGAAGTAAACCCAAAACAATCTAAAAAAACACCAAGCAGTAAACCAGCCAACAACGCTATGGCGGAAGCTTTTGCTCGGCTGAAACACTGACTGCAAAAGTACCAAAAGACAGGGGCGCACTTCGCTCCTGTCTTTATATCGATCAAAACAGTTTTATATCAAAAAAATAGATTTTGCCTTAAATCAGATTGCATTTCTTACTGAAGATTATTTCATAGTTTTGTTTACTAAAATTCATGTTATATCAATTTATTTTATAAAAATACATCACCATTTATGCTAAATAATTATTTTCAGCAAAATAAATAAGCTATTGGTATTTCCCATCATCACCGAAGTATGGCATTACATCCACGACTGTATAATTTTGCAGGTTATCATTCTCTTCCCATAAATCATCTTTTGATTTTGAAAATTCTAAAATTATTCTTCAACCCCATATTATTATGGCTAGTATTTTAACCATTCTGGAAATTACATATTGATTCATTATTTTTAATTACCTATTCCTCATAGGAAAGTTATTAAATTATTACATCTAATTATTTATGCCATATACAGCGGCTATTGCTTACTTTGCTTGTGATACTTTCCTATTCAGCAAAGCTACTGATCTTTCAGCAGAAATAATTTTTTCATTACTCAGTTATGAATCACAATCATTAAATATATAGCAACAAAGCATTAATCCTAAATTTTTCCCCTTGCAACTAATAATATTATCCCTATCCTGTACAAAATTATATTTAGCTGGAGCTCTGTGCTATTTTAATTTTCAACCAGACCGATAACTTTATGTAAATCTTTTACTTGTAAATCATGATGCAGATATTCCTCGGTTTCAGGCAAAACAATACTAAAAGAGTATTTGCATTCATACGCTAGTTTTACTTGCTCAGAATTAAAATCAATTACATGTCCACCAGTTTTTCGGGTTGTATCAATAAAATGCAAATGAAAACCTGCCACAGATAATTCTTTAAAGCAATCAGGTGTCCAAAAACCAATTAACGTACCTTCAATATCAGACACGCTATCAACCACCTGATTTGCAAATACATCAGTTATTGCTGGATAAGGTTTGGGCTGAGCAAATGGTCGTCTAATTTTCAGCATATGAAATTTGCCCGTAATTTTGACCGCGACAAATATATTATCTAAAGATAAATGTTGTTGTAGCAAAGCATACAAATTACTTTTTTGCACGTTTTCTGCTCTAATAATTTTATCTGGCTGAAATGTGGTAATCTGTATAAACGGTAAACATTCATTGTTAGCCATGATTCTGACATCCTGATCTCCACGAGCCTCGAGAAAATCCTTATCAATAATCACTTCTCCAGCCAAAGCATGAGAACATCCCAAACCAAAATTACCACATTTTTTGGCTGTATTTACTGCAAATACGCCATCATATAATCCTGCCATCAAAGCATTGATCGTTGAAAATTGTTTTAATTCTTTTGCCATCACATTTCTCCAACTTTAATGACATAATTATTTACATTTTAATTATAGTCTGTATTTAACTAGATAAGGATTGTCAATAAAAATAACTCAAAGTTAGTTTGTTTTATGCCACTATAAACTGCTGAATGAATTAGCTTAATGAAATTTCAATTTAATATGAATAAATCATCAGCTTTATATTTTAACCACACTTTATTGCGAACCAGTAAACAAAAATAACATTTAATATTTAAATTATTATCCATAGTTATTTAAAGCTAATTTTTGAATGTATTTAACGACAATTAATAAACTCCTGATGTAAAGATATTTTGGTAAAACAATAGTAGTCAACTAAGATTTTGATTCACCAAAGATGGCTGCTGGTATTTAGTTATCGCTTCCCATTTTTTTAGTATTAATTAAATATAGGTAGAAATTCCATTCAAAAAGTGTAAAATATTAATTTATGTTTTATATAGTAAAATAATACAAATTATTTATTCAATTATAGGTTTTAGACATGAAAAAATTTATTTATTTATTCCTATGTTCAGGAATGTTGGTTGCTTGTAGCAAACAAAGTGATGGTACCAATGCTGCTTCTGCCGCAAAGTCAGCTTCAGAGGTTCATACTACAGCAAGTGCTGCTGAAGGAAAAAAACAGGTCGCTGCGTCTACTGATGTTTCTGCTGCTAAACAAGGTGGGGATAATCCAGAAGTATTTAAACAATTCGATCAGGATTTAGCACAAATACAAAAACAGCTGCCACTTAAAATTACTGATGCTTTAGAATTCACATCAGTGGAACGTCGCGGTAATAAAGTTTATTATTCATATACTTTAAAAGATAGTAAAATGAATAGTAAGCTTTTTAATAAAGCAGCTGCTGAACAGTTATTTAAAAATTCCTGTCAACAACCTAATCTTAAACAGTTATTTGAAAAAGGTGTAGAATTTGTCTATACTTATCACTTTCAAGATAAATCAGAAATAACAATGACTTTATCTGCTAAAAATTGTCAATAAAAATAGCTCAAGGACAGTTTATTTAATACATCTATAGAGCTGTTGAATGAATTAGTTTAATGAAATTTCAACTTAAACTAATCATCAGTTCTATATTCTAACCATACTTGATTGCAAATAGTAAACAAATTAACATTTATTATTTAAATTATTATCAATAGTTATTTAACTAACTTTTGAGTGTATTTAACGACAATTTTTAACTCCCTGATGTAAAAATATTTTGGTAAAACAATAATAGTCTATAAAGACTTTAATTTATCAAAAATGCCTGCTGGTATTTAGTTATCGTTTCCCATTTTTTAGTATTAATTAAATAAACGTAGAAATTCCATTCAAAAAGTAAAAAATATTTACTTGTGTATTACTTTGAAAATTAAATACAAAATCTTTATTCAACTATAGGTTTTAGATATGAAGAAATTTATTTATTTATTGCTATGTTCAATAATACTAGTTGCTTATAATAAACAAATCTACAGCGCCAATGCAGCTTCTACTGCAAAGTCAGCTTCAGAGGTGAATGCTACAGAAAGTGCTGCTGAAGGAAAAGAGCAGGTCGCTGCATCTTCTGGGGTTTCTGATGCTAAACAAGGTGGGGATAATTCAGAAATATATAAACAATTCGATCAGGTGTTAGCACAAATACAAAAACAGCTGCCACTTAAAATGGATGAAACTTTAAAATTAGAACTCACATCAGCGGAACGTCGCGGTAATAAAATTTATTTCTCATATACTTTGAAGGATAGTAAAATCACTGGTAAGAGTTTTAACAAAGCAGCTGCTGATCAGACACTTAAAGCTACCTGTCAAAATCCCACTCTTAAACAGTTTTTGGAAAAAGGTGTAGAATTTATTTATGTTTATCATTTTGTAGATAAATCAGAGATAACCATACCGTTATCTGCTAAAAATTGCCTATAAAATAAACTCAACGCTATTTTTTTATGCCATCTATAGGCTACTGATAAAACGTTACTAATATTATTTAATGCTTTAATTAACATTATTGATAGTAAAATATTCCATTCTGGATAATATAATTTTGGTACTTTATTAATTTTATCTTTGTACTTTTCTTAGGACATTAATCCAATCTTAACTCTTAAGTAATTAAACCCATTAGAAATAATAGTTGATAAAACATTGTCGGCGTCTGCAACTACTCAGAATCAGTTTATTTTTCCCATTAATATTTTATCCTGAAATTTTATCAGCATTGATTCAGTCAGCAGAGCTATCTGTACAGAGTCATTGCATACATCCAGTCAGTAATTTATTTGATCAGAATATTAGAAATTTAATTAATATTTAAAATATAAATATTATTATAAAAAATTAACTAACATAATACGACATTAAATTATCTTTCTGACATCATAGATGTTTTTTCAGAGAGGTTTGATTAATCTAGTTTGGATAAGACCCATGACTTCATTGTGGTAAATAATAAGATTATGAAATCTTCTTAGTATTTTTATAGCTGTAACAGCATAAATTAGTGGTTGTGGTTGTTTTTGTTTCTGGTTGTAGCAAAAGAAGTGAAAATCAATATTATGAATGCTTCCGGGCACATTCTTGCTATTGACATTTGCATGGCTACGGACACTGCGACAACCACCTGCCCTGACGGACAAACTTATACTATTCACGGCAGAATTTATATTTTTGCTCCTTTGTATAGTCTTGGCTGGTTGAAGTCGATACCAGATAGTTGGGATATTTGAGGTGCTATGATTTGTCTGTGGGATGCAGTCTTTTTTTAATAGCACCACGCAATTAGAGATTTGAGAGTTTAAACAAATTAGAGAGAACTGAAATTTACCTAACGGAAAGTGACAAGGGCTTAAGCCAGGTCTAAACTGAATCCTATTGCAAGCTGAGTTGAATCATAACTGATTATGATATTAAAAAGTTTAATCACCCTATCACTAGGTACATTTGCATTGGGTATGGCAGAATTCAGTATGATGGGTATTCTGCCGGATGTGGCCACTGCACTGAATATTTCTATCGCACAGGCAGGTCATTTTATTGCTGCATATGCCATCGGAGTTTGCTGTGGAGCCTGGCTGCTGGTATTAAGTTATCGTTTACCACCTAAAACCGTTTTACTGGCATTGGCAGGCATAATTGCGCTTGGCAATATGCTGGCGGCTATCTCTACAGGTTACACAACTTTATTAATTGCCCGTTTTATTTCTGGTTTGCCACACGGCGCTTACTTTGGCATTGGTTCTATTGTCGCCACTAAACTGGCTACGCCAGGACGCTCAGCTCAGGCAGTAGCCATGATGATTGCCGGCATGACTGTGGCGAATCTATGTGGGGTGCCGATTGCTACTTGTCTGAGTTTGCATTTGAGCTGGCGATTGGTATTCTGTCTGGTATCCATAGTGGCCATTGTGTTAATTTTTTCATTAAAGCGATATATTCCAGATATTGAACGCTTACCTAATAATGGTATTCTCGGTCAATTTCGTTTTCTTAAATCAGCTGCACCATGGTTAATTTTGGCAGCAACTACATTAGGTAATGGCGGTATTTTCTGCTGGTTTAGTTATATCAGTCCATTGCTGACTCAGGTTTCTGGATTCAGCCATAATCAGCTTAGTGCCTTGATGGTTTTGGCTGGTGCTGGTATGGTAATGGGCAATTGGTATGGCGGGCGTTTAGCTGATATTTACACGCCCGGTCAAGTAGCTGCTACCCTACAGGGAGTTGCAGCTATCGCATTATTATTAATTTTTCTGTTTGCCGATACAGGCTGGTTATCAGCAACCTTAATGTGCCTGAGTATTTTTTGCTTGTTTGCTGTTTCTGCTCCCCAGCAATTATTATTGCTCCGACATTCTCCAGGAGGCGCTTTACTGGGAGCGGCCAGTGTACAAATGGCTTTTAATTTGGGTAATGCACTTGGCTCCTACAATGGCGGCTTAGCTATTAGTCATCATTTAGGTTATCAGTATCCTGCTTTAATTGGGGTACCAATGGCGTTATTGGGCTGTGGCTGTTTATGGTATTTCCATCGTCGTTATGAACAGCCTTCTAAAGAGATGAGTTAAATATGAGGTAAAACTTATGAATGAGCAAGGTGCGGATATTAAACAACGATTACAACTTGCCGTAAAAAAAGGCAATAAACGCGAACAACAAAAATTATGGCATCAGTATAGTCAGCAGCAGGGGTTTTCTAACGAATGGATTATTGCTGCACGATTGGGAGAGCCAGCTTATACGGAAGAGCAGGTACATATGGTTGCCTGTTTGTTTGGGCGCTAAGTTTACTAATGAGCTAAATTACGACCAAAGATACGACAATTTACCACTATTAATAAAAACGATGACAAGATTTTTGAAATAAAGGTGGGAGATAATGCGTAATTTGCCAGCAAATTTTTTCGGCAAATATAAAAAGGTTTTGTTTCTTTTTTTATTATTTTTGCTGGTGTAGTTTTTGCAGCCGTTCAATATTTGAATCCAACGGTGGATCAAAATAAAATCGGCACAGTCGTTGATCAGTTTAACGGTGTTAATGTTTATTATAATGGTAAAATTAGCAATGTTAGTGAACGGAATCTTAGTCAGGATGGATATAATTTAGGTCAAAAATATCAGTGTGTTGAATTTATTAAACGATACTATTATGAACGCTTCAATCATAAAATGCCGGATAGTTTTGGACATGCAAAAGATTTCTTCGACGCTTCTATTGCCGATGGTAAGATTAATCCAAAACGTAATCTACGGCAATTTCATAATGGTTCACCAACCAAGCCTCAGGTAGAGGATATTATTGTTTTAGGTCTATCAAGATACGGGCATGTTGCCATTATTAGTAAAGTTGGCAATAGTGAGATTGAAATTATCCAACAAAATCCAGGACCTACTACCAGAAGCCGTGTTACTTACCCTTTAAGCTATCATAATGGATTATGGAAAATAAATAATTTTCGGGTTCTCGGCTACTTACGCTTACCTAGTAAATAATGCGTTACTGAATATTCACAACCAGATTTGAAAGCATGACTAATAGTTTGGCAAAATATAATATCTTCATATATTGCATTAAATTTCCATAAAAGATAATTATTCTATTTTCAATGCCAACTATTTATTTTATATCAATATTCGGTGATATATACAATGACTACTGCTAATGTTGAAACTCATCCATTAAGCCCTTTCATCCCCCAGCAAGCCAAACTATTAATGCTGGGTTCATTTCCTCCGCCACAAAAACGCTGGAAAATGAATTTTTATTACCCCAATCTGCAAAATGATATGTGGCGAATTTTCGGGCTGGTATTCTTTGGAGATAAATATTATTTTTTTCAGGATAAAGTTACTTTTAACCTAACATTAATAAAATCATTTCTCCAACAGCAAGGTATTGCGATTAGTGACACTTGCTACCAGATTCGACGTTTGCAAAACAACGCCTCAGATAAATTTTTGGAGCTGATAACACCAGTTAATTTGATAACTTTATTAACTAAAATGCCGAAATGCCAGTATATTATGACCACTGGTGATAAAGCTACCAGTATATTAATGCAACTAATGCCTGTCGGTACGGTTACACCAGCCATTGGCCATTCAAGTACCGCGCTACTGCACGGTCGTCAGCTAATATTGAACCGACTGCCCTCTTCTTCTCGGGCTTATCCTCTTGCTCTGGAGCGTAAAGCGCAAATCTATCATGATTATTTTCAAACTATTGGCCTTATCCAAAAGTAGATACGTTTCCGCTAATGTCTGAATATTTTTCTGATTTTTTTGTGTGAAAGAATTTAATCAGATTATGGAAAAATCTAATAAATGTCCGAAATCAGTATTATATGATCTATATCACTATAGATAGCGATGTGAATAAAGATATTTGTATATGAACAATGTATTTTGGTATAGCCAATAACTCTGAATATTACATATCATTTATAAATAATTTGGGCAGTATTGCCAAATTTTTCTTAATCAACAATAAGATAGTTTTGTGAGCATTGAAAAAAATAATAATCTTTACTTATTAACTGGCTTTAATCACAAAAATTATTTTTAAAACAACATTTTGATGGTTAATAGATCATCAGTAATTTGTGTATCTGATGAAATAATCTGATTTAAATTTCATATAATCCAACTTTAGCTTGATTAAATTAATAATGAACCTTAGTCACTATGCTCAATATTACATCAAATGGTTCTCTGCTTTTCTGGGCACAATCAGGTAGAATACATCACTCTAAATAATAAAAAATTAACCATTCACCATTATTTTATTTGCTTCCTGATGATCTGAAACTTCGTTTTGTGTCTTTATAATAGGATTTGATAAAGGGTGTTTTATGATTGCTGAATTCGTTATTCTGCTGGGTATAGGAAGTATAGCCGGCTTATTGGCCGGAATGTTTGGTATTGGCGGTGGCACCATCATCGTTCCGGCGCTGATTGTAACGCTAAATTTTTTTGGGCATGGTGGCACATGGACTACTCATATTGCGGTGGCGACATCTTTGGCCACCATAATCGCTACCAGTTTATCTTCCAGTTGGGTGCAAAATAAAAATCATAATATTGACTGGTCAATACTAAAAAGAATGGTGCTGGGTTGCCTGATCGGTACAATTGGTGGTTCGTATATGACACCCTATATTCCGGGTATCTGGCTACGCTGGATATTCATTCTTTTTCTTATTTATACTGGCTGTAAATTTACTTTAAAAAGCAGTTCAGTAGCTGGCAAACAACTTCCTACCGTGAACCCTTTAAATAATTCGATTTATATAATTATTGGCACATTGATAGGTGTGTTTGCTGCATTAGTGGGTGTTGGTGGTGGTGCTTTGGTGGTTCCGTTCCTGAAAAAATGTGGTATTGATATGCGAAAAGCAATCGGTACTTCAGCTGCTTTTACGGTGCCAGTCGCTATTGGCAGTACAATAGGTTATGTTATTGCCGGCTGGAATATCACACATCTTCCGCAATATTGTCTTGGATTTGTTTATTTACCCGCGGTATTTTCGATCATGCTGACAAGCATGCCAATGGCTAAAGTGGGTGTACAAATCGCGCAAAAATTACCCGTCAATATACTGATTAAATTTTTTGGAATATTTTTATTATTAATGGCAATAAAATTATTGTTTTCATAACACAAAGCAAGTGGATAATTAATCGGTATGTATTAAATGATATTGAAATACAATTGTGTACCTATAAATTTTTCAGTTAAGCAGATTACAAATAATTATTAATTACTGCTTGCTGAACTCACCTACTTATCCGTTCTGATGGCTGACTATTTATCGCATCGAACCTGACCGTTATCCTTAATTCAGGCAGAATAATCTGATCTATGCTTTAGCAAAATTTATCATGTCGATTTAATTTCATCCATTTTCAAATTCAGCTAAATATAAAAATTATTACTATAATTCGCTGTGCTGATTAATTAATAACGTATCTATCGCATCCACGCGCACCATAACTGCCGTTAGTATAGGCCATTTTTTATTATTAGCAGAGCAAATAATCGGTATTGCAATTTATCGTTTAGTAATCTGTAATATTATTATTAAAATCACTTAACTTTGATGAGGTTACCGTTATCACCTTAATTTTAGACTATTCATCATCTTCTTCATCCTCGCGTTGATAGAAAGAAGCCTCGCCTTTAGGTCGAGTTTTGAAACGTTTGTGTAACCAGTAATACTGTGCAGGTTGTTCACATACTCTGGCCTGAATGAAATCATTCATACGCTGTGTATCGGCCACTACATCTTCACTGGGAAATTGTTCCCATGACGGATAAAACCGTAGGGTAACTGTTCCATCAGTTTCTCGGGTAGGAATAGCCGGAATGACTTTAGCTTTAGTCAAAGCAGCAATTCTGCTCAAACCAGTAATAGTTGCAGTGGGTATACCCAAAAAATTGACAAAAATCGACTCGCGCCGTCCAAAATCCTGATCAGGTAAATACAAAAAGGGGGCATTGCTGGTTTTAATTCTTTTAATAATGGCACGCAACCCCTCTGTTCGTCCGATCAAAAATACATTGTTATAGCGGTGACGACCTTTAAGGATTTGCTCATCCACTTGTTTATTTTTTTGGTGGGAATATACGCTGATCAAGGGTACATCCTGATTAAGTGCATATACAGCCGCCTCAAACGCAGTAAAGTGCGGATACAATAAAATTACTTTTTCACCGGCAGATAATGCTTCATCCAGATAGTGTTTATCCTGATAACACACCATGTTTTTGAGCCTTTTGGCATCACCATACCAATACAGACCATACTCCAGTAACAACATGGCCATATGATAGAAATGTTCACGCAAAACTTTGCGCCGTTGCTGCTCAGTCCAGTCAGGGAAGCAGTGACGCAAATTAATCAGACCGATACGACGTCGCGGAGCTACTGCATAGTAGCTAAGCCAGCCGATACATTTGGCCAGAGCGTGAATGACACGTAAGGGCAGTAATTGCACTAAATATAAAAAAATAAATCCCAGCTTCATCAACATGAATAGCAATATCCAATCTAATTTTGCTTAATCTGCAATAAATTCAGCTATTGTACACAATGGTAGTAATGTTTACATTCGAGTATGTATATAAATGGTGCATTTATCAATAATTTAAACCCGAATAAGGTATTTAAGCATTGTAATGGCTATTTATTCTGCGCTAATAACTTTGCAAAATTAATTATGATAATCATCTTTAAGCATATTAGCGTGTTAATTTGTCTCTTTACCGATAGTATTAAGCTGTAAATTCTGAATAACAATAACATCAGATAATAAGCACTAAATTGATTTTTTTCTGTGTTATTGGTTTCATGCAAAGGACTTAGTTTTTGCTTGCTCTGGTCTTGAATCTCATTAAAGATTAATCAATAGTAAATAGTCGCTTACCCTGAATCTTGACTTTTTTGATGTTAAACACATAAAAAACGGTCTGTTACGATCAGACCGTCCTTAATTACCCTAATGAGCACCACCACCGCCTCCGCCGCTACCGAATGGCGGTTTAGCAAACCATACTAGTATAATCAGTACTAAAAAGATCATGCCATATAACCAAAATAAATCATTGGCACCCATAATATGCGATTGCTGTCCGATAGTTTGCTCAAGTGCTCCTAACGGCTGCACTCCGCTCATTCCCAAATGATTCATACCCTGTACAGACTCATGCAACGCACTGTTATAAGGATGAATATTTTCTACTAACTGAGTGTGATGCAAGGCTTCGCGTTTATCCCATAATACATTGACCATAGAGGTACCGATACCACCGGCCAGAATACGAACGAAGTTGGAAATACTAGATGCATTAGCTATCTGGGAACCAGACATATTAGACAATGTAATCTGAGTTAATGGCATAAAGAACATAGACATACCGATACCCTGAACAAATTGTGGCCAGAATACATCCATAAAACTCATTTGCGCATTAAAGTTAGTTCGCCAGAAGAAACACATAGCATAGACAGTGAAGCTAATGGTAACTAATACTCTCATATCCAGACGGTTACCAAACTTACCAATTAATGGCGAAAGCAAAACCGGAAAAAATCCAATCGGAGCAGTAGCCAGACCTGCCCAAGTAGCTGTATAACCCAGTTGCATCTGTAGCAACATCGGTAACAACACAATGGCACCCATATAGGTCATGTAAGCCGTACTGAGGGTCACAACGCCAACAGTAAAATTACGATCTTTGAATAAGCGTAAATCTACGATTGGATACTTCGCATACCATTCCCAGATAACAAAATAACCCAGGCAAACAATGGCGATAACAGCTAAAGTAATGATTTCATTGGAAGAGAACCAATCCAGCTCATGTCCCCGATCCAGCATCATCTGCAAAGCGCCTACACCAACAACCATCAATGATAAGCCCATACGATCAATTGGCTGGGATACGGTTTCGGTTTCACGATTTTTCAGCATTTGCCAGGATATACCAGCAGCCAGTAAACCAATAGGTACATTGATAAAAAATATCCAGCCCCAATGCCAGTTATCACTGATAATACCACCGAGAATAGGACCAAAAATCGGCGCAACAATAACAACCATTGACCACATGGCTAAGGCCATTGAACGCTTTTCTGGCGGATACGCAGCCATTAGCAAACTTTGTGACAATGGGATCATTGGTCCGGCTACGGCACCCTGTAAAACCCGGAAAAACACCAGTAAAGCCAGACTAGAAGCAATACCACATAGAAAAGAAGCGATAACAAAAGATATCGTTGCAATTACAAATACTTTAACTTCACCAAATCGGCGCGCTAACCAGCCAGTTAAAGGTACCGAAATAGCATTGGCAACAGCAAAAGCTGTAATAACCCATGTACCCTGACTGTTAGCTGCGCCCAGATTACCAGTAATAGTCGGTAATGCTACATTGGCAATTGTGGAATCCAGCACCTGCATAAATACTGCCAGTGACAATGCCACGGTAATAAGAGCAAGAGCCGGACCTTTTAATGGAGGATGCGTCATTCAAACCAGCCTTAAGGCAGAGTCAACATCTGTTCTGCAAACGGTACTAGTTGGAAAAAATTAACCATTAGAGTACAAACTTGATATTGACGCTGCTTCACTATTAAACAAGGCCAAACCACCATCAGTGCAGCCTATCCGAAAAATTGTAAATAATATTCATCGGCACTGTTCACTGTAACTGGGGTTTGGCCAGAACAAATTTAAGATGCGTGTTGAGCAAATATTTGCTCGATTAATTCATTTATCGGTGTCCAGTCGATAGCATTCATTTTATCTTCACTGGCAACGCTGTTAACCGCAGTCAAATCCTGACCATTCTGATCACGAGTATTCACTTCAACATCCATAGACAAGCCAACACGTAATGGATGTGCAGCTAACTCTTTCGGATCTAAGGTAATGCGTACAGGCACACGTTGCACCACTTTAATCCAGTTACCGGTGGCATTCTGGGCCGGAAGCAATGAAAATGCTGCGCCAGTACCTGCGGACAAACCTGCAACTTTGCCATGGTAAGTGACCTTACTGCCATAGACATCGGCAGTAATTTTAACGGGCTGGCCAATACGAATTTTCGCCAGCTGACTTTCTTTAAAGTTAGCATCTACCCATACATTACTCAACGGAACAACTGCCATTAATGGTGCACCAGTAGCTACTTTTTGTCCTACCTGTACATTACGTTTGGCAATTTGCCCATCTACTGGTGCCTTAATTTTAGTACGCTGCAAATCGAGCCATGCACTCTTCAGATGGCTCACAGCAGTCATCACAGATGGCTGTTCACGCAAAGGCACATTATTACCAATTACCGCTAATGCAGCATGTTCCTGTCCCTGAATAGCTTTCAGATTAGCCTGGGCTTCGGCCACGGCATCACGGGCATGATTTAATTCTTCCGCAGAAATAGCATCAGTACCCGCCAGACTTTCACGTCGTTTTAAATCGGCTTGTAACCGTTTTAGCTGCGCTTGTTGCGCCACAACTTGTGCTCTGGCCTGAGCCGATTGCGCTGTTTGTTGTTTATTTTGCCGAATCGCATTAATCAGTTCATTATGCGCCCGTTCAAACGCCAACTGCATATCACTGTCTTCAAGTGCTACCAATACCTGCCCAGCTTTGACAGTCTGAGTATCATCAACATTTACGGTTTGTACCGTACCGGTGATTTGCGGGGTAATCTGTACCAGATGACCATTCACATAAGCATCATCTGTTGATTCCTCATGTTGCCAGACAAAAAAATACATCAGCAAAAATGCTAAAGCAATAATCAGAAAAACCATTGTCAGACCAATCAGCTTGCGTTTACGACCTGTTGGTATGCGCTGCTCAGTCATGTGTGTTGCCGGTGCTTCTTGTACCGCTTCAACATTTGGTGTTTGCTCTTGTTCACTCATACGTAAATAGCTCAGTTAAATCGAAAAAATAAAAAAAATAGATTAATTATTGTGTCATTTGTTCTTCAGCATTATGAAAACCACCGCCAAGAGCTGCATGCAAACTGTTCCAGCTTTGTTGCTGCCATGCTGCCGTTTTAATAAAGTCTGCATATGCACTCAAAGCAATATCTTCACGCTGTAAACGGGTAAGTGCATTATCCAGACCGGCACTCTGACGGCGACCGCTTGCTAGCGCATTTTTCTGGGCAATTTGCCATGCTTGCCGCTGTAACGGTACCGCAGTAACACTTTGCTGGTAATCGCTCATTGCATCGGCTGCTTGCTGCAATGCGGTTAAAACTGTTTTATCGTATTGCGCTACCTGTTCATTGTAAGCAGAGCGTTTACCTGATAAAGCGGCCTGAAGGCTGCCCGAAGTAAAGATAGGCAGATTAATAGCCGGGATAATACCCACCATTCTTGAAGATGAATGCAATAAATCAAAAGCATCAACATGCGCTAAACCAGCCAATCCCTTGATTTCAATATTCGGATAAAACGCAGCTTCTGCGGATTTAATCCCAAAATACTTCGAACGTAATAGCGCGCGCTGTGCAGCAATATCAGGTCGATTAGCCAGAATATCTGCCCGTAAACCGGCCACAGCAATTACCGGCGTGCGACCGAAATTAGGAGAATTTATGCCAGATAATTGATCTGGTGACTGTCCGCTTAGAATAGCCAGACTATTGCGCGTACGTAACATTTCAGCCTGAGTTTGACGCAAAGCACTTTGTAAACCCAATACAGTCTGCGTAATGGCATATTCATCGCTTGCTGGTTGTAAACCTGCACGAATGCGTTTTAACACCAGTTGTTGTAGCTGCCCATTAATAGCGATTCTTTGTCTGAGAATTTCAGTTTGTTCATGCAATGATTGCCATTGAGTATATTGTGCAACGATGCTCTGGCTAAGCAACAAACGAGCCTGTTCTTGTTGATACATCGCCGCAGTTCGCATTCCTAGAGCAGACTTAACCAGATTACTTTGTCTTCCCCAGAAATCAAAAGTATAACTGACCGCAACAGCGGCCATTTCATTACTGAAAATATGGTTAGGATTATCGCCATCTCGATCAGATTTAGGCTTGGGACTAAGATGCGCAGCCACACCATTGGCTTGTAACCCAACCTGCACACCGGCAGCACCTTTAGCTCCACGCCATTGTGCTTCTGCTTCAGCAATCCGAGCTGCAGCAATTTTAATATCCGGCGAATTAGCTAAGCCTTTACTTACTAAATCATTTAATAAAGGCTGATTCAATTCCTGCCACCAGCCCTGTTTAACCTGAGCCGAGCGTCCAGCCGGTAATTGCAGTTCAGCTGCATCACGGTTTTTTTCTAAGGCGGGTTGCTGACCAAAATTAGCACATGCCGATAAAAGTAATAAAGTCAACGGACTGATAATCCAACCAAGTTTACGTAATCTTTGCCCGGATACTGATTTTTTCATGTAACTCTCAATAAAAACTAAGCAGCAGTAAGTAGTTTGCTTAACAACTGCTGCAATTGCCCACATTCCTGTTTCGATAAAGCTGACCAGATACGATGATGCACCTCATTAGTTTCAGGACTCACCTTCTGAATCAACTGTTCACCTGCATCAGTTAACCTCAGCATAATCTTGCGCCGATCTACCGGATGGGTGGTACGAGTAATCCATTTATTCTGCACCAGTTCATCAGACAACCGTGTTGCACTGGTTCGGGTTAAATGCAGAATATCACTTAATTCTGAGGGTAAAATTTCATGGTTGGGACGTGCATACGTCGCCAGTAAGGCATGCCACAAACTTTCGGATAAATTATGACGATGCAAACGTGCATTAAGTTCACTGTGAATACTGGTATGAACAAGACGTATTAATCTGCTAAGCATCACCAGTTCAACATTCAGGCTGGGCATTTTTACGGCCAGCGCCCCTAACATAGCCTCCAGTTGTGGAGCAGGAAGAGAATGGCTCATTATTATATTCCCTCTAAATCTTGATAAATAAACCATTATAATAATTAACAGGCTTATTATCAATGAGGTTTATATTTTGCCATAAAAAATTATACCCAAAAAAACCAATTAAATTATTTGTTTAATTTAACCACCTTCAGCATAATATTGTACACCACTTCCCTACTTGCTACTTTCATAAGTCGAAAAAACAAAAAATCGCAATTGTCAAAAAGATAATCATTAGAGACATGCAGCTAAATAATCTTAGCTGGCTGCCTGTTCTATTTTGCTCCAACCCATCAGCAGCAGAATTGGTCTTTACAAATAAATTATATTTAATAACACATTAAAGCTTAAGTCACTTTCGTTTTATTTACATCTTATTAATCAAGCAGTAATTTTGTATAAATTAACAGCATAATGTTTACACAATCTAAGCAGACAATTGCATGAAATGTCTATACAAAAACATAAATTTCTTAGCAATTACCACCGAAATAGCTTGACTTAGTCAGCTCATACACAACTAGATTAAGCCACCAAAATGACATACAAATGGGATCGTATTTATTATATTTACACTGATAACATCAAAATAATTAAATTAGTATTAACAAAATCCACACCTGACAATGTGTAGACTCCTAGCGCAAAAAATGAGTTAATCATTTAATGCAAAACAAATAATTTTCACCAACTAAAATAAAACAGGCTGCCATAATTGACAGCCTGTTTAAAATTAATCATTTAAATACCTGCAGCCTGACGCAATAACTCGGCTTTATCAGTGCATTCCCAGGTAAACTCAGGTTCTTCGCGTCCAAAATGACCATAAACTGCAGTTTTAGCATAAATTGGTCGTTGTAAATCCAACATTTTAATAATTCCTTTCGGACGCAAATCAAAATGCTGTTGCACAATTTCAATCAGCTTTTCTTCATTAATTTTGCCTGTACCAAAGGTATCAATCGCGATAGAAGTAGGCTCAGCAATACCAATTGCATATGAAATTTGTATCTGGCACTGACTGGCCAAGCCTGCAGCAACGATGTTCTTAGCTACATATCGACAAGCATAAGCAGCAGAACGGTCAACCTTAGTTGGATCTTTACCGGAAAATGCACCACCACCATGCGGAGCAGCCCCGCCATAAGTATCAACAATAATCTTGCGACCCGTTAAGCCACAATCACCTTGAGGCCCACCAATCACAAAACGACCGGTTGGATTAATCAAATATTTAGTGTCAGCAGTCAACATTTGAGCCGGCAGGACTGGTTCAATAATATATTTTTTTACAGCAGCAATCAGTTCATCACGTTCTATATGTGGCTCATGTTGCGTTGACAACACCACAGTATCAATTCGCTTAACTTTGCCGGTCTCACTGTCGTACACACAGGTTAGCTGAGCCTTAGCATCAGGGCGCAACCATGGCAACTCACCACTTTTGCGCACTTCGCTCTGCCGTTGCATCAAACGATGGGCATAATAAATCGCAAACGGCATCATAGTAGGTGTTTCATCACAGGCGTATCCAAACATTAAGCCCTGATCTCCTGCACCCATATCCAGATCAACACCTTCACCTTCATTAACCCCCTGAGCTATGTCAGGCGATTGCGCATCGTAACATACCATGACCGCGCAACCATTGGCATCAAAGCCTAACTCAGATGAATTGTAGCCAATACGTTTAATGGTATCTCGGGCTACCTGAATATAATTAATATGTGCTCGCGTAGATATTTCGCCAGCCAAAACACATAAACCAGTGTTTACCAGCGTTTCAGCAGCCACACGCGCATACGGATCCTGAGTCAGGATCGCGTCTAAAATAGAATCGGAGATTTGGTCAGCAACTTTATCTGGATGACCTTCAGAAACCGATTCAGAAGTAAACAGAAATTCACTCATAATTTGCGGATACTTTCTGATAAAAATACAAAATACATGCTTAATGCACATTTATCGGGTGCTTTTGTTACAATGTCATCCAAATTTTTTAGTTTGAGATTTGAAACAGATGCAAAAGCTGGTATATATACTATTTTCCCTATTGGCATTAATTCCCTTACCACTCTTACAGGGCATAGGTTCATTACTAGGCCGTCTTGGTTTTCACCTCGCCAGTAATGAGCGCAAACGCGCAACCGAAAACATTCATTCTAGCAAACTTACCGCTAACGACCAAGACACAGAAAAACTTGTCAAAGCAGTCTTTGCCGAAACCATGAAAAACGGACTGGAACTAACCATTGCTTGGACGCGCTCCAGTAAGCATATTGTATCACTATTTAAAGAGGTCTATGGCTGGGAACATATTGAAGCAGCTGTAAATAAAGGGCAAGGGCTACTGCTTATTACACCTCATTTAGGCAATTATGATCTAGCAGGCCGTTATTTAAGTGAAAAACTACCATTTCCGCTCACCGCTATGTATCGGCCACCAAAAATCAGCTGGCTGGAAAGTGTCATGAATAATGGTCGCGTTCGCGATAATGGCTATACTGCACCTGCCAATATGCAGGGCGTTAAGCAAGTGGTGCGCGCCCTGAAAAATCATGAAGCTACTATCGTTTTGCCTGATCAGGTACCCGGGGAGGGTGAAGGTGTGTGGGCAAATTTTTTCGGACGTCCCGCTTATACCATGACACTAGCTTCAAGACTGGCAATGATGCCGAAGGTAACCCCTTTATTTTTCTGCGGAGAACGCCTGTCTAAAGGACGTGGTTTTGCGCTGCACATCGCTCCGTTAGAAGGTAGTTTAACCGGCAACCGTGAACAGGACGCACAAATTATTAATAATAACGTGGAAAAATGGGTAACACGTTTCCCAAGCCAGTACCTGTTTGGCTACAACCGATACAAACATCGCGGTAATAAACCCTCGGAAAATATTTAATGAACTTATATCCCCAAACTGCAACCAAGAATAAAGTCATATAAATTAAAAAATTTTATGTATATATGAAATTAATTCATATTAAAGCATAATTCAAAATTTTAACTTATATATTAACAAACTAATATTTTTGAATTATAAATCATGATATGAATAATATAGTTAGTTTTGAATTTACAGTTTTATACCTGTATATCCTGCATTATAAAATTGTTATCGTTAATTTCAATATTTCATGCAATAAATAAGTTTCGATTTTAGCGGCTAAAATATTTAATCATATTTCGAATTTTCAATTGAAATTTTAGCAGCTAAAATTAAATAATTTATATAAGGTATTACTCTTATAGAATGTAATTAAAATAATTAAATTTTTTTAATTAATTAGAAACCCCCTCTATACTTTATATGTATAGAGGGGGTTTCTAATTAATTAAATCCCGAACGTGGTCGCCTCCTATAATACGTACGAACATTTTCATAATGACCATAGCGAAAACGTGTATAACCTCGTACTAGAACTAAATCTGTTAAACTTAAAAAGTCACACAAACATTTATTGTTACGATTATACATGAATATAACCTTTCTTCTCCATCAATTACGATTGAGGCAGAATAGACAAGAGTAAATTATTCATGTACACTTACTAATGGTTGTATAAGTAAGGGTGCAAAATTATTTTGTATCCTGCCTTTTACAGAAGATGGAGAATAATTCCGTCTACCTCTCGAACTCAGTGAAGGACCAACTTCACTGAGTTTTTCATTAAATTATTTCTTCATTGTATAAATCAACTTCTTTACTTTTTTCCTTATTTGATTCATATTGAATATTACGATTAGTCGTATATAATCCTTTACGTCCGGGTACAGAAAACAAAATATCTTTTTTTACCATTCTGTATAATCTATTATTAAGATTAGATCTACTGTACATTACTCCTGTTGAAATTTTTAATGCAATCAATAAATTATTTATACTTATCCTTTTACCTTTTGCTTTATCAATAAGATTTAATACATCAATTTCAAATTTATCTGTATCTGTCAAACTTATTTCATCTTTCAAATCTTCGGGTATTGACCTGACAGCAAAAGGGCTAAGAGATTCTGGATTATTTAAAAGATCAGCCAATAGATTATTATCATTTAAATCACATCCATTATCTACCGGTTCGGTTTCCGCTATATAATCTTGAAGTCCTAAAAATAACTCTAACAATGTTCTGCAATGAGAAATGGGAAATGCGACTTCATCAATATCTTTTTCTATTGTCTTTTGCAAATTAGAAATAGCCAGATCCAATTCTGTTTTTAACTTTTGTATATTAGACACAGATCTTCACCATAATAAATATTAACAAAAAGAAATCAAAATAAAATCATATTTTCGATTTTTCGCATTATATAAACCTCTCATTATTTGGTCAATATATAAAATATGAGAAATTAGTGATTTTATAGCAGTGCTATTTAAAATAAATGCAATATATGTGCAATTTTAAATTCAAAATAAACATGAATCCTATGGTCTAATATTAAGTATATTATTTTTATTTAAATAAATCAATACTTTATATAAAGATAGCTTTAGATTAACATTAAGACAATATTTTTGAGAATTTTTAAACCACAATAATAATTTTGCTTATTTTTTCATGTAAATTTATGTAATACTCTGTTTTTTCTTTACCATAGGTCAAAATGTCCTCTTTGTTTAATATAATTTTCATAATCTTCATACAAAGATAATCCATAAAAATAAAAATAAAAAAATAAAAAAAATTTTTTTTTATTTTTTTTACTCACACAAATCACAACTGTGATTTTTTATTTATGAAATTTACTTCTATTTTACCAATAGATTTATTCTTCTATATCTCCTCTTCAACTCTCCCATTTAATATTGATTCTATTGATCTCTAATTATTTTTACTTTTTCATAACTTTTAAGTAAAAAGTAATAAAATTTATTAATTCAATTACAAAAAAAGAGCCGATATGGCTCTTTTTTTTGAATTCATAAACTGCTTAAAATACAATAATACAGATTAACGTTTAGAGAATTGTTTAGCACGGCGCGCTTTGCGCAGACCAAATTTCTTACGTTCTACTTTACGTGCATCACGAGTAACCAGACCAGCAGCAGCCAAAGTAGGTTTCAAAGCTACATCATAATCAATCAGCGCACGAGTAATGCCATGACGAATGGCACCAGATTGTCCAGTTTCACCTCCGCCAACTACATTTACTTTGATGTCAAAAGCTTCCAGATTCTCAGTCAACACCAATGGTTGACGAACAATCATACGACCAGTTTCACGACCAAAAAATTCATCCAGTGGACGACCATTTACGATGATCTGACCGTTACCCTTTTGCAGGAAAACTCGAGCCACTGAACTTTTGCGGCGACCCGTGCCGTAGTAATATTTACCGTTCATTGTGTGTCCTTAGATTTCCAAAACTTTAGGTTGTTGAGCAGCATGAGCATGTTCTGCAGTAGCATATACTTTCAGTTTTTTGATCATGGCATAGCCCAGTGGGCCTTTAGGCAACATACCTTTAACGGCTTTTTCCAACGCACGACCAGGAAACTGATTTTGCATTTCAGCAAAGGTACGCTCATAAATGCCACCAGGATAACCTGAATGACGGTAGTATTTTTTGTCAGTCTGTTTTTGACCAGTTACACGCAGTTTATCGGCATTAATTACGATGATGTAATCGCCGGTATCAACATGCGGTGTGTATTCTGGCTTATGTTTGCCACGAAGACGGCGAGCAATTTCTGCAGCCAGACGACCAAGAACTTTGTCTTGGGCATCAACTACATACCAATCGCGCTTCACCTCATGCGGCTTAGCTGAAAAGGTTTTCATAGGAGCTAATCCAGATAAATATACGAAAGCTTCTAATATTAAAGATTAATCAATCAATTGTCAATTACTGTTCTTCAAAGATATGACAATGCCTATCAGCTTTTTTGCCAGTAAAAACACCCATCCTGAACTTAGCTTATCCTTTTGAAAGGTGGCAAACAGGCCAGAAGTTGTTTACCATAACGGGCGGTTAAAATACGATTGTCTAGAATGGTAATACGACCATAGTCAGTTTCTGTCCGGATCAGGCGACCAACTGCCTGTATCAGTTTAATACTGGCTTCTGGTACAGTAACCTCCATAAAAGGATTTCCCCCGCGTGCTTCTATCCACTGATTGCGTGTTTTTTCGATCGGATCATCCGGCATAGCAAACGGTAACTTAGCAATAATAACCTGTACGCATAATTCCCCAGGCAAATCCAACCCTTCCGCAAAACTATCCAAACCAAAAATAATACTTGGTTTGCCTGCATTAATTGCTTCATGATGGCGTTGTAACAATACTTGCTTGGGTAATTCACCCTGCACCAGCAATAATGGCAAATGTGTATCCGGCAATTTCAGTGCCACTTCCTGCATTTGTTTACGTGAGGTAAACAACACCAGCGTTCCAATAACTTCTTGCTCATTAATTAATTTTGGTAACCACTGTATAATTTCCGCAGTATGAGCTGCTGGTTCTTTAGGATTGGCGGCCAGTGCTGGAATATACAATTCTCCTTGTTCCGCAAAATGAAACGGACTATCTAGTGCCAGCATAGTGGTATCTGGCAAATTTTTCAGACCTGCTTGCCTCAACAGTAAATCAAAATTACCCAATGATCGCAAAGTTGCTGAAGTTAGAACAGCACCAGCTGCACGATGCCATAACCCACTGGACAATTTTGCTGCACTGGTGATAGGCGAAGCATGAAAACTATAATCGACTTTATCACCGGCAATACGCATAATCCATTTTGCCAGCGGTGCTTCTCCTTCTACCATCTCTGTTGCCAGTAAATCCCAAACACTGACTATTTGCTCAGCACGTGCCAACAACATACCAAGATCACTACTTAACAGATCCAGTAAACTACCATCCTGTTTTTTATCTCGACGTGCTGCCGATAATGCCTCATTTAGACTATTAATATGTTTAAGCAACATTCTGGCGCATACAGCCGTATTATTCACTAATATAGCTAAGTTAGCGGGAATAATGCCATTAGGCCAGAGCCAACTGCTGTCATTCATCCCCTCCTCTAGCCTTAAATCCGGTTCTTCCGCCAGATGGATTAGCCACTCCTGTAAACTTTCTTGTAAAGCCGTAGCTGCTTCAGTGGCTGCAACAGCCAGATCACTTTTGTCCAGTACACCGGCAACTTTATCGACAACATTACCAATGCGATCAAGAAACCAGAGTGCCTGATTTAGGCTATGTTCAGCAGCAAATTGCTGTAAGGCTTTGTGTGGTAAATGATGTGCCTCATCAATACAATAAAAACTATTAGCAGGCGACGGCAAAATAACGCCGCCTCCCATCCCGATATCAGCCAGTAGTAAATCATGATTAGCCACAACCACATCGACATTTTCCAGCGTATCCCTTGCCAGAAAAAAAGGACATTCAGGTCGGTTGGGACAGGCCGCTTTTAAACACCCATGACGGTCGTTAGTCACTTTTTGCCACAGCAAATCATCAATTTTTTCCGGCCATGTATCCCGATCACCATTAAACTGACGATCGGCAAACTGATCCGCCATTTCCCGCAGCAGTGCCAGCTCTTCACTTTTTGGTTTTCGATCCCATAATAAAGAAGGTTGCTCAAAGCCTTGTAAGCTGTCCTGAGCATTTAACTGAGTTAGCTGATAGAGCTTGTACGGACAAAGGTAGCGACCACGCCCCTTGGCCAAAGCAAAACTAAGTTGCAAACCACTATGTTCTACCAAAAATGGTAAATCACGACCGACCAATTGTTCCTGCAATGCAATCGTAGCGCTGCTGACAATCAATTTCTTCTGTCTGGTCTGCGCCATAATCCCGCCGGCAAGCAAATAAGCCAGACTTTTCCCTACCCCAGTCGGTCCCTCAATAACCACAATAGATTCACCATTGCGTTTTGGTGCCTCCTCCCCCTCCGCTGAAGACAAACTGCGTGCAAGGGTGTTAGCAATAGCTGCAATCATTTCACGCTGCGCTTTGCGCGGGCGAAAATTAGGCAAACTTAAAGCAATATTCTGGTAATGGTTGCGTATAGCGTGTTTTTCTAAATCTGTGAGCATATGCATTCTAAAAAGTAAGCAAAATTACAACCGCTTAGACCATTTAGTAGTAAAATTATTAAAAATCAGTATATTAACTACATAAATACAATTATATACTGAAACTCCACATCAAATTTTCTTAGGGACATCATGAAGAAACTTATCTATTTTATCTTATCCTGCGTTATCGCCATCGGTATAATTGCCTGTTCCGATCAAAAAAATAGCTCTGCAGCGTCTGCCAAAAAAGAACTGATCTTTGGTGCCTCAGCCATGCCCTACAGCAATATCTTCCAGCAAGGTATCCAGCCTATTCTTGAGAAACAGGGCTACACTATAAAAACCCTGATGTTTTCCACCCTTGAAGTCAATAACCAATCTGTAGATAGTGGTCAGGTCGATTTTAATCTGGATCAGCACACAGCTTATATCAATGTATTTAATCATGAAAAAGGTACACACCTTTATCCTTTGGTACATACCCCCACACTACCAGCAGCATTTTATTCAGATAAATACTCATCTTTTCAACAAGCTGCCAACGGTGCTACTGTTCTTATCCCCAATGATCCCGCCAATACCTCCCGCGCATTACGGGTATTAACAGACAATAAACTCATCACACTAAAAGCCAATACTAATCCGATACTGGCCACACCAGATGATATTGCTGATAATCCCAAACAGTTAAAAATTAAAACAGTAGATTCGGTACTGATTCCGCGCATATTGTCCGAAGTAGATTTCGGCTTTGCCTCAGGTGGTATTGCCTACCAGTCTAAACTGGATCCACAAAAGGCAGTTTTACGGGAAAAAGTCATTCTGGAAATGGAAATGGTCGTAGCCATAAACGAAAAAAATAAAGATACTCAATGGGCAAAAGACATCAAAGCTGCTTATCAATCAGCCGAATTCAAACACTTTATGCAATCCTACGATAAAAACCAAACATGGGCACTGCCTCAAAATCAATAGCTTTAACCGCAAATAACATAATGTCCGTTCCAGACCAGTAATAATAGCTATTATTGGTCTATTCACGATAAATTAGCCAAAATTCCTTATTATCCTTTTTCTACTTAATAAACGCTGCATAACTGCAATATAGCAGGCATAAACAAAATAAATATCAATATTTTGATATAAATAACAACGCAATTAAATTCAAATTACAATCAAATAATTACATACGTTTATTTTTGCAAATTGACCTAATACAGTAGCAAACTAGCTTTTCAGAAACGATTTCGGCCACTAATATAACCAATATAGCAAAAGACTACTGCCAATCATATCACACTGAGCGCCATGATTTTTTCATCGTTGGTGATTTACTGGCTCTTACTTGTTAGCTTATTTATACGCATGACATTAAACGCCCTTAATGGCTAGCTGGCATGTATTGTAATTTCCGATATTGCCCGATATCTGTCATTCGGTCGCTTAGCATTCCTACATATAACATTATTCTTGAATAAAAATGTCGATGCTGTTCTGGCTGCAATATGAGCGCATGATTCTGCACCCAAAATCAGTGATTTAATTTTTGCCTCGTCCGCATTTAAAGTTAAACTTTATCTGCCCTGTGCACTACCCTGTTATCATTTCACAGAAATTTAAAGGACTATTTTTATTAACTTCTATGTTAAAGGCAAATACCTCATCCATGATCAGGAGCGTATTAATAGTTTTGATAACGATCCTCTGATTGTCCGTGCGTTCGCGTTAATATTTTTTAGAACTCTATCGGAATATCGACCAGATCATAGAAGATGAAGGCACTATCAGCTTACCTATTCAATTAATGATTTACGATCAGAATTACGTCGCCCATCGACAACTGCAACTAGATTTTTATCATCGTCTGCGTAATCCACTTAAAGAACTGCACAAATTACGTAGTTTCTATCAAGATACCTTAGGTGAAATACATAATAAGATTAAAGAAATTCTGTTCGCTTTTGGTGCATAATTCATCAATACATGAAGTAAGTGGATTGAAATAACTATAAAAGTAGTTAATTATATTTTAAAATATAGTCCTTATTTAAAGATGCATTAACAATTATTTCATCCAATGTAATTTAGTCAGGATTATTTTTTCAAATTAATTACTAAACCAACACATGATACTGTTCTTCAGGTAACAAGGGAATTCAGTTCAGTGCCCAGATAAGAAATCAACTAATTCATTCACTGGTAAATTCTGCAATATATAAATTTCTACTTCGGCATAGTTTGGTTGAGTAGATAGCATTGATTCCGTATCTGAACATATTCTTAACTAATTAACTAGACGCATAATCCCAAAGATATTAATTTATCCACTGAATTAACCGGATTCAGCTCATTGGATAAACGTAGGCAGCATATACAAACCGTAGCAAAACAATCCCATAATTAATATAAAAATACCGGCCTCATAAGATTTAAATACTTTTTTGCCACCTTTACGCTGAACATAAACATATAAAATCGCGCCCGGTCCCAAAGTTAAAATCGTCAAAACAACATACATAATCCCAGAAGCATAAACCAGCCACAACATATAAATCGTCGCAATCAAACCAACAATCATATTTTTTGATAAAAATTTCGTCGATTTATCTTGAAATATCAATTTCATTTGAAACAAAGCAACACAAGTATATGGTAATAAAATCGTTGCTGAAGAAAGCTGTGATAATAAAGAATAGGCTTCACTGGTAACCAAAAAACTCAATAACAAAATTTGAATAATGACATTAGTGATAACCGTAGAAGTAACAGGCATACCCGCACTATTTTCTTTAATAAATACTTTGGGAAACAACTCCCGCTTACCTGCCTGAAAAGCGATTTCTTCGGCCAACAATGTATTCGCAATCCATGCACCAAAAATAGAAATAATCACCCCTAAATTAACAATTATCGCTCCGGGTTTACCAATCACATGCTCTAATACATATGCCATGGCTGGATTCGGTAATCGCTGTAATTCTTGCTGTGACAGCACACCATAAGATAATACCGTGACAAAAGTATAAATCGCAGTTACAGCAACAAATCCTAAGATAGTCGCTTTGCCAACATCACTGCGTTTTTTCGCACGACCAGAAAATATTACTGCTCCTTCAATGCCAATAAATACCCACACCGTAACCAACATAGTGCCCTTAAGCTGGCTGAATACCTCGCCAAATTCAAAATTCTGGCTGACCGTACCCCAGAAATCATGCAAAAAGATATCTTTATTGAATGCAATAACAATACAAATCAGAAAAATAACAATGGGAACTAGTTTCGCAACCATCACCACAGTATTTAATAACGTAGCACTATTTAGACCACGAAGAATCATAAAGTGGATCAGCCATAACATAATTGAAGCACCAATAATAGACGCTACATTTTGACCATTACCAAAAATCGGAAAAAAATAACTTAATGCGCTGAACATCAATGTGCCAAAGGCAACATTACCAATGATGACTGAAATCCAATAACCCCATACAGAATTAAATCCCATATAATCGCCAAAACCAGCCTGAGCATAGCTAAATATTCCCGCATCCAAATCAGGGCGCTTATTATTGAGATTTTCCATACACATAGCCAGCGCACCCATGCCAATACCAGCAATAAGCCAGCCAATCATCGTGACGCCCACTGAAGCAGTGTTCGCCATTTCTTTCATCAGGTTAAAAATACCAGCACCGATAATCGCACTGATGATAATTCCAACCAGAGAAAACAGACCAATTCCATTGTCACTTTTATTCATAAATTCTCTCCTTCTTTAATAAAAAAATACCTTAAAGTTAAGCAAAGTAGCTTGCCCTTAAGGTACTCTGTGTTAAAGCAGAAAGTTTAGAATCTTAGTGACAGGCAACTTAAACCACCATCGATTTTCCTGAATTCAGAAGTATCAACTACCAGTACTTTATAACCTAATGCTTCTATCTTGGCCTGAACCTTAGGATAGCCTGCCGGAACAATCACATAATCATTGATCCAGATACAGTTAGCCCCATAAGCTTCATCCATCTCAATTTCAATCTTATTGAATTTTTCGAATTCCGGCGCAGTTTTAAATTCGCCCGCAACCAATAAATTATTATTCTCTAAATACGCTAATCCGGTTTTCAAATGCAGCATTTCTTTCATTTCTACCATTTGACCGGAAAGACCATATTTTTCCAGAATAGCAATCATTTGCTTAGCACCAGCTTCATTGGTTCGAGCGGATAAACCAATATAAAAATGATCACCAACCATCATAATATCACCGGCTTCAACCGTACCAGGCTCAGTAATATATTCAATATTGGTATAAAATTTTTTTAAAGCTTCCAACATATCCGGTAAAGCGGCTTCCTGCCGACGGCTTTGTGCCCCGGGGCGGGTAACAATAGCACATTTACTGGTACATAAAGCAACATCTTCTACAAAACAAGCATCAGGAAAATCATCTGCTGGCTCAAGAACAGTTACATTCACCCCTGTTTTAGTTAAAGCGCTTACATAATTTTCATGTTGTGCCAATGCCTTGCTATAAATAGGTTTTCCTTCATTTGCACTGGTCAGACCATTAGAAATACTTTGAGACGGAACACGAACAATGACATTTTTAAACATTTTCCAACGCTCCTTTTCTTTTATTAGTTTGATTAAAATACAATATACCTAATTAAATGTAAAGATCAAATTAAGCAACAAAGTGGAGCTAAAATATTTTTTTATAACAAATTATTCTAAAGACATATCATAAGTATTGCACCTTAATAATCCGCTAAAAGGTATATAGATTATTGTATTATAATTATTAGTTTAGAATTCAAGAGTTGGTAATAGCAAATCCTTAAAAATTAAGGAAATCAAATTAATAGAATCAAAACATTCTATTAAATTTACACAACTATTAATAATTAGCAAATAATCATTGGAACGATTAATTCAATTAACTGAAATGTAAGAATAAAACATTACTAGAAAATTTAGTTCGTAAACAAAAAAACAGAAATATGCTTATTATTAATTATTCTATTCAATTAAAATTATTTTCGTAAACAGTATGAAATTAAAGATTTTTCAATCATATTGAAATCTAATAGCAATACTCATCAAAATATCAAAGGTATTAATTTATTTATTATATATAATAAACATAATAATAGTTATCTTAAACTGATACTTTCATAATAGTTTATTTGATCAATCTGATCTTTAATCATAACCACTCCAAAAATTAATTATAACTTTGAACCTTTTTTGCTTTTTTGAATCTCTATAGAGAGTAAGTATGTCATTTAATGAATATGATTATATTATATTAAATTTATTGAAATTTAATATTCTATTATGAGTTGATTAAATAGAGATAAAAAAATATGAGTGAAAACAGAGAACAACTAATCAAATCTGCTTGTCAGGGAAATAAGCAAGAACTTGAAAAGTTATTGTTGGTTTGTCAACCGGATATTAAACGCTTCGCTCGACGAACATGTTCAACATCAGAAGATGTTGAGGATGCTGTTCAAATTGCATTATGGCAGGTATATCGAAAAATAGAGATGTTAAAAACAGTAGCAACGTTTACTGGTTGGTTATTTCATATCGTCGAACGAGAATGTTACCGATTATTTAAAATTAGTCGAACAAATAACATCAACTCAGACATTGAAGTCGATGATTTGCATGCGGCATACGCCGATATTGATCTAAAAATTGACTTAATTAAAGCTATTACTGTTTTACCGTTAATCTATCGAGAGGTATTAATTTTAAAAGATGTTCAGGAATACTCGTCTCCCGAAATTGCGGCTAAATTAGGTATTACTGTTCAAGCCGTAAAAAGTAGATTGCACCGAGCTAGAATAATTATAAAAGAACAAATTAACTCACCCAAAATTTCTAATATTTAAATCACATGTAGGAGAGCATTATGTATTGTCGTAATTCAATAACTTTACATTTAATAAGAGGATTAGGCGCAGTTATGCTAATTATAAGTGTATTTCTTTTTCAACTTTCTCTTATTACTAAACTGTGTTTTATTCTTAGTGCTATTTTTTTGTTACAAGGTTGTCCTGCTTGTTGGTTCTTCAGCTTAATTAAAAAACATCAAATTCAAAAAGAAAAATAGCATGAGTAATTATCAATCCAGTAATGACTTTAAATACCTAGCTTCTTTATTGAAATATGCACCTCATGAAACACAAGCATTTATACATTTTGACCATCAAACAATTAAGCGAAGTGATGGCATTATTCCAACGAAAACACGAGAATTAATTGCATTAGCTGTAGCACTTACGACGCAATGTGCTTATTGTATCGATGTTCACGTCAAAGGTGCAAAACGGGCAGGAGCTAGCATTGAAGAGCTGGCTGAATTAATTTCAATTTCTGCTTCAATAAGAGCTGGCGCAACTATGGCTCACGGTTTGTTAACAATGCGCTTGTTTGAACAAAATAACGGTTAATTCCTATTTGGATTAATTGTATTTTCAAAATGGCAGTTATTGAGGGAAAATTTAACTGCCAAATTTGAACATTCAATTATTTAATTAGATAACATTTTGATATTTTCTTCGTCAATTTATTTCATCGCCTAAATGTAAGATAAACTTTTCTTTTTATATTTTCATTTTTTATTTTTTCATATCAATAAGTCAAAATCTACTAGTAAAAATTGATTATTCTTTTTATACTGAATTTAAATTATCCATTAAAGGATACGCTTGATTATTAGAAATTGAATTCATATTAATCACAAAATAATTACCGCTTTAAATTCGTAAACCATTGAACAAAGCCACTAATATAAG
>CAMLPN010000015.1 GCA_946481965.1 uncultured Neisseriaceae bacterium | reverse complement strand
CTACTGATGTATTGATCAATGAGTCACCTTTTGACAGCTATGACTGGCAGGAAGTGTTTGGTGATAATGTAGCCTTTATTTCAAAATACGTTAATACCTTACACTCAGTTATTGTTGCGAGTTAGTATAAGATGCAAATAAAACTACCTAAAAATAAACTTTGTGATAATGAGCAAGATATAAATTTTGAGAGTATAACTGCATTAATTGGAGAGAACGGGGCGGGAAAATCTTCGATATTACAATCGATTTTTCAAAACCGTTTACAACATAATTGTGTCCCAGAGATGAAAGTTGTTTGTTTTTCTTCAGGACAAAATGAAAAATACTCTGCTTACTTTTCAAGCTACTTGGCAAAAGAACGACAAGCTAATCGAGGTCTTAGATTAGACTGTTGCTATTATGATAAGACATGGTCTAAATTACTTATTTTCATTGCCACTATTACAAAAGAACAAGGTAAGGTTCGAAGCTTTTTATTGAAGAATGACTATATCACTATATCAGAAAATGGTAAGGAGGATTTAACCTCTACGCTAAAAGTAACTGTGCAAGTTAATCAAGCCTATGTTAACAGGGTACAAATGGCATTAGAAAAACAGGCTGAAGGTGACACTGATACACTACGCGACTCTGCTTATCATAGAACATTAGAAAGCTTTATAAATACCATTGTTGATAGCGATTATGATTTTGAGCACCCCCTTGATGCGCGTACGATCACTTTATCGAATAATAATTTTTCTAATCCCTCATTTAAAGATGCAGAGGATGAGTTTTTTGACTCTGTAATTACCTTCTTTACGCAAGCTGCTGATAATGATTATTTTATTGTAAAGCCTTCCATGGAGTTAATTTTTAAAGAAGGTATTGAGCTAAATGATGTCAGTGATGGAGAATATCAACTCTTATTCTTATATGCTTTAATTGATCTATTTGATAGTAAAGATACTTTATTTCTGTTAGATGAAGTTGACTCACACTTACATTATAAAAATATAGAAAACTTATGGGAGACTTTGCATAAGATTGAAGGCAATGCATGGACAACTACCCATTTACTTGACTCTATAACCTTTCCTAAACATCGTATTGAAAATTTAAAAGTTGTAGAAAGAGGATTAATACAAGAAAATAACAAAGTCAAAGCAATCATTGATAGGTTATCTGTACTTTCTTGGATGGAATCTGTTCAGTTTGATATTTGCTCTAAGCTTGAACATATTGTGCTGATGGACCACTATAACGATTGGGAAATTTTTCGCCAACTGGCCACAAGAAAAGGTTTAGATACTGACAAATTATTAAGTATCCAGTCGTTTAAAAAATCTTCCAGTTATGGCAGTATAACAGAGGAGTTTGGTAAAGCTAAATTTGATTGGGTTAGTTCATTTTTATCTCATAAACCTAGAGATAGTAGAGCTACCAGAGTTATCTTCTTAATCTGTGATAAAGATGAAGCCCCTATAGAAATTGATCACCAAACAGGTGTTGTAGTGAAGGGGGAGAATTTTAAAAAACAAATAAAGACCCTTGAAACAAACAATAATATAAAAATATATTTACTTGCCTGGCGGCACAGAGAAATAAAAAACTACCTTTTATCTTACACAGCATTAACTAAATATAAATTATTAGAAAAAGTTAATAATGGTCATTTAGGTTTAGATTATCACCTCAAAGAAAATGAGCCTGGTGACAATGATGGAATCCGACGATTGAAGGTTAAAGATTATATGACAAAATTGATTGATACTACGGGGGTGGGTTTAGATGCTGAGAAGCTTCAGTCCTATATCAATGAAATACCACCACGTGAAATCAGTGTAGACATTGAAAATATGTATAATTTTTTAGCAGGAAAATGTGATGGAAAATAAGTTTCAATTATTTGAAGATTTGCTTACTGTACTTAAGCAAGAGAGAGAAATTAGAAATACAGAACAAGCTGTTGAAATAATCTCTTTAATATTATTTGTACGCTATGCACATCTCTTGCTGGATGCAAGAAATGATGATAAAAAGTCAGGTGGTATTTTTTTTGGTAATGAAGCAAATAGGAAGCAAAATTTTCGTGAATTAATTAATCGTGTTCTTTACTACGAAAATATTGTAGCGTTAGACTTACTTGAAAACAATCTTCTTTACTCTTTAACTTTTCTTTTTAGTAAAATAGATTCTCAAACTATCAGAATACTCTATAATAAAATACTTACTATCGAATGTTTAGATGAGTTCTATTCTTATGCCAAAGCTTACCATAGCTTAATTGAGCTTATGATAAGGGAAACCGGAAGCGCGGGTGAATTTTATACACCCAGAGTTTTAGCTGATATTATTGTAAGAATATTAAACCCCGAAAATCCTAATTCAATATACGACCCAGCTTGTGGTACCGCCGGATTCTTAATTGAATCAGCAAACTATATTAAAAGAAATAATAAAAAAGCAGGTTATGAGCTTATAGGGCAAGATAATTCATCACTTCCCTGTATAATTTCTTTAGTAAATTTATTAATTAATAAAGAAATAAACTTCACTATATTTAATCGGGATAGTATTATGCTATTTGATTATATGCAATCTAATTGTGATGTCATTATACCATATGATTATTCGCAAGGTAAATATGATA
Source organism: uncultured Neisseriaceae bacterium (assembly GCA_946481965.1). Classification (GTDB taxonomy): domain Bacteria; phylum Pseudomonadota; class Gammaproteobacteria; order Burkholderiales; family Neisseriaceae; genus Snodgrassella. The sequence goes on along the minus strand of CAMLPN010000015.1, from coordinate 42,848 downwards.
TTATAATAAGCAATCCACCTTTTGGTAGAATTAATGGTTTTTCCAATAATAATAGATATAAAAATTATGGACATTTTATAGAGTATTATTTTTTAAAACATATTATGGACTCTCTAGCAGATGGTGGAAAAGCTGCTGTAATACTACCAGAACGCTTTTTTAAGGATGGAAATACTCAATGTTTAAAGTTAAAAGAAGAGTTATTTCATAACTTTAATATTGATTGTGTTCTTTCAATACCATCAGGCGCCATGCTTCCCTATACAGCAGTAAAAAGCTGTATTTTATTTTTTAATCGTAATACTCCAACTAAAAAGGTTTGGGTCTATACTTTAAATCATGACGTGAGATATACACGTTTCAATAGTATCAAATTTGAACACTTCGAGGATTTCTTACAACTATTTACACTTAAACAGAGCTCAGAAAACTCATGGCTAGTAGATATTAACGAATTAAAAGCACCTTATAACTTACTTGAAAGAAACGATCGATTACCGCAATATGGTGTATTGAGTAAGCCAAAAATCAATATAGATCAATTAATAACAAGTAATCAACAGATAATTGATAAATATATTAATATCAAACAAAAAATTATTAAATTAGAGAAAATAATAAATACTAATCATTCTAAGTATAATTTTAATAAATTTAAGTTAGATGATATTACTGATTTAAAAACAGGCACTTTACTACCTAAGCAATATTTATTAAAAAGTGGTATTTACCCTGTATTTGGAGGTAATGGGAAAATTGGATATTACAATGATTTTATGATATCAGGGGAAATGATTATTATAGGTAAAATAGGTGCACTATGTGGCAATGTTAGGTATTTTAAAGGTGATGCGTGGGTTACAAGTAATGCAGTTATCATGAAAAACATCCAACAAAACGAAGTTTATACACCATATTTGGCAAAAGTTCTTTCAATATCTGACTTGCGTGGATTAGCTGTTGGAACGGCACAGCAATATATTACTATTGAAAAAATAAGAAATGTTGAAATTAATCTTCCGCCTTTAGAAGCTCAAATTGAATTAAATAAATGGTTGAATGATTTAGAAGATTTGTTAGAAGAACATGATTTATTACTAAAGAAAATTATGAATGATAAAGAAAATATAAAATCAGATTTATTTAATTTACTTCTTAAAAGTTAATGATTTAAGTAAAGGCTAATTTTAGGAAATAGTTACATGGAATAGTGTATTTTTATAATAACTGCTTCACTAAGCTTAGGATATATTCTAAATTCTTTGTGTCACTTATAGTTATTCATAATCTCTTATTATCATTGTCCTAAATTTGAGGTATCTTTAGTCAAATTTTAGGAACCATCGAGGCTATCTTTTTTAGCATTAATTTATATTTTTAACGTTTTATTCTGTAAGTGGATATATTTTTGCCTTGTTTAAAAACTAACTATAATTTTTTAGATGATATTTCTAAATCAGGTGATAGAGTTAAGATGGCATTCTTAAAATTTTCATAGAGTTATAGCATATTATCAAGCCTATCTTTTAAACGATAAGTTCCATCATAAACAACATTAACTGATTTAACCACCTATAAATCCTAACCTGCACTGAAAACCTATTCTCTAAAAGACGATCTTGGTTATGGATAGTCTGTGTAAAGTATTTAGATAGTTAATATTTCTGGAAATCTGGTTGTGATGCAGTTGCTTAGCTGAGTTCGGGTCATAAGCCAGTCGCCGGATTGCAGTTCGCTGCCAAGCTGGATGCTGCTGCGGCCGTAGCGGCTGATGATGTTGTCCCATGCTCTCATTAGTTCAGGGCGGTGATTGTGCTGGCTGTGGCAGAGTAAATCTAACTGTCGGAATATGTGTACCGGTTCGATGCCACTCAGTTCAATTCCACATTTTTTATATTCGTAGCCGGGACGGTAGATGCTGTTTAACAGGTGCCGGGCAATGTGGTTGAGGATGAGTGTGTCGTTACTGGCCTGAGGGAGCTTGGTAATCCGGTAGCCGTTGTATTGTGGCAGGTCGTGGCGAAAGCGGTTGGTGTAGATAAATACACCAATGATATGTGCCTGACTGTTTTGTTCGCGCAGTTTGGCTGCTCCGGCGGTAATGTGATGGCTGATGGCCGCCTGTAAACCGTCAAGATTGGTGACTATGTTGCCGAAGCTGCGGCTACGGACGATATTTTGGCGACCGGCTTCTTCTGTGATGAGTTCGCTACAGGGAATTCCCTGCATTTCCCGCTGGGTACGTTCGAGTACAACACCAAATTGTTTTCTTAAGGTTGGGGTATGGGCATTGATGAAATCCAGAGCGGTGTGAATGCCTTGGGCGGCGAGTTTGTGGCCGGTTCTGCGGCCGATACCCCAGATTTCGGTAACCGGTTCGCTGGCAAGAGCTCGTTGTCTGATATTCTGATTCCAGTCTGTCCAGACAACAACGCCATTGAAATGATGGCGGTGGCGTTTGGCCAGATGGTTACAAAACTTAGCTAGTGTACGGGTAGGGGCAATGCCAACGCAGGTGGGGATGCCAACCCATTGCTGGATACGGGAGCGGATATTGTGGCCGAGCTGATGCAGGTTGTTCAGACCGTGCAGGCTGGCAAAGCATTCGTCGATTGAGTAGATTTCAATGGCCGGTACCAGTGAGGCGATGGTGCTCATCATGCGTCGCGACAGGTCGGCATACAGTTCGTAGTTGGACGAGAAAACGATTAGTTTGCCTTGCCGCACGAGGTGCTGAATCTGAAAGTAAGGTACGCCCATTCTGATGCCCATGTCTTTGGCTTCATTGGAGCGGGAAATGACGCAGCCGTCGTTATTGCTCAGTACGATAACGGGTTGCTGCCTGAGTTCGGGGCGATAGACTCTTTCGCAGGAGCAATAGAAGTTATTACCGTCAATCAGGGCAAACATGGGCAGGATCCAGAGCTTGCAAGCGATGTTTGTGTTGCTTGATGATTTGGTAGACATCACGATCAAGCTGACCTTGTGGCTGGCTGAGTATGGCTTGCAGCTCATCAGCATTGCTGGCACTACCTAAATATACCCAGTGCAGGAATATGTGATATTTGTGCTGTTCTTTTACGTAGGCATAGCTGTTAAATGGCCATGTGGCCAGTTTGATTTTCTGTAAAGCCAGTGCCAGTTTGAGGTTATGCATGTCGGCGCTGATTTTATTTACACAAGCACCGCTGCACTGATGTAGCTGATGACGAAAACAGGGACGGTTGCTGCTGCCTTTTTCGATACCAAGGGTTTGCAGACACAAATCAGTATTATTAATGGTGTTTTTAATGGTTTTCTGGGCATCGCTTTTGCTATGATATAAACCAAAGTATTGTTGATGCTGATTAAACTGGACTTGATGCATGGAAACTATACTCAGGGTATGGTAACCATGGGAATTGGTGCTGAGCCGAAAGCTAAACAGGTCTTTTTTACGACGAAGATGGCGGTTAAGAATGGGCTGACGCTGTTTGATTTCGGCGGATTCGGTGAGTAAGGCATCCAGTTCACCACTACAGGGGATGACGTCAATTTTTTTAGCCTGTTGTGACAAACTCATTTCTTTGCTGTTATGAACATCTTTGCTGAAATGGCTCATCAGACGAGTTTTAACCTGTTTACTTTTGCCAATATACAGGGGTAGGTCGTTGTCGCCATAGATCAAATAAACGCCGTAGTCATCGCTAATGTTTTTTAGGGCATCGTTGTCTAAATGAGCCGGCAGACTGGGGCGTTGCATGATGTTTTTACAAACCTGATGCAGCGTTTCGGCTGGAAAGTTGTGTTTGAGTTGTTGCCAAAAATCATAAATGGCACGGGCATCGGCAAAAGCACGGTGACGGTTGTGCATGTCGATGTTATGACGGGCAATAATTTTATCTAAGCCATGGTATTTGTGCTGTGGGTAGAGTTGGCGTGATAATTTAACAGTACAAAGTTGTTGAGGATTGAAGGTTCTGCCCAAACGTTTAAAGGCGGCTTTAATAAAGCCATAATCAAAGCGTACGTTGTGGGCGACAAAGATGCGATTTCTGAAAATGGTGGTAAGTTGGTCGGCAATTTCATTATCAAATATGGGTGCCTGTTGTACCATTTGGTTAGTAATGCCGGTGAGTGTCTGTATAAAGGCTGGAATAATGGTATTGGGGTTAATCAGGGTTTGGAATACCTGTGGCTGTTGTTGGCCGGCTTCAGTATAGACTACAGCTATTTCTGTAATACGATCGCGGGTAGCGCGACCACCTGTGGTTTCTATATCTACAAAGGCAAGTTGCTGGTCTGAGAACATGATTTCTGGATTAGCGAATATGTTTGATGACGTAGGTCACTACACCAACGATAGCAAGGGTGTCACCTTCTTTAAAACTAAAGTTGGGATAGGGCTGGCTGTTATTTTCGGAATGTAGTTCAATATCGCCATTGTCTAATTGGAGCAGGCGTTTGATGGTAAATTCGTTACCTAAGTCAGCCATGACGATATCACGATGTTTGGGCGCAATGGAACGATCGATAATGAGCAGGTCATTACGACTGATACCAACATCGTGCATAGAATCTCCGCCACAACGCACGGCAATGGTGGCTGCCTGATTTTTTATCAGGTACTGGTTAAAATCCAGATAATCGCTGATGTATGGTTCTGCCGGGCTGGGAAAACCGGCAGGGATGTTTTCTATGGCTAAGGGAATGCTTAGCTGACTGAGGTTGTCAGCTATTTTCCAGCAATCGGTTGGTAGATACTGCGCTGAACGTAAGGGACTATTTTCCAGTAGCTGTAAGTCAATTATGTGTTGGGTGTCGGGAGTTAGTTTCAGGGGAGTGTGTTTTATTAGTTTTGGTTCGGCCATTTTTGCTTTAGGTTCGGTACGGTTATGCTTATCGTATTTTGCTGCTGAATCAACCACAAATATGCTCATCTTGATTAAATTATTCAATCATAAATGTTAGGGTTTTGATTTTTCTGCGTCAATTATGTTTGTCGTGGTTGGATGCTAATGCTTTGTTTTTTTGCGATTTATGCTGGTGAATATTACTTCTGCTAATGTAAGCTAACTGATTTTGTAGTTATTTGTTTGATTTTAATGTGTGCTATTAATTGATGGTTTTCTCTTCGTTTTGGTTAAGATTTGTGCATGATCGTTGTTAGAAAACTAAGGGTGATTCAATGAATGGCGCTAGTATGGTTTACTGGCTATGTACTTTCACTGAAACAGGTTGGGTAGCGCGATTAGGCTGACGTGGCATACTGCTTTCAGAGGCCATTTCACTGGCAATTTTATCCAGTGTAATGGTGGCTTCTAAATGAGCACTTTGGATATCTGAAGCGGTAATGGCGGCAGCTTCGCTGACACTGCGATAGGTTTCATGATGGGAACAGGCGCCAAGACAAGTAAGCGTGGAAACGAGGATTAAGCAAGAGAGTTTCATAATGTTTGCGCCGATATTAAGTTGATCTGGTTATGGTATTGGAAGGAGGTGTACAGCCACACTGACTAAGTAGTTGGGACGTCTCATATACAGGTAAGCCCATAATACCGGTAAAACTACCACTGATGTGATCTATGAAAACTCCGCCAAATCCTTGTATACCATAAGCACCTGCTTTATCCAGTGGTTCCCCAGTGGCGATGTAGGCTGCAATTTGCTGGGGTGTTAATAGAGCAAAGCTAACGGTACTGGTCTGTAGGGTATGATAGGTTTGATGTTGCCAGTATATGCAAACAGCAGTAAGCACCTGATGCTGTTGACCAGAAAGCAATCTGAGCATATGTGCTGCATCATTGGCGTTGGTTGGCTTGCCTAAAATGAGGTTATTCAGACTGACAGTAGTGTCAGCACTGATAAGGGGGAATTCTGGTTGCTGTTGATGATTTTGTAGCCATGTGTCTAATGCTGCTTCATTTTTCATCTGCGCCATGCGCTGAACATATTCGCTTGCATTTTCGGTTGGGTAAGGTGTTTCATCAATCTGTGCTGGTACACGTACAACCTGATAGCCCAGATTTCTGAGAATTTCATAGCGGCGAGGGCTACCTGAAGCAAGATAAACAGATGGTGGGTTCATGGATGTTGGTAAATAAATGCATTTGGTAAGAATTCAATTATTTATTTTACCATTTTCTGTAATAGTATTAAGCAGCGCATGGTGTTTTCATACGTTACGCTAAAAAATGTGTTGATTTTTAGATAAAAATACTATTTTATACTGAAGTAAAATGGTTTATATAGGCTGTAGCTGATAGAAAATTTCTTTATTTAATTGGTATTATTTTTTTACCAGTTTTAGTAAACTAATGCCCTATATGACCTCATAGTTAAATAGATAGAACGAGCTTTTTATAAAGACATTTTTAGGTTCGATTGCGGGTAGGGGCAAATTGTGAAAAAAATAATAATCCAGTTAAGGAAATATACAATGAAAAGAATAATTTTATTATTAATCCCTGTTCTTTTAGTTTTTTCTTCAATACAAAATATTTATGCTAATCCCACTGAACTACCAGTTAGAAAGGAAAATACCAAACTTAATATTTTTACAATGTATAACTATGAGGAAGATGAAGTAGCTTTTGTTTCGTTGTCGGATATTTATCCCTATAATGTTTCGTCGTCGGATATTTATCCCTATAAACCAAAGAAAGTTATTATCCCTAAGAAATCTGGTGATGAATATAATAAAATTAGTTATACAATATTAGATAAATATCGGGAAAATTTTCTAACTGATTTAAAATTACATGAAACAGATAATCTTTATTGGCATGACTATTTGACAGGCAAAACAATCACTTTACCAGTCAAAGATCTTAAAGCTGTTGCACGTATTAATAGATATCAAAATGAGAGCGATACACCTTTTGATTTCATGGATTATATGTTGGGGTTTGATATTCCATTAAATAAAATTAAATCACTTATAGATCCAGGGTCTGTTTTGGTTTCTATCGGAGCTCAAAACCCCTTCACTAATGAAGCGCTCCAGGTTTTAACTTGGAAAAAAATTGATCAATCAATGTTTCCAAAAACAACAAAATCTGTTGATAAGTATATTATAAAAAATTTCGCTGAACACTATTACGATCTGGCTATTGGCGACACTTATTTAAGTGAAGCTTATGGATATCGATATTATATGCAAGATCGGCTGCATGATAAAGATAGTACTGATAACGATGGTATATTTATTCGCCGTTTAATTATAGTAGAGCCAGAAACGAATAAAGTAGTGCTGGATACTTTTTATGAGAACGATGAAGGTACAATACTTTCAAGCTTTGAAAACGATCAAAAAAAACCTGAATTGGGCGTAACTGGTAAATTATTTGTTGATACACCGCTTGTTATTTTTGGGCTTGGAGGTTCTGCAGTATTTGGTTGTAATAGTATTGAAGTTATTGGAAATCAGTATATACCTATTAATTGTGATAATAGGCACTAGTGTGTTTAATAATCGCTTTTAATCCCATTGATGATGTTGAAAAAAGAAAATAATTCTGTAGTTAAAGAATTAATGCCTTTATTAACAAAAATATATCGGGATTGAATTATAAATTTTTTAAAAATTAATTCATTTTACACTAGTCATTGACTATGAAAAATGAATGAGATGATTGACGCGCATACGATTTTTCAAAATAATCGGTTTTACTATGCATTTTTATCAAATTTTCATAACGATTAAATATGGATTGTATAAGTCGTTTCATTTACCAACCCAAACTTGAAAAGGGTGAATAATGATTAAACTAGTAATAATTGGCACTAAAAAGATGATGTGCTAGTTATCATCATTTATTCTATTATCATTAAACTACCTGTCATTCTCGCCAAAATGAAGAAGAAATTATTAGCATAATGCAACAAAGTAATGAAATGTATTATGAGGTCTTGAGTTTGCCAAACTTTATCAACAACGAACAATTGATCATGAAGCAATAGCGCTTTCTTTGCTTACTTCTCCAATGTCAACCGATATTAGGAAACAAATCGGCGTAAAATATCCCTTAGAAGATGTTTAAAGAAAAAATAAGATTACAATGAAAAAAATTACTCTACTTTTTAGCTTTAGCTTATTACTCAGTTTTTTTTATACTAGTTATTCTTATGCTGAACCACAAAATAATACACTACAATATAATCAGCGCCAGCACTTCGAAACCTTTAACGATTTTTATCAAAATTTGCCAGTGTTAAATATGCCATTTGACACCCATAATTTGGCTAATGGACAATATGTTGATAGTAAATTTTTTCATTTTGCTGAAGAAGATTATCGCTACTATGACAAACCTTCAATTAAAGAGCAGTCCTATTATACCTTGCAAAATTTAACCGCTGTTGGTCGTTTTGAAATAGATAATATTCGATTTGTTCTTTATCATTTTACTTTTGACAGTTTAGGAGAAGGGATTTTAGAAGATTTGTATTTGCTCAACGCATTTAATCAAGAAGGAGATTATTTGGATGAGCTGATACTTTCTGCTCATACCGGTCATGAAGACCATATTTTTGATTATTCAGCTTTGGTTATCGACAATTTGTTTCATGTGCATATTGCCGCTCATTATGAACTAAATTATATGATTGATGTGGTCGATAATGTTTACCATGCAGAATCCAATGCAAATATTACTTATCAATTTAGCGATAACCAATTTCAACGCAAACAACAATATCCAAATTGTACAAAATTGAATCTAAATGGTTATTTAGCTAAACTCACCAAACAACAATTTGCCTATGCTGAGGATATTGTCGCGGTTGATGATTATTTAGCTTGTTTTCCTATTTCAAAAAATCTAAAGACTTATAAAGAATTGGCATTTTATCTTGGCAACACTAATAGTACCTTTTTAAGTTCGTATGAATTTGAAAAATGGAATAATGTACTTAAAACCATAAACCAAGATTAAGAATAATAAAATATGGCGATATAAGAAGTGAAAAAAAATCTTTCCTCAAATTTTTTAAGCAATGTGATATAGAAATTAAGCAAATTAAATCTAAATAATTATCAAAAGACTTCTGTTTTAATTAAACCTCATTGGAATAAAGACTATTAACTCAATAGTCTTTATTCTAATTTTTAGAAATAAAAACATTATTGATTGAAAATATGCGAGTGAACATTATTCAATCACTTTAGCTGAGATCTTATTGAAATAATAAAATTTAGAATTGAACAATAAGGATTATCTACTAAGGATTTAGCTTCAACGATTGGTCAACCAATATGAATTTAAAGGCTGGGATCGATGATGTATCTGCCTTTAATTTCGCCATTTATCATTTCCTTAGCTATTTGTGGGCATTCATTTAATGATATGGTTTGAGTAATTTGTTCCAGTAATTTGGTATTCAAGAGTTTGGCAAGATATTCCCAGGCTGCAATACGTTTTGCCCGTGAAGCCATCACGCTATCAATACCTGCCAAAGTAACTCCTCGCAAAATAAATGGTGCAACTGTGGCCGGAAAATCCATACCCTGCGCCAGTCCACAGGCAGTAACAATGCCACCATACTGGATTTGGGCGCAAATATTAGCCAGACTATGAGAACCAAGTACGTCAATGGCTGCCGACCATTGTTCTTTTTGTAATGGTTTGCCAGCAGCAGCTAAATTTTTACTGTCGATAAAATGTTTGACCCCCAATTTTTGCAGATACTCGGTATTGCTAATTTTGCTAGTTGCTGCGGTGATGTTATAGCCTAACTGACTCAGTAACATGATGGCAACAGAGCCAACGCCACCGGTAGCACCGGTTATCAGAATATTGCCTTGTTCGGGTGTGATGCCATGTTCAATAATTCGTTGTACGCACAAAGCTGCAGTGTAACCAGCAGTACCGATCATCATGGCCTGTTTTGCACTCAGATCTATGGGTAAAGGGATTAGCCATTCTGCATTAAGATGTGCCAGTTCACTAAAGCAACCCCAATGGGTTTCTCCGCAGCCCCAGCCATTTAAAATCACTTTATCGCCGGTTTTAAAATGCTTGCTGCTAGTATTAATAACGGTTCCGACACCGTCTATACCGGGAATCATCGGCCACTGACGTACCACAGGTCCGCTGTTGGTAATAGCTAGTGCATCTTTATAATTTAAACTTGAATACTTCACCTGAATCAGGGTATCACCTGATTGTTGCATCAGAGTGTCTTCACTAATATTTTGGATATTGCAGGAAAATGCTGTCTGATTTTTTTCTAATAATATTGCTTTGAATAACATAGTAATATTCCTGTTGTTGAGAACTAGACGACCGGTCTAATTTTATTATAGACCGGTTATCTAGCTAATATCAATGCTGGGGCAAATAAACAGGTTTTTATATTAGCTGTAAGCTAACTGAAAGAAATAAGAAATTGATAAATTATTGCTTTTAAAAAACTAAAAAGAGAATTATTTATTTTTATTTGATTGAATTAAGGTAATGAATTGTTCTATAAAGGTATCCAGTGGAGCAGCATTTTTAGTCAGTTTGGCACGGCTTACTGCACCTTCCCAGCCCAGCCAGAAAAAACAGGCCAGTTTTTGGGAGTCCAGCTGTGGGTGAATTTCATGTTGTTGTTGGGCTATTTGTAAGCAAGCAGATATTTTGTCTTGCCATTGATGTAGGATGTTATTCAGTAAGATCGAATAATTTTCAGGTAAAAGAGATTCATTCTGCATAAATTCGCCCACCAGACAGCCACGATTAAAATGGTATTTGGCCATATTGGTTTTCGCGTCGCGATAAAATGCATGGATTCTGTCTAAAGCTGAGTGGATATGCTGATTAAGTAAATGCTGATTTAATTTATTGATAAAGAATATGTTGTAATAATCCAGTATGGCTTTTCCAAAGTCTTCTTTACTTTTGAAATAGTAGTAAAAAGAGCCTTTAGGCACACCAACATTTTTCAGAATGTGCTCAAGATTGGCGCCGTTATAGCCATAAGTGGTCATCATTTCTACACCACTGCGAATCAGGGCTAATTTGGTATCGTTACCTTTGCGGGATAAGGTTTGTGTTCTTGATAAATGTGCCATGTTCATAAGACTAACAAAATTTGCTATATGGATATTGCAAAAATTGAATTTTAACTTTGTTTGCCTTGTTTGTGGACAGAAAGACGACATAACCAATCCAGCGTGGCAATTGGTAAGCATTTTTTCAGATACCAGAATAAATGAGCCGGAACGGTAACGGGATAACGTGCTTTAGGTTTTTTGGCATTCAGAGCGCGAGCACAGACTGTGGCACATTGCTCAGCGGTCAGGGTGAAAGGAGCCACAGAACCCTGTGTCTGCAAACGATTAAGTTGTGCCTGATAAGCTTGTCGATGGACGCTATTATCAACATCAATGTATTGCCGGAATTTTACCAGTGCATTGGGACGAAAGCGGGTGGCGATTGGTCCCGGTTCCAGCAAACTAATATAAATGCCACTGCCATAGATTTCCTGTCGCAAGGTATCACATAAGCCCTCCAGCGCAAATTTACTGCTGTTATAGGCGCTGCGCCATGGCATGGCTGCATATCCGAGTATGCTGGAGTTGACCAGAATCCGTCCATGTTGTTGACGACGGAAGATTTTCATCGCTACATTGATGCATTGCCATGTTCCGAAAACATTAGTATTGAATTGTTCCTGTAATGCCGCGCGATTTAAATCTTCTGCAGCACCTGTTTGCCCATAGCCGGCATTGCAAAATAGCGCATCAAGATGTCCAAATTCAGTAATTACTGTTTCTACAGCAGTGTGAATTTGCTCATCATGAGTAATGTCAAGTTGCAGACAATGAAAACCTTCTGCTCGTAAACGTGCTACATCTTCCGAGCGACGGCAGCTGGTATAAACACGCCAGTTATCCTGTCGCAAAAGTTGGGCGGTTGCATAACCAATACCGCTGGAACAGCCAGTAATCAGAATTGTTTTCATAATAGCTATTTTTATAAAGATTTATTATGCAGTTTAGTCTTTGTTAAACCATTTGTCGGTAATCATTTATTCGCTTATTTTTGTTTTATCTAAATAGATGATTATTCTTGTTCGGCCGCTTCATCATATGCATCAACTATTTTCTGCACCAAGGGATGGCGAACGACATCTTCGCTGGTGAATACATGAAAGTAGATACCTTCAATATTATTGAGTTTTTCGCGAGCATCTTTCAGACCACTTTTAATATTTTTAGGTAAGTCTATTTGGCTGGTGTCGCCAGTAATTACTGCTTTGGCTCCAAAACCAATACGAGTTAGAAACATTTTCATTTGTTCCGGAGTAGTATTTTGGGCTTCGTCAAGGATAATAAAGGCACTGTTCAGAGTACGTCCGCGCATATAAGCTAAAGGCGCAATTTCTATCAATCCTTTTTCCAGTAATTTGGTGACGCGATCGAATCCCATCAGATCATATAGCGCATCGTATAAAGGGCGCAGATACGGATCAACTTTTTGCGCCAGATCACCGGGCAGAAAACCCAATTTTTCGCCTGCTTCAACTGCGGGGCGAACCAGAACAATACGCTCAACCTGATGTTTTTCAATAGCATCTACGGCAGCAGCTACGGCCAGATACGTTTTGCCGGTACCAGCTGGCCCGAGACCAAAAACGACATCATGGGTTAATAGTGCGCGGATGTAACCACTTTGACGAGGAGTGCGACCTCCTATATTGCCGCGACGGGTACGTAAAGTCCAAGCCTTCTGATCATTCGTATTATTGTCATTACTTTGGCTGGTTTTGGCTTCAACTGCTGCTAACTGAATATCACTGTCTTCTAAATCACGTTCACGGGCAATTGCCGCTAAATTTTCTAAAGCAGTTATCCCTAGTTTAACTTGGTCGCCACTGAGGGTAAAATTATCAAAATGACGGGTAATGGACAGATCTAAAGCTTTAGCTAAACTATTTATGTGTTGATCAAGTACACCACATAAGCGCTGTAAAGCAATATTATTGATTTCCGTAAGTTGATGATGACTGGTTTGACTCATAGTTTTAATAAGTATAAATATATTTATAGATTTTAATATAATGTAGTCAATATGTCTGAAAGCAAGAGCCGATAATTTTAATCTAATTATACTGATGTAACTTCCAGATTGCGTCGTGCTGGCAGGCTAAATACTATTGTGGCCAACCCTATATTGGTATAGTTTAGGATCACAAATTTCTCTATAAAAAATTAAATAAGGACTAATTGAATGCGGACGGCAAAAGTGACCCGAAATACCAGTGAAACTCAGATAGAAATCAGCATTAATCTGGATGGAAAAGGTATTGGACATTTTGATACTGGGGTGCCTTTTTTGGAACATATGCTGGATCAGATTGCCCGTCATGGCCTGATTGATCTGGAAATCAAATGCTGCGGTGATGTGCATATTGATGATCATCATACAGTAGAAGATATAGGCATTGCACTAGGGCAGGCGATTAAACTGGCTTTAGGAGATAAAAGTGGGATCTGTCGCTACGGGCACAGTTATGTACCGTTGGATGAATCATTAAGTAGAGTCGTTCTAGATTTGTCGGGAAGACCAGGATTGCTATTTAACGTTGTGTTTACCAGAGCTTCGATTGGAAGATTTGACGTAGATTTGATTAGTGAGTTTTTTCAAGGCCTGGTTAATCATGCTATGATGACTTTACATATTGATAATATACGTGGAATTAATGCTCATCATCAGGCTGAAACCATTTTTAAAGCTTTTGGTCGTGCCCTACGTATGGCTATAGCTTATGATGAACGGATGGCAGGCGTTATGCCATCAACCAAAGGCACCTTGACGGCATGATATTAAAACTACTTTATTTTGCCAGCGATAGATGAGTGAAAATAATAATTAATATATAGTTTTGTTTTATATAAAAATTAATTTTACAATAACGATAATTAACCATATAACCATGTTCAACTTTACTAATTATTTAATCAATATTAGAGATAAAATTGCGCTTAATATGTTACAGAAGAATTGGTTATAGCTAACATTCATTATTCTTGCTATTGTCCTTTTATATAATTTGAACTATGTAAAATTAATCTGGATTTAGTAATTAATTGGTGTAAAGCTGCAAGGATATAGTGAGGTGAATTTTGGTGTTGAAAATATTTACCAATTTTAACTGTAAATAAATCAATAAGCATATGGTTAAATTAAATTAAAATTAGGATGGATCGTTTGCTAAACTATATATGTAAAGGTGTTATACATTCATGGTGGTTCTAATCCGTGCTATAATAATTAACCTATTTAGTTATTATGTTAGCTAATAATAAATATCATGATTATTTCATCATTTACAGTAACAATATTTTACAATATGATTACGTGTTATTGAGAGATTTATTATTTTTTATGCATCTACTCAATTATTAAAATATATTTTGAGAGCGCGGTAATGAAAGTAGCAATTATCAATAACGGTATGGGCAATCTGCAATCTGTATTGCAGTCTGTTCAGGTTGCTCATAAATTACAAAATGTAAATGCTGTAATTGAGTTGACTGCGGATCCGGAAAAAATTTTCGCTGCTGATAAAATTATTTTTCCCGGTCAAGGAGCGATGCCAGATTGTATGGCAGCGTTACAGAATAATGGTTTGAAAGAAGTATTGCTGGAGAGTTTGCGCAATAAACCATTTCTGGGTATATGTGTTGGAGCACAGTTACTGTTTGAATTCAGTGAAGAAGGGAATACTACTGGATTAGGTTGGTTTACAGGATCTGTTGTACGTTTCTCTTCAGCGCATGTTGATAAACAAGGTAGGCGACTGAAAGTGCCACATATGGGATGGAATCGTGTTCAGCAGACACAAAAACATCCTTTATTTGCCAATATCAAGCAGGACGAGTGGTTTTATTTTGTTCATAGTTATTATTTATTGCCGCAGCAAAAAGATATAGTACTGGCAAACACGGATTATCCTGATGCATTTGCCTGTGTGGTTGGTCGGGATAATGTATTTGCTACGCAGTTTCATATTGAAAAAAGCCACAATGCTGGTTTGCAGCTTTTACAAAATTTTTTATTGTGGGATGGTTCAGTATGAACAAATTCGAATTAACCATTTTAACGTATTGTGATATTCAATGTTATTAATACCTGCAATTGACCTGAAAAATGGAAAATGCGTACGTTTGCAGCAAGGTTTGATGGATAAAGCGACAGTTTTTTCAGATCACCCAGCGCAAATGGCTACACATTGGTGTCAACAAGGTGCTCGCCGTTTGCATTTGGTTGACCTTGATGGTGCATTTTCGGGAAAACCGGAAAATAAAGTGGCGATCAAATCTATTTTGAATGCAGTAGGACCGGATATACCTGTTCAGTTAGGTGGTGGTATCCGTGATTTGGCCACGATTGAACAATATTTGCAGTTAGGATTGCGATATATCATTATTGGAACGGCTGCCGTCAAAAATCCTCAGTTGGTACAACAGGCTTGTAGGGAATTTCCAGGACAGATTATTGTTGGCTTGGATGCTAAAGAAGGAATGATTGCAATTGATGGTTGGGCCAATGTTACTGATTATCAGGTAATTGATTTAGCCAGCCGTTACGCAGAATATGGCATAAACAGTATTATTTATACCGATATTGGGCGCGATGGAATGATGCAGGGAGTGAATTTAGACGCAACAATAAAGCTTGCTCAGGCCATTTCCGTTCCCGTAATTGCTTCCGGTGGGGTGACTGATATTACAGATATTCAAGCATTATGTCGGGCAGAAAAATATGGCGTGGTCGGTGCGATTGTTGGTCGGGCTATTTATGAAGGTACACTTAATCTGGCCGTGGCACAAAAAGAGGCTAGTTCAGTTAAATATTAACAATTATTATCAATTTAATTGTTTTTTTTATTATGAAATTATAAATATTCTGGTTTTAACATCGGTATGGTGAGAAAGTTATATTTCCATTTAATATAAATGATTTATTTTGTTATCCATATTGCTATAAGTGTCAAATAGATAGTTTCTACTGATTTATTAAAGGAGACACCATACATGTTAGGTATTTTATTGGGCATAGTATTAGGTTTATGGCTCATTTTTTCCACAAATCGAGAAGCTCATGCATTAACAGAAGCAATTTTGATTACATTTTTATCTTTTGTTTCAACATGTATAGTAGATCGATCTTTACCAGAATTTAGTTGGGTTTTGATGCTAAGTTATTTTTTTCAGTGGATTTATGTATTTTTGGTAATCTGGCTATTGGATGTTATTTGTTTTAGTGTAGCTAGCGTAATGATTTATGCTTTAGTAACGTCAATTGGTTATTACTTTTTTTACAACTACTCACTGCAATGGGCACAATTTATGATTGGTTAGTAGGTTTATTAAGAATTCTAAGAAAGATAGTTATATGGCTTTAGCCAAACGCATTATCCCTTGTCTGGATGTGGATAATGGTTGTGTTGTCAAAGGTATAAATTTTATCGCATTGCGGGATGCCGGTAATCCTGTAGAAGTTGCGCAACGTTATAATGATGAGGGCGCTGATGAGTTAACTTTTCTGGATATAACCGCCAGTTCTGAAAATCGTGATACGATTTTGCATACGATTGAAGCAGTGGCCAGTAAGGTTTTTATTCCATTAACTGTAGGTGGTGGTATACGCACGGTAGCTGATGTGCGACGGCTATTGGATGCTGGTGCTGATAAAGTATCAATTAATACGGCAGCAGTACATCGGCCTGAACTGGTTGAGGAAATCAGTGCTTTTTTTGGTAGTCAGGTGTTGGTGGTGGCCATTGATGCCAAAGCGGTTGATGCTGGTAATTCTCATTGGGAAGTATTTACCCACGGTGGCAGGCAGAAAACGGGCTTGGACGCTGTCATTTGGGCGCAAGAAATGGCTTTAAGGGGAGCCGGTGAAATACTATTAACCAGTATGGATCGTGATGGCACCAAAACTGGTTTTAATCTTCCTTTAACCCGAGCAGTAAGTGATGGTGTATCTATTCCTGTTATTGCTTCCGGTGGAGTAGGCAATATCATTCATTTGATTGAAGGTGTACAATCAGGTCATGCAGATGCTGTGTTAGCTGCCAGCATATTTCATTTCGGAGAAGTACGAATCGGTGATGCTAAAAAAGCAATGCATAAAGCCGGTATTTCTGTTCGTCTATAAAATTTAGTTGTCAATTAGATTAATTTCAAAAAATTAAGCAAGGAAGCCGATAATGGCAAATGGACTATTAGATGCCATTAAATGGGATAACAATTCTTTGGTCTGTGCTGTGGTTCAGGACAGGCTTAGTATGCGTATCCTGATGGTAGCTTGGATGAATGCCGAAGCGTTACAGCGCACAGTGGCTACTGGATTTGCTCATTATTATAGTCGTTCGCGACAAAAGCTATGGATGAAAGGTGAGCAATCAGGTCATAGACAAAAAGTATACGAATTGCGTCTGGATTGCGATGGTGATGCAATTGTTTTACTGGTCGACCAGCAAGGAGATATTGCCTGTCATACCGGGCATGCCTCCTGTTTTTATCGAGTTTGCCAACATAATGACTGGCAGATAACTGATCCGGTAATTAAGAGTGAACAAGAAATATATCCTCATTATTCTGATTAACAGGTAATATCCTAAAATATGGATGAAAAAAGCCAGATGAACGCTACAGAAAATGCTAGCAGCGCAGCTTCAGTTCTTTACGAGTTGAACGATATACTCATTTCTAGACGCGATGCTTCACCGCAAAGCTCATATGTGGCGGAATTACTGCACAGCGGTGAAGATAAAATTTTGAAAAAAGTGATTGAGGAAGCTGGCGAAGTATTAATGGCTTCTAAAGATGGTGATAAAAATCATCTGGTTAAAGAAGTAGCCGATCTGTGGTTTCATACTATGGTTTTGATGACTTATCATCAATTGCAGGTAGAAGATGTTTTAAATGAGTTGCAACGACGGCAATATGTATCAGGACTTGCGGAAAAAGCCAGCCGTCAGCCTGGGTAATGATGTATTATTTTAAATATACGCTGTTACAGATGAGTAATGGTTATGTAGTTTTATGGTATAGAAGTAAAAGGATTAAAAATGGGTAGTTTTTCAATTTGGCATTGGGCGATGGTATTGCTGATTGTTGTACTGGTATTTGGTACAAAGAAATTGCGCAACGTCGGAAAGGATCTTGGTAGTGCTGTCCATGATTTTAAACAAGGATTAAATGAAGGAGATAAAGCAAATATCTCTAAAGATGAAATTATCGAACATAAACAAGACGATCATAAAGTTTAAAACGCTATGTTTGGTTTGGGTTTTGGTGAAATTTTGCTGATTGCTGTTGTGGCATTGATTGTACTCGGACCGGAAAAATTGCCTAAAGTAGCACACAGTGCAGGTGTATGGGTTGGTCGTATTCAAAATTTTATTAATAATGTGAAAACGGAATTAAATAAGCAGGCTGCAGTTGCAGAATTCAAGCAGGCACGTGATAGTTTTGAGCTGGCAGCTCGATCTATTGAGTCCGATATCAATCGCAATATTGGCAGTTTAAGACATGAAGTGGAAACTGTTAATCGTGAAATTATAACCCCTGAATACAGCAATGGTACTTCTGAGTCATGTTCACCTCTGAGTTCAAATCATTTTCCGTCTGAAATACCGTTAATTCATCGTGTATCATTGCGTAGGCAGGCATTACAACGTAAGCGTGATATGCGACCAAAACATCAGTTGATACCAAAATTGCGTGTACGTCGGCATTGATAGAATACGTTGTTATGTCGCTTAATGAAAATACTGAACTGACCTTAATTGAGCATTTGCTGGAATTACGTCGTCGTTTACTGTGGGTGCTTGGGGTGTGGCTGTTGTGTTTTATAGTCATGGTTCCCTTTGCACAAAAAATTTATACTTTTATGGCTGAGCCGTTATTGGTGAATTTGCCGGCAGGTAATCATATGATTGCCACGGAGGTGATAGCGCCTTTTTTTGTGCCGATCAAAGTCACACTTATGGCCGCTTTTATAATGACTTTACCACATAGTTTGTATCAAATCTGGGCATTTGTAGCACCGGGGTTATATCGGCATGAGAAACGGCTGATTTTGCCTTTATTGATTGCCAGTGTTTTGCTATTCGCTCTGGGTATGGCTTTTGCTTATTATCTGGTCTTTCCGATTATATTTAAATTTTTGACCGGTATGACACCAGTAGGTGTGACTATGGCGACTGATATAGACAAATATCTGTCGTTTGTATTGGGTATGTTTGTGGCCTTTGGTGTGACCTTTGAAGTACCAATTCTGGTTATTTTACTTAATCGGATGGGGATAGTATCAGTAGTTCAGCTCAAACGCGCTCGTGCATATGTGGTTGTTGGTGCTTTTGTGGTTGCGGCCATAGTAACACCGCCTGATGTTTTGTCTCAGACACTGATGGCATTACCTTTGATTTTGCTGTATGAGATTGGAATTATTGCTTGTCGGTGTCTGGGTAATAAGAGGGTAAATTCGGTGGTTAACATATCCAGTGAACAGGACTAAACTGTATTTATAATTTTCTGTTTTTATCTCAGGCTGTCTGAAGATATTCGGACAGCCTGTTTGTGATGATATTTCATTAAACATTCCATCATTTGTTGGAGAAAATATGAATCAGCAACAAATTGATTCGCAAGATGATGTGAAACATTGGTCAACCAATATTATCTGGTGGGCTGGTATGTTGGCATTAGGCATTATTCCTTTTATGTCCAGCTGGCGTACCGGTACCATGTCAAGCTTCTATCTAGATGCTGGCTCGTTATTTTTTGCCACCAGCTTGGTTGGATTAACCGTATTAACGCAAAAATTTCGTGTTTTGCTGCCTCCTGCCTCAATAGCATTGTTGATATTGGCAGTGTTGTTGATAATTCAGGCCAGATATTTGCAGCTACCTTATCTAACTCAATCTGATTTGACTGCTTTTATTTTTGTGGTTATGGCGGCACTTGCCTGGGCTGCACGTGTCTGGGTAATCAGGATCGGACAAACTGAAGCAGTAACAATTTTGGCGACTGCACTGGTCATAGGTGTGCTATTGCAAACCATTGTCTGTGCGTTGCAGTTTGCTGGTGTAGCCGGGTCTATTCCTGGAGTTTTAACAGGTCCAGGGAATCATTATGTATATGGACAGCTGGCTCAACGCAATCATCTTGGCCATTATCTGATGTGGGGTGTATTGGCTTTATGTTTTTTGTGGCAACAGCGTCGCTTGCCGGTTTGGTTGGCACTGCCGTTATTGATCTGGTTTACTGGCATAATGGGTTTGATCGGTTCCCGAACGATTATTGTTTATGTTGCTGTAATCGGTATTTCACTATTGTTATGGCGTTGTAGGGCTGGTAAATCAGCCAATCGTTTTCTATTGTTGTTGGCTGTTGGTGTTGTTTTGGTGCTGCTGTTTCAGTTGGTACTTAGCCCGTTATTTGAATGGCTGTGGCACATCAGTTTCCAATCTGGTACTTCTCGGTTGGAGCAAGGAGGATTTGCTCAATCTGGTCGACAGATGGAATGGCATAAAGCTTGGTTAATTTTCAAAAGTTCACCATGGCTTGGCTATGGCTGGGGAAGTTATTCGTATCAGGGTTTTGCTATTGCTGGCGTCTATCCACACGATTTTCGCCAGTATGAAATTTATGTATTGTTTACTCATTGTCATAATCTGATTTTACAGTTGTTGGCTGAAACCGGACTAGTGGGATTTTTATTTATTTTTGGCTGTTTTATTTGGGCTATCTGGCCTCATTTACGCAAAGGATTTAATCCTGCTTCAATCTTGATGGTCAGTCTTATTCTGGTTTCTCTTTGCCATAGTATGCTGGAGTATCCGTTATGGTATGTTTATTTTCTGGCAATATTTATCTTATGTATTGCTTTAACTCCAGTGCCAGCGAACCAAAAAATTATCGATTACCAGCCATTGTCCGATAAAAGTGTCTTATTTTGGTTTGCGATATCTTTGGCTACTCTGGTCATGATTTTTTGGCAAATGGTGCTATATCAGCAATTTGTTCAGATTCGTGCCAGCAATTCCTTACCACGCACAAAACAGATAGAACGTATGCAGTATTTGCGTAAACATATGTATTTTATGCGCTATTACATTGACATGGCGATTCTGGAAAAGCTTAACACGGTTTATCCTGATTTACCGTCTTGGGGTAAACAAGCGGCACTACTAACGGGTAGTTACCGACCGTATCCTAATACTTTGGTACGAGGATTTTATCTTTCACAAGATAAAAAGCTTCCAGAAGCAAAAATATGGTTTGATCAGATGAGTCATTATTACCCAAATTCAATGTCAGATATGTTGAAAAAAGTTAACCAGCAGCCACAGACTGTGGTGTTGAAACCACATTTAGTGCAGTTATGTAACCAATATATTGGACAAAAACCACAATCATTCAAATGTATGTAATTGGCAATATGATTGCTTAACATTGTGGTTTTAAATGAAAAAATTAGCAAAAGCGCCTTTTATGTAAAGATAAATTTTAACTACATGTTAAGATATAAACCGTAAATTGAGTTAAAAGCTTGTAGTAAAAACAGACCCTATACTTCCATTGAGGAGGATGATATGAATCGTGTACTTTTGATTGATGATGATAATTTATTGACAGAATTGTTAACTGAGTATTTGACAGCCGAAGGGCTGGAAGTGAGTAGTGTAGCTGATGGTGAGACTGGAGTGAAAGACATTCTGTCTGGGCAGTATGATGTTGTAGTACTGGATTCTATGATGCCAAAGATGAATGGTCTGGATGTATTGAAAACTGTACGTGTACAAAGCAAAATCCCGATTATCATGTTAACAGCCAAAGGTGATGACATTGATCGGATTATTGGTTTGGAAATGGGCGCTGACGATTATGTACCTAAACCATGTCAGCCACGCGAATTGTTAGCACGCATCAATGCTATTTTACGTCGTACTCATCAAAGTCATGACAATGACCAGAACGGTATTCCGAACAGTATTGCAGCCAGCGGTGTAGTGCTATATCCAGCAAAACGTCAGGTAACTATTGATGAAGAACCACTAGAACTAACCAGTACAGAATTTAATTTA
This sequence comes from uncultured Neisseriaceae bacterium, assembly GCA_946481965.1. Lineage (GTDB taxonomy): Bacteria > Pseudomonadota > Gammaproteobacteria > Burkholderiales > Neisseriaceae > Snodgrassella. Next base: position 20,774 of record CAMLPN010000015.1, on the reverse strand, counting down.
CTGGAAGTATTGATGCGTCATGCTGGCCAGGTAGTCAGCAAAGAAACTTTGTCCTTAGAAGCACTGGACCGGAAACTAGCTAAATTTGATCGCAGTATTGACGTACATATTTCCAGTATCCGCCATAAATTAGGCAATGCAAGCCTGATTCAGACGGTACGTGGACTTGGATATTTATTTGTTAAAAACTAAATGGACACACAGGCTGTTGCTTAAACAGCCTGTTTTGATTTATGAAACTGTTTCCACGTATTTTTGCTACTTTTTGTGCTGTTATTGTCTGTGCCATATTTGTGGCCAGCTCATCTTTTTGGCTAGTACAAAACACCTTAGCTGAGACTAGATTTAAACAGCAGCGAAACTTCGAAGAGAATCTGTTAAGTAGTACCATGAATGCTTTTCTGGCTCGTGGGGATGCAGGAATACGTGAGCAGTTAAAGGAATGGGGCAATAGTCCTGGAGGTGAAAACCTATATGTAATCACCGGCGATGATAAAAATGATATTCTTGGTCGGCCAATTGATCCGGAGGATATTGATAAAGCCCACGAATTTGCTTTGTCACATCCTAAATCTAAATTGGTACGCATTGCCTACAATTCTCTGGGTGAAGAATATTTGTTTATGATTCGTGGTTGGAATTATGAACGTACACCAAGACCACCTAGTCCGTTTTTTATTCCTGGTCTGCCCATTGCACCGGTGTGGCACGAATTTATTATTCTTAGCTTTATTATTGTCGTTGGCTTACTGACGGCTTACATTTTGGCCAATAACATTACTCAGCCAATTCGGGTACTGTGGCGAGGTATGGATCGCTTGGCACAGGGTAATTTACAGACACGAGTATCTCACCAATTGTCGGAACGTCGTGATGAGTTGTATTCGCTGGCAGTCCAGTTTGACAATATGGCTGATAAATTACAAAAGCTAGTCGAAAAAGAACGTCATTTACTGCATCATGTTTCACATGAAATGCGTTCTCCGTTAGCACGTATGCAAGCGATTATCGGATTAATTCATGTGCAACCACAAAAACAGGAACAACACTTACAACGTCTAGAAAGTGAATTGGGAAGAATGGATTTACTGGTGGGTGAACTGCTTACCTTGTCACGGTTGGAAACCTCAGACTTACCCATCACACTGGAACCATTAGCTTTGGTACCTTTAATTAAGCAAATTGTAGAAGATAATCAGGCCGTAGCCATCCAGCATGAACAAACTTTATTTTGGGAATGTAATATTCCCGAAGATGCAGTTGTTGAGGCTAACGAAAGCTATCTGTATCGTGCATTTGATAACGTAATTCGTAATGCTATTAATTACAGTCCAAATGGTAGCCGTATCAAAGTACATCTGCACGATGGTGGTAAAGCTCAGTGGCAGATAGATGTTTCTGATAATGGTCCTGGTGTAGCAGAAAATCAGTTACCACATATATTTACAGCGTTTTATCGAGCCGATAGCAGTGCGAATAAACCCGGTACCGGCTTAGGTTTGGCTTTAACCAAACACATTATGGATCGGCATCATGGACGGATATATGCGGAAAATCTGCAACCTAATGGCTTGATTATGCACTTTGTGTTGCCTAAGTATACGCCCAGTAAAAATAAAATACGCCAGAAAAAATAACTATATAATTTTATAAATATAAAACGGATAAATATCTTATAAGCATATTTGTCTGTTTAATTTACGTATAATTCAGTATATAGCGGTTAAATGATTAGCATTTAATCAAAATAAAAGTTCAGATAAACTATTTTCATCTGTTCTAATATTTGAACCGGAGCAGAATGTAAAATTAACAGTACTAATCCACAGAGCAGCTGGCACTAACTGAAAAAAGTCTAAATACATACCCGAAAGGAAATGAGGATATTGCTTAGAGTTTTGCTGTTTTTGATTGCACCTGTATATTTACTAAATAAAAATATCCATTACTGAATAACAAGTTTGGACAAAATTGAGTAGCTATTCAGCTTGTTGCCTACTATTGTTATCATGCTGGGAAAACCAAGCAGCAACAATATCGTTAACTTCATTTATCCCTTGTTTTTTTAAACTGGAAAAAAGTTGTACTGTTACTTGCTGACGCGCAACATAAGGTTGAAGTAATTTTTTAACCATAGCCAGTGTTTTGATTTGTTCGTTCTTAGACAGTTTGTCAGCCTTAGATAACAAAATATGAACCGGTTGTTTTGTTACGGCAAAAAAATCCAACATGCGCTTATCCAGTTCTTTCAAGGGATGACGGATGTCCATGATAAGAATTAAGCCGATCAGCTGTGATCGTGTTTGCAGATAATTACCTAACAAAGTGACCCAGTGTTGACGTACGGCTTCAGGTACCTGAGCATAACCATAACCGGGTAAATCCACCATAAATCTACCATTAGCCAATTCAAAAAAATTAATATGTTGGGTGCGACCTGGGGTTTTTGAAACATAAGCCAGACGGGTATGATTGGTTAGCGTATTGATTGCACTGGATTTACCTGCATTACTGCGACCAACAAATGCGATTTCTGCTGTGGTAGCCGGTAGATCTTTCAAATGATTTACTGTCGTGTAAAATTTGGCGTGGTGAAACAAATTCATGAAAACTAAATATCAATAGATGAGATAGTCACAGCATATCATGTTTTACAGATAATCTGAGTAATTACCTACTTTTTTAGCCATGTTGATATAAGTATTTAAGCTTGATTTTTTAATGCAGGCTGTTAAACTAAAGCTCTATAATGAATTAAATTTGAGGATAGATTCTGAATGAAAGACGGTGTCTCGGGTAGTAAAGTTTTACGGACGTGTTTTTCTCTGAATTTCAGGCAGCCTGTTGTCATAACAGGCTGCCTGTTGTCGTTTTGTGAATAGGAAAAGAAAATGGATTTTAGCTGGTTGGGAGAACCGACCACTTGGATCGGACTAACCACACTTGTTATTCTGGAAATAGTGCTTGGTGTCGATAACCTGGTATTTGTGGCCATCTTGGCCAATAAAGCCAGCCCGAAAAATCGTAGTCATGCTCGCATAACTGGTCTAAGTTTGGCTGTGATCATTCGCATCATCATGCTAGCTATGATGTCGCTGATTGTGACCTTGACCAAACCTTTTGCTCATATCGGTGGTTATGGAATTTCGGTTAAAGATTTGATCATGCTATTTGGTGGGATGTTTCTCCTGTATAAAGCAACTACTGAATTGCATGAACGACTGGAAGGTCATACAGCTATGGCTGCGGTGACGAATGTCACGGTATATACCAGTTTCTGGAGTGTCGTTATCCAGATTATTGTACTGGATGCTGTGTTTTCTTTAGATTCGGTGATTACTGCAGTAGCCATGGTGCAACACATTACTGTGGCTATGATAGCCGTCATTATCGCCATGGCAATGATGATTTGGGCCAGCGGACCATTAACCGAATTTATTAATCGTCACCCAACAGTGGTTATTCTTTGTTTAGGCTTTTTGCTAATGATCGGTTTTAGCCTGATTGCGGAAGGTTTACATTTTGAAATACCCAAAGGGTATTTATACGCTGCAATTGCTTTCTCAATTGTCATCGAAATATTCAATCAGATATCAACCCGCAATACACGTCGTAACGATATGATCGGCCGTTCATGGCGTTATCGTACCGCCGATAGCGTATTGGGAATGATGGGTTTACGAGAAAAAGAGCTGGCCAAAAGTGGATTGCAAAGTGAAGATGATGAGCATTTTGAAGAAAATGAAAAATCTATGATTCGCAGCGTATTAACTCTGGCTGAGCGCCCCATTCCCGGCGTAATGACCCCCCGCAGTGATATCGAAAGACTGGACGTCTCGCAGTCGCGTGAACAACAGCATGAACAACTACAATCTACTCCTTATTCACGGTTAATTGTGGTTGGTAAAGCGGGGATTGATGAGCCATTAGGATTTGTCAACAAAAAAGATCTACTGAATCAATTATTACAAAAACAACAGCTGAATATTATGCAGGCTTTAAGGCAGCCATTAGTTTTACCCGATAGCAGTACTGTTTTAGATGCTATGGAATTATTTCGTTCCAGCAGTGCCGATATCGCATTAGTCGTAGATGAATTCGGAGCAGTATTAGGTCTGGTAACGATGAAAGATTTGCTGGAAACCATTGCCGGTGATTTCCCTGAAGAATACGAACGTACTGAGGCGCCCAGTATTCAGCAAAATGCTGATTTAAGTATGACTGTAGATGGTAGTCTGGAGTATGCTGTTTTGGCTCAGCATTTGCATTTACCGCCACTGTCAGAAAATGCTGAGTATCATACGGTGGCCGGTTTGATCATGGAAGAAATGGAAGATATTCCTAATGAAGGTGATACGATTGATTATGCCGGCTATCGCTTTGAAGTATTGAGTAAAGACGGTCGCCGTCTGGATAGGATACGCATCAGTAAAATTGTGTCACCCGATTCGGAGTAGTTTAATTGTAAAAATAGCCTGCTTATACAAGCAGGCTATTTTATAAATAAGCGAACTAAATTATTTTATTTGGCTGCCAATCACACCACCTAAAGCCGCTCCACCTAAAGTGGCGCCAGTGTCTCCGCCTAGAATATTACCTGCTACTCCACCGACAACTACGCCGGCTGCAGTATGGCGTTGTGCTGGTGTCATGTCAGCACAAGCAGTCAAAGTGGAGGCTAAGACAGCTAAAAAAACGAATTTTTTGATATTTGATTTCATGATAAACCTTTCTATGCACAATTTATTAAAACATGCTAAAACCAGTTAAAATGATCTGCGCCAGTATCAAGCCGGTAACAGGCACAAACTCATTACAAATAAAATGATAATACTGTTAAATCAGTGTAGCAGAAACTAAATAGTATATAAATATATAACCATTTTTTGCGAAGTGTAAAATAGATAAATTCATTTAATCCATTTCTTCGGCAACACTTTCAGTTCGCAAAGTCGGCACAGCACGACTAGGCTGTTTTTTCTCTTTATGCTTGATCACGGCTCGATCCAGTTTTGCCATCAGCGCATCAATAGCAGCATACATATCGTTATCTGTGCTTAGTATATGAATATCTTTACCAGCTAAATGCAAATTAATTTCTACTTTTTTGAGTAATTTTTCTACAGAAAAAGTAACAGATGCATTAATCATCTGATCAGTATGGCGAATAATTCGCTCCAGTTTACTAGTGGTATAGTCTTTCAGTGCTGCTGTAACATCTAAATTTAAGCCTACAAATTTCAGGTTCATACCACGTCTCCTTGATGAATAGTCTTTACTAGACTGGAAAAAATTTAAATTTAGCTAACGATTTTCATGCTGTAGTTTACGTTGGTGCGCTGGCGCAATTTTCAAGGCCTCTCGATATTTTGCAACTGTACGTCTGGCCAAATTAATTCCTTGTTTTGCCAATTGCTCAGCCAGATATGAATCTGAAAAGGGGCGACGCGGGTCTTCCTGACTAATCAATGTTTGTAATAAAGACTTAACTGCTGTCTGACTATTTCCAGCTGAGGTGTCGTTATTGGTAGACACGGCCAAACTAAAGAAATAGCGTAATGGAAAAATGCCCTGAGAACAAATCAAATATTTCTGATTGATTGCTCTGGAGATGGTACTTTCAGCCAATCCCAGTTCCTGCGCAGTGGTTTTAAGTGTCAATGGGGCAAGTGCTAAAGCACCGAATGTAAAAAAATCCTGTTGCTGTTGTAAGATCCATTCTCCCAAACGTTGTAAAGTATTTTTGCGCATTTCCAGACTGTTCATATAAGCCTGTGCTTCCTGCCATTTGGTTTTACATAATGGATCTATTTGTTGGTCTGATTGCTGTAACCATTGCTGGAAATTATGCTCTATGCGTATGCACGGAAAAGATTTTTTTAAAATTCGTAATTGCCATTTACCGTTGGAATCGCTATAAACTTCCATATCCGGCTGGATAGCCATGGTTGTATGTCCATTAGATAAGCCATAACAGGGGAAGGGGTTTAGTCGACCAATTAGCTGGCAAGCACTATCAATAATAGAGGGTGTGAATTGAGGTAGTTGTCGATATAACTGGTTTAACTGATGGGTACTTAACCATTGGCCAAAATGATTATCAATTAATAAACGAGCGCATACCAGAGTATCAGTATTGGTTTGTTGATCAGTCAGATTATCCAGTTGTAGAGACAATGACTCTTTCAGATCACGTGCTCCGACACCAGATGGTTCGAATTGCTGCAATATACTTAATGCATGCGCCAATTCTTCTTCGTTCAGTTGCCATTCCAGCGGGGTATTTTCCACCAAATCAATCAGGCTGCTACCTAAATAACCCTGCTCAGTTAAATTATCAATCAAAAAATGCACTAATGTCGCTGTGGAATTATCCAGATTATAATGGCATACTTGCTGATGCAGCATGGTATACATATCAGGATCATCAGGCAGCGTTTCCCAGGCCTCAATATCATCATGATGTCTACCAGTTTGCGGAGGCTGTACATATTGTTCTGTAGCTAAATCATCTTCCTGAAAGCTGTCAATCTCTTCCAGAAATGGATTGTCTGCAAGCCAGCCGGCAACCAATTCCTGTAATTCCAGAGTAGAGAGCTGTAAAACATGTAAAGACTGTTGCAGTTTTTGACTTAGCTGTTGATTGAGTTTTAGTTTTAGTTGCGAAGCTGGCTTTTGCATAGGCAATTAATACTCAAAATGTTCTCCCAAATAAACCGCGCGTACTTCTTCATTATTGACCAAATCTTCCGGTATGCCGGCAGCCAGTACGCTGCCTTGATTGATAATGTAAGCGCGATCACAAATTCGTAAAGTTTCACGAACATTGTGGTCTGTAATTAGTGTGCCAATTCCACGTTGTTTTAAAAAAGAAATGAGATTCTGAATATCGATCAAGGCAATCGGATCGACACCAGCAAAAGGTTCATCCAATAAAATAAATCGTGGATTTCTGGCTAATACCCGAGCTATTTCTACCCGCCGACGTTCACCGCCGGACAGCGATAAAGCCTTATTGTTGCGTAAATGTTCGATATGTAAATCAGCCAGTAACATTTCCAGCTGTTCTGCCCGTTTTTCTCGCGGATAACTGATTTCTAATATAGCATTAATATTCTGTGCCACGGTCATTTTTCGGAAAATAGATGCTTCCTGTGGCAAATAACCTAAACCCAAACGCGCCCGTTCATAAATCGGACGATGGCTGATTTCTTCACCATCCAGAGTAATGCTACCCCCATCCGTTGCAATCAGACCAACAATCATATAAAAACTGGTGGTTTTACCAGCGCCATTGGGTCCCAATAAGCCAATTACTTCACCGTTATTGACTTCAAGAGAAACATCATTAACGACCTGTCGCTGCTTAAAACTTTTTTTCAGGCCACTGACACACAGTTGGCTACTTTTCGCTGCATTTGGGGTTGTAACATTCATGTCAGGTTTATTTCTTTTTCGTTTGTGGTTGAATAGTCACTACTACACGACCTTTGGGGGCTGAATTAACCGTGTAAACTTCAGTGTTTGTGTTATAAACAATGACAGCTCCCCGAGCCATATCGCCACCACGGTTTACCTGCGCATTACCGGTAATGGTAACAATTCCACTCTTGCTTTCATAATGTACATTATTGCCCTTACCATAGACCATGCCTTCTTTTTCCAGCTGTTGACCGAATGTGGCCGGATTGCCAACAGCGATAATAGTCTGATTACCTGCACTATCTTTATGTGCAGTGATTTTGGCTGCATTCATGTACATACTGCCCTGACGCATTTTAACATTACCACTAAATACAGTAGTCTGGTTCTGTTTATCCAGAGAACCTTGATCTGCTTCAATCTGTATAGGTTGATGCCGGTCACTTTCTAACGCCCATATATGTAGGCTACTTATCAATAAACATATTGTTACCAATAGCTTCTTATGATTTTTTCGGATCATAAATAATTGCCTTTACGCGAGCGGGTAAGTTCAGAAAACCGCGCTGTTTATCGTATTCAAAACCAACTGAAGAGCCTTGGGATAGCCCATATTGATATTTTACCGGTGCATCTGTTTTGGCTGATTGGGTTTGCGTATCAATATGCAAAAGGCTGGTATTTAGCTGACCCTCCGGCTCATTATTAACTGCATTTTTATGCCATGATACATCATCTATCAAATCAACTTTTCGGCTATCGGTAAAATATTGTGCCTGATTAGCCGTGATATGATAAAGATCAACTCCATCCTTATATAGATGCATATCTGGTTTATCAATATAAATAACAGATTGCTGCGGAAACTGGCGTGCAGCTGCAGCGTTAATCGTTTCACTAAGCTGCCCTTGTTGATCAAACCGTTGGGCAGAAATTCCCTCAACTTGATATTTAGGTTCTTTCGGGTTTAATGGTAATTCTACCGTTTTAACTTCAGTAATCCGATCCAACCAGAAACTAATTGCACCCAGACCAATGGCTAAAACCATGGGAAATAACCAGTTACCGCGAGCCTGAACAACACTCATGCCAGATACTCCGCCAAATCAGCATCGAGATAACCTTGCGCATCCAGTAACAAATCACATACCTCCCTTACAGCTCCACTACCACCAGCAGCATGGGTGATATAAGTTGCGTGCCTTAATACTACTGGATGGGCATTTGCTACCGCCACAGCCAAAGCGCAATGTTTCATCACTGGCAGATCGACTACGTCATCCCCAATATAAGCACATTGCTCTTCTACTAAGCCCAGCTTGGCAATTAACTGTTGATAACAACTGCGTTTATCAGCTATACCTTTGAAATAATGCTGGATACCCAGCTGTTGCACACGTATACCGACAGAAGGAGCATCACGTCCGGTAATAATCGCCGTCTGAATACCATGTTTGTGCAGCATTTTTATACCATGTCCATCCAAAGTGTGAAATGACTTGATTTCTTCGCCTGTATCACGGATAAAAATCCGTCCGTCGGTCAATACACCGTCAACATCCATAATAAACAGCTTAATTTGTTGAGCGGCCTGACGTACAGAAGCAGAGATCATTGAAGTCATCATCATTCCTTAAGTATGGGTAGAACAGCTTTAAACAATACGTGCCTGTAGTAAATCATGCATATTAATAGCACCTATGGGATGATCATGTTCATCAACCACGGCTAGCCCATTAACTTTATTTGCCTGCATTTGTTTTAACGCTTCCGTTGCCAATCTTTCCGAAGTAATTGTTTTCGGATTCTGATGCATAACATCTGCCATTACCAAGCCATCCAGTTGCTGATTATTCTGAAACAGACGGCGTAAATCGCCATCCGTAAATAAACCACACAACCGACCATCTTCAGCAACTACCAATACCATACCCAAACCTTTTTCGCTCATAATGATAATGGCTTGTTTTAATAAAGTTTGTGTCTGTACTAAAGGTATATCAGCACCTTTATGCATGACATCGGCAACGGTTAACAATAACCGTTTACCGAGACTACCAGCCGGATGACTGAGGGCGAAATCTTCCGGTGTAAACTGTCGCGCCCTTAACAAAGCTACAGTTAACGCATCACCCAGTACCATCACTGCTGTTGTACTGGATGTCGGTGCTAATCCCAGAGGGCAGGCTTCAAGGGATACATGTGCACGTAAATGAATATCCGCATGCTTAGCCATAGTTGAATCATTTTTACTGGTAATACAAATCAGTTGGACATGTTTACGCTTAATAGCCGGAATAATAGCCAGAATTTCATCACTTTCTCCGGAATTGGACAGTGCAATAATGACATCACCATCAACAATCATGCCTAAATCGCCATGAGCTGCTTCAGCCGGATGGACAAAATAGGCAGGCGTACCAGTAGAAGCCATCGATGCAGCAATCTTGCGCCCGATATGACCACTTTTACCCATCCCAGTGACAATAACCCGACCCTGACAGTCCAGAATGGTAGCAACTGCTGCCGTAAAATGCTCATCCAGACTGGCACCAACTTCGCGTACAGCCTGTTCTTCAATGACAAATACCTCCTGCCCCCAAAGCAAATATTTCTCGCGTGCACTCATAAAACCGTCAACATTAAGTAATCAAGGTATAAATGTTCCACCATATTAGTCTAATTATAACCCGTATTAGCATTTTGTTCGCTCTAAAAACTTACCAAATACAGATAGTCTGGTTACAATAATCCTGATGTTAGTACAGATACTGATTAAAGCTGCATTTTAGATATTCGTGTATCACACTGCTTTACAGAAAAAGGAAAAAATATGGCCGTTATATCCGAGGTAAACAAACTGGGACAACAAATCTGGCTCGATAATCTATCCAGATCATTAATACAATCAGGAGAGCTGGCTAAAATGCTTGAGGCAGGCATCAGTGGTGTCACCTCCAATCCGGCTATTTTTCAGAAAGCTTTTGCAGGTGATCCATTATATGCCGATGACGTAGCCCGCTTAAAACAACAGTCATTGTCACCGAAACAACGTTATGAACATCTTGCTATCGCTGATGTGCAGGCAGCCTGTGATGTCTGCCGTTCAGTGTATGAACAAAGCAATGGTACAGCCGGACTGGTCAGTCTGGAGGTTGCACCTGATCTGGCTGATGATACCGCTGCAACTGTTAGTGAAGCACAGCGTTTATGGCAGACACTAGATCGTCCTAATGCCATGATTAAAATTCCTGCTACCGATAGCGGATTACAGGCATTAACCATTCTGGTGGCACAAGGAGTGAATATTAACCTGACCTTATTATTTTCTAAAGAACAGGTAGTAAAAGCTTATCATGCTCACGCTGCGGGCATTCGCCAGCGACTGGCGCAAAATCTTTCTGTAAACCGTATACAGGTAGTCGCAAGCTTTTTCCTTTCCCGAATTGATAGTGCGGTTGATCCCCGTCTACCGGTTAACTTGCAGGGTAAAACAGCATTGGCGTTGGCTAAAACTGCTTATGCACAATGGCAGGAATTTATACAAAGTCGTGAATTCAAAGATCTGTCTATACAACAGGCAGCACCGATCCGCTTATTGTGGGCTTCCACAGCTACGAAAAACCCCAACTATTCAGATATACTTTATATCGAAAACGTAATTGGACGCGATACCATCAATACCATTCCTACTCACACCTTAAATGCCTTTATAGATCATGGTACCGCCGCCGCGACCATTACTCAGGATTTGGCACAGGCCAAAAGTACCCTGATTGAAATTGAACAACTTGGAATAAATCTGGAGTCTCTGGCCAGTCGCTTGCAATTAGATGGCATACAGCAATTTATTGATGCATTTGATGCTTTATTACAACCTTTAAACTAAACCAATACATTTAAACTAAGTGCGAATATAAACTAAAAGTTTAAATTCGCACAAAATAATAGTGTAAAAATGAATTTTAAAGTTAATAATTTAATTTAAAGATTAAATTATTAACTTTATTTGTATATAAATAACTTTAAAATTAACAAAATTTACATAAACATAGTATTAATTATAAACAAACATCATTACTCCCATAACTACTTGCCATAGTTATCAAAATAAAACTCTGCAAAATAAAATAGCCATAGCAGTACCGAAACTGCTATGGCGAATGTTGATATTCTTTCAGAAAAGTGAATTAGCTCGTTAAATTAATGTAATCCTTGAATATTACCTTCTGCATCAATATCAATCTCACGATATGCTGGCAACGTGCCTAATCCGGGCATCGTCATCACATTACCGGTATAGACCCGAATAAAACCAGCACCGGCAGAAACCTCAACACGTGTCACCTCAACCTCAAAATCAGTTGGTACATTTTTCAGATTCGGATCAGCGCTAATAGACATCGGCGTTTTCACCATACACAAAGGCAGATGATCCAGTTGTAATTGCTTAATTTCTGCAACATTTTGTAATGCTTGAGCGGATAAATTAGCTTGTCTGGCACCATATTTTTTCGCCATTGTCTGAATTTTATCCGCTAAAGGCATATCATCCGCATAAGGCAGAACTACCTGATTTTTTTCTGCACAGGCTGCGATAACATGTTGTGCTAGTTTTTGCGTACCGCTACCGCCTTGAGTAAATGCATCACTTACTTCACAGGCAAAAGCACCATGTTCTAATGCATACTGGCGTACAAAATCCAATTCTTCTTCATGATCATATGGAAAACGGTTAATAGCCACAATCACCGGCAAGCCATAGCTTTTCGCATTTTGGATATGCCAGCCCAGATTAGCGCTGCCTTCAGCCAGTAGTTCCACATTGCATTCAGTTACTTGTGCAGGTAAGGGTTGTCCGGGTTTAATATTAAAGCGACCACTGTTTGATTTCAGGCTGCGTACCGTTGCTACCAGCACAATGCAGGATGGAGCTACTCCGGTCTGACGATATTTAATATTAAAGAATTTCTCCATGCCCATATCAGAGCCAAAACCGGCTTCTGTAACCACATAATCCGCCAGCTGCAAACCCACCTTATCAGCCAGTACAGAAGAATTACCATGTGCGATATTGGCAAAAGGACCGGCATGGATCAGCACCGGCGTTTGCTCAGCAGTTTGCATTAAATTAGGATTAATGGCGTCTTTCAGTAATACCGTCATTGCGCCAGCTACTTCCAGTTGGTTAGCGGTAATGGGTTTACCATCCATATCATAAGCCAGAATGATCCGTCCGATACGTTGACGCATATCATGCAAATCTGTTGCCAATGCCAGAATCGCCATTAATTCAGAAGCAGCAGAAATTTCGAAGCCATCTTCTCGTTCCACCCCATTAACACCGCCGCCAACGCCAACATTAATTCGACGTAAAGCGCGGTCATTGTGATCAATGACCCGTTTCCAGACAATCCGGTTTTTATCAATATTCAAACGTGGTAGCTTAGTTTGCTCAGTAAATTTCTCACCCAGACGTTCCTCATGATAAAGACGCGCATCCAAAGCAGCCGAAGCCAGATCATGAGCTGCTGTGATCGCATGGATATCACCGGTTAAATGCAGATTGAGCTTTTCCATTGGCAATACCTGCGCTTTACCACCGCCGGCCGCTCCGCCTTTAACACCAAATACCGGACCCAGACTTGGCTGACGGATACAGGCAATTGCTTTCTTGCCGATAAAATTCAGCCCCTGACTCAGCCCGATAGTTGTCACAGTCTTTCCTTCTCCCAGAGGAGTGGGGGTAATCGCTGAAACCAGTACTAGCTTCCCTTGTGCGCTGTCCGGCTGAATAACTTTAAGATCAACTTTGGCCACTTCACGACCATAAGGAATAAGATATTGTTCGGGAATACCGCTGTTACGGGCAATTTCGGTAATGGGGAGTAGGCTAGACATGCAAAATCCTTAAAATTAAATAAGTCAGTTTTTGTAAACAAAGTATTATTGCTGTATTTTAAATGGAAAACAAATAGCATTTATCTTTATTCAGCAGATAAATTATTTTTAAGTAAATACTGAAGCTTTGTTTAATGCTAAATGATATATAATCCTAGTAACTTAAATATAAATTAAATAAAAGATATTAACTATGAGTATAGAAGAGCTGTCTAATAAAGGAATTGATTCATTTGTTAATAATTTCGTTAGTTTTATTTCTAAAACAGCCCCTGAATTCTGTATTACGCAATATAAAAAACATGAAATGAAACTAAATAAAGGGTTGCCTGAATATATAAAAGCAAATTACCAAAGATGTGCTTTTGTGCGTACCTTACTGAAACGGGATAGACCTACAGAGCTGGATAAAATTTACGAGCCACTGCAATTTAAAGTAGATGATGATATTTTAGAAGAAGATGAAATAAAATCATCAATAGCCACAGATTTACACAGAACTATTATTTCAGGCTATGCGGGAAATGGTAAAACGATTTTTCTAAAAAAAGTCTATAAAGAATTAATTGATAATCAGGTCAATTTTTATCCCATTTTTTTTGAATTAAGAAACATATCATCAGGTACTCAAACATTATTTGATTGTATATATGAATCTATCTTGACCTATTCAGATAGTTTTACTCAAGAACAATTTATATATGGTTTAAAAAAAGGCTTATTTTATTTTTTAATTGATGGTTTAGATGAAGTAAGTGATTCGCAACAAAGCAATATTCAAGAGGAAATAATCAAATTAACTTTAAAATACCCGTATTGCCCCTTTGTAGTGACAAGCCGCCCGAATGAATTCACAACGTGGGAAAATTTTCATGTTGCGCACCTCCTTCCCTTTGATTATCGCCAATGCCAATCATACATAACAAAAATTGATTTTGTTGAAGAAAGAAAAACAGAGTTTCTTGAATTTTTAACGAAATATAAATTTAAAAAGCATAAAGAATTTCTCTCAAATCCTTTATTAGCATCAATGATGCTACTGACATTTGATGATTATGGCGATATTCCAGCTAAAAGGCATATTTTCTATGAAAAATGTTTTCAAGTTCTGATTAAAGAACACGATGCATCAAAAGGACGGTTTCACCGGCCATTAAAAAGTGGGCTATCCCATGAAGAATTAGAAAAAGTTTTTATGTATTTTTGTGCTATGACTTATCAGGACCAAAAATATAGATTCAGTTTGCAAGAAATTGATAAATATATAGAGTTTGCTTCACAAACGCTGAGTCCAGATAAAATATGTAAAGGTAATGATATTCGATATGATTTTGTGCATTCAGTGTCTTTACTTTTACAGGATGGTAGTTTTTTCGAATTTATCCATCGTTCATTTCAGGAATATTTCTTTGCTAAGTTTATTGTGAATGACAGAAAATTAGAATTAGAAAAAAAGTTGGATAATATTGATGGTCTTTTTATATCAGCAAAATTAAGTTTTATCGCGATGATTGATAATATGGATCATGAGTATTTTGAAACAGAGTATATATTAAAAAAATTAGCAATATTGAATGAATATTTTGAAAGCATTGATCCAGAAAATAAACCGGAGAAGATTTTTGAACAATTCGGTGGATCTTTAAGTATAGACTCTTACCCTGATGATAAAAATTTTTATTTATCAATTCTTCCTGATTCTTTATTAGAGATACTTGATAAAGATAAAGCAAGAAAATTGATTAAAAAATGGCATTTGAATAATTTCATTCTGAGCAGGGTTAACAAAAAATATAGAAGGCTTATATCTAATTATTCTCTTAATTTATCTAGTAATGATATATTAAAAGTGACAAGTAAATATGATTCAGCTATAGGAGAATTTACAAATGAGGATAATATACTTAAAACGATTGTGATTAGAATAGACAGAAAAACATTAATTGAACTTAACTGTACTAAATACGCACAGTATATCAAGGAAAGTTTAAATGATTATTATCATGATATATTATCCAGAACAACAAAACAGCATTCAATAATTGATGAAATAATTTTTAAAAACAGAAAATTGTAAAATATTATCTCAGGACAAACTTTAATACAAATATCCTCTCGGAAAAGATTTAATCTCTATCGCATGCGTAGCATACAAGCAAAACATCAATCTTGTGGATGAAATAATTATGTCAAAATTTGAACAACTACGTCGTCAGAAACTATTAGATGAAGATTTTTACCATTATTTTCAAAAAAGGCTTACCAAACTTATTGGTCTAGTTGATGGTGATATGAAAAGAGAAAAAGATGATTATGCTGAATTTATGGCGGATCTGCAATATCAACAATTTTGTTTAGATTATACCGTAGGAAAGAGTTGTAATGAATTATTTAATAAAATGGAATACATTATAAAGCTTATAAAGAAATCAAATGATTATGTAGACAGATATAATTTAGCTAATCCAGATAATAAAATGAATATTATGATATTAACTGAATATTTTGAAACTGAAAAATTGTCAAATTTGTTAGGTTTATGTATTTTATTTGAACGCCAAGATTGGTTTGAAATAATTGTTAAAGCTGTTGATTATGATCAGGAAAATAGAGAAAAGGCGATAGATAGTCTGATTGCTATGAAAATTCCTGATTATCCTATTACTGAAGAAAAAACGCCGCGAATGTTGAGCTTTCGTAATCCCCTTTATAAAGCCATTCATGCCGAAAAACCGAAAGATACACTGAAATTTTTAGACGAATATTTGCGACGCTGGTATGATGGATTACGTAAAACTGGATATGGCTACATGGATAGTCATTTAAATCAACAAGGTGATTCACGAGATTGTTGTTCTTTTGTTGGCTACTGGTGTTTTGAAGCCGCAGCGGTAGCATATCTAAAAAATATTGACGATAGTACACTCCATCGCTTTATTTATTATCCTAAAGATATGGTTGAATATGCGCGTAGTCGATTAATATCATAAAATATAAGCACTAGGAGTAACGCAGTGGTCTAAAACGAATATTGTAAGATTACAGGCACCTAAGCCATTTAGATTGCGAGGCTGGATGATCATCATAGTACTAATATTTATATGCTTATTCTCTCTTACAATATTTGTTACTCCTATAAATATTAGTAACAATACCCTTTTATTAGTGATTCTTAGTGGAATTTCAGTATTTATAACATCAATACAATTTAGTATACGTCTATTTATCTATGGATTGACTGAGAAAAATTTTAAGTTTGGGATGAATAAATAAAAAATCACGATAAGAAATGGCAAAAAAAGTCAATGCAGTCGTTAGCGATGTTTAATCGTGTCGTTATTACTCCTCAAAATTTATCCGTAGTTAATCTATTAAAAAATAAATGGGAATTTATTAGAGTTTCATTCCATTGAAAATATTATTTTAGAGAAACATCGAAGTCTTAAAAATAAAAAAGGTACAAAAATACAAATATACTCTCGGAAAAGATTTAATCTGAATAACATGCATAGCATACAAGCAAAAAATCAGTCTTGAAGATGGAATAATTATGTCAAAATTTGAACAACAATGTCGTCAGAAATTATTAGATGAAGATTTTTACCATTACTTTCAAAAAAGACTTACTAAACTAATTGGTCTGATTGATGGTGATATGAAAAGAGAAAAAGATGATTACGCTGAGTTTATGGCGGATCTGCAATATCAACAATTTTGTTTAGATTATACAGTAGGAAAGAGTTGTGGTGAGTTGTTTTATAGGATGGAACATATTGTAAAACTGATTAAGAACTCAAATGATTATGTAGACAAATATAATCTTGCCAATCCAAATAATAAAATGAATATTATGATATTAACGGAATATTTTGAAACTGAAAAACTGTCAAATTTTTTAGGTTTATGTATTTTATTTGAACGCCAAGATTGGTTTGAAATAATTGTTAAAGCTGTTGATTATGATCAGGAAAATAGAGAAAAGGCGATAGATAGTCTGATTGCTATGAAAATTCCTGATTATCCTATTACTGAAGAAAAAACGCCGCGAATGTTGAGCTTTCGTAATCCCCTTTATAAAGCCATTCATGCCGAAAAACCGAAAGATACACTGAAATTTTTAGACGAATATTTGCGACGCTGGTATGATGGATTACGTAAAACTGGATATGGCTACATGGATAGTCATTTAAATCAACAAGGTGATTCACGAGATTGTTGTTCTTTTGTTGGCTACTGGTGTTTTGAAGCCGCAGCGGTAGCATATCTAAAAAATATTGACGATAGTACACTCCATCGCTTTATTTATTATCCTAAAGATATGGTTGTATATGCGCGTAGTCAATTAACATCTTAATAGCACAAAGGGGCAGGTATGTGACTTTCCACCCGATTATATTAGCCAACTAGAAAGTCTATAGTCTGTTTTACAAGATAAACTCTATCTTAAAAATCGTATCTAAATTTTCAATTTAATAAAAACAGTGATTTAAAATCAATTAAATAAATAAAAATTATATTGTAACTAATATTTATTACAAGCCTCTAGAGCAGAACAATGAAGCCATTTTTTTGTGGCTTTATTTTTCGAATTAATATATTCCACATAATAAAAATCATGATCCTGTTTTAATAAATTAACTATATCTCCTTTAAATAAATACATTTTTGTATGATGATTTATATCTGGTTTACTCAATAGATGTGATTTTTTAACTACAATATAAGCATTTTCGTATTCAACGACTTTATTGCTCACAATACAATTCCCTTTTACTGTACCATCTTCCCATCCATCAGCGGAAGGTCGTATTTTATGAAACCAATCATCAATGTTCATTAACTCATTTACCTCTTGATTGATTTGATGGTAACAATAAATAGTTCTAGCATCTGTCTCAGATAACCACTCTTGTATTTCGAAACTTACTTTATTTAGCATAAATAAATTTTTATTTTTATTAAATCCTATATCGTAATATATTCTAAAATGACCTCTATCAGGGAAATAAGTAATTACCCTGATGATATTATTCCCATCGTAGCGGGTTAATATCTTCTCAAAACGATTTCCTCCATCTTCATCAAAACTTGGAATTTTGGTAATAAGATTATTATCTTGATAAAGTTCAATGAAATCTCTGTCGTTTTGAATGAAATTTCTGTCGTTTTGAGCACCAAATCCATTATCAAATTTTGCACTGTTAATGACTTTATGATCAATATCAAAATTTAATTTTTCAGCAGATGAAGTTCCGAAAAAAATAATGCACAAGGTAATTAATATTAGTTTAAATTTCATTGTCGTTTTTCATTAATTAAAAAAAAGAACTTCCAAAATCTATATTATCAATTTTTTAGCTTAAGATATTTTTCAATCTCTCTTTTGTGGCGAATTCGCAAGGTCCATTTCAAAATCATCTCTCAAGTCATTTAAATATTTAGGTTGATGCAATCTCAGATAGCTCAAGATTTGATTTCTTAACCTCAAAATCGAATTTATCAGAAGCAGCAAGAGACCCTGTGATCATTGCTCGTGAACTCATCGGTATTATAATTACATAAAATTAATAATATCAAGGTTAATCTATAAAACTTATAAAGAAATCAAGAAATGTTAAAAATAATATTTAATCTGATTAATTCTTTTATTGATTTAATAGTTTTTGACAACAAAATTTGTTTCCAACAATTTTAAAAATTATGTATTACTAAGTGACTAAGATAAATTACTGAATTTTAATTGATTGATAAGTTCATTGCTGGTGTTAATGCTAGCATACCAATTAAGCTGTTAATGGTTAAACTACAGTTATAATTACCAACAATTAATTTATCTCGTCGTTAAGTAAAATCATGAACAATGCTAAAAAGCGCTCTCAGATCTGGTGGTCGATTCTTTGTTTAGCTTTTGCTGGATTTATTTTCAATACCACCGAATTTGTACCGGTTGGTTTACTGCCTAATATTGCGGAAAGCTTTTCGATGGATGTCGCTCATGCAGGGTTATTATTAACGATATACGCTTGGGCGGTATCATTACTATCATTACCCTTAACCGTATTAACATCCAAAATGGAGCGTCGTAAACTCCTTATTTTTCTGTTTTGTCTATTTATCGGTAGCCATCTATTAGCTGGCTTTGCTTGGAATTTTTATAGCTTAATGACAGCTCGTATTGGTATCGCTTGTGCACATGCAGTATTTTGGGCTATTACCACGCCATTAGCGGTTCGATTAGCGCCGAATGGCAAAAAGGCCAAAGCGATGAGCTTTATTGTAGTAGGCACATCTATGGCAACGGTACTCGGCATTCCTATTGGTACCAAAATAGGAGAATTAGTTGGTTGGCGTATCACGTTTTTATGTATTGGTGGCATTGCCTTTGGTATTTTAGTTTTATTGATTTACTTACTTCCTAAAGTCCCCAGTATTAATACCATTTCAATCAAAAATCTGCCAAAAGTGTTAAAACGACCGGCCTTACTCAATATTTACTTATTAACAGCTATTATTATCACAGGACATTTTACTGCCTATACTTACATCACACCATTTATGATGAAAGTGGGCGGATTCAGTCAGGAAATTGTTGTCCATCTTTTATTGGTTATTGGATTTTCGGGCATGATTGGTAGTGTTATTTTTACTCGATACGCAAGTAAATATCCGACAGCGATATTAGTTGTCCCCGTGATATTATTGATGGCGTGCTTATTATCACTCTATTTTAGCTCCTTTAGTCTCTACACTGCGATGATACAAGGCGTGATATGGGGATTAGCCATTACCATTATTGGTATGGTAATGCAAAGTAAAGTGATCGATGCAGCGCCTGATGCGACTGACATTGCCACATCTGTTTATTCAGGCATTTATAATATAGGTATCGGTGGAGGAGCCTTTGTCGGCAGCCAGGTATTAGTGAAACTGTCAACTCATTATATTGGATTGGTTGGTGCTATTTTTGTTCTCCTCGCGTTAATACTTTTTTTCTTGTTATCCAGAAAAGCTTGGTAAAAAGCAAATAAGCGCAGGTATAACCAGCGCTTATTAATTTTGTTTATTGATTATAAGAATGTTTGAATCTATGCCGAAATTTGTTCTTGGAAAGATTAGTAGATTGATCATACACAGTATTGGCAACAAAAGTACTGCGGATGGTGTGCGGCTGTGTGATAAATTAAGTAATTATGAAAATGTGGAAGAAACTCTTAATAAATTAATTACTTCCAATTTTAAATTTGATGAGTTGTATCAGTTTCATTTTTTTCCTGATTTAGAGCTCAATCCGGTTTATACCATTATCAAAGCCATGTTTGAGCATACAGATATTGATGATTTTATTAATCAGTCTAAAAACATGGGGCGTTATCTGTATGATAAAAGTAACCATCCGCAAATTAAGCCCGGAGAATTGGGCGTATTTTATCTTGCCGACTGTACAGTAGATG